>PWJC01000003.1 GCA_003560165.1 Bacteroidales bacterium
TGCCGACCGGCTTGGCCTGCGTGTGCGAAGCGGCCGTAGATTTTAGCAGGGCCCACAGCGAGCGGCGATTTTTCTTTTTGGTACTTTTTCTTTTGATCGCCAAAAGAAAAAGTACAACCAATGGAAAAGAAATGGAATTGGAAAGCAGAAGGAAAAGGGAAGACGAGCGGCCCGTCAAACCCAGGTATCATCCTTAGCATTATCATTCCGAACGAAGTGAGGAATCTCTCTTTTACAAAGGCCGTTTCATTCCCGGACAAGCGGACGTTCCGTTGCCTGCGAAGATAGTATTTCCGGCTTCAACTGTCCATCCGGGAAGGTCAACTCCCATAAAATCCGTAACATTGCACTCCGGGGGTCCATACCGCGGCAAAACACCATGTACCTAACCCTGATACGACATGCATGGCTGCAGTTCAGCCGGGCTCATTATTTCGGGCGCAGCCTGGGGGTAAAGGCCATTATCGCCTTCATGGCCCTGATTTTCCTGATCTACCTTTACGCCCTGGGCGGCTCCCTGCCCTGGCTGCTGCTCAGGTTCTTCCCCCAGAAGACAGCCGTTGATGCCCTGTTTTCGCTTTTGCTGTACATCTACGCAGCCGACCTGCTCACCCGCTACTTTGCCCAGAAGCTGCCCCGGCAAATGATCCGGGCCTACCTGCCGCTGCCTCTGCCGCGCCCGAAGCTGGCCCGCTTCATTTTGCTGCGCTCCTGGCTGAGCATCTATAACCTGTATCTGTTCGCCCTGCTGCTCCCCTTCTTTGTGCGCACCCTCTACATCCCGGTGTCGCCGCAGGCCTTCTGGCTGGCCATGCTGTGTTGTTTCCTGCTGGGGGGGCTGAACCATGCCATCGTCATCTGGCTCAAATCCTGGCCGGGGGTCGCCCCCAGGCTCATCCTGGGGGGAGTGCTGATCCTGGCACATGTTGTGCCGGGGGCCTTGCTCTTCCCCCAGGAGTATATGCAGTTTTCCGAAGCCCTCGGGCAGGCCTTCGTGAACGCCCATCCACTGGCCTTCGCCCTGCCCCTGCTGGCGATCGCCGCATTGCAGTGGCTGAGCCACAAAGGGCTGAAGCGGACTTTTTACGACTGGGCCGCAGAAGATGCAAGGCCTGCAAGGACAGCGAAGGGAGGCATGGCCGGCCTGCTGTCGCGGCTGCCACATTACGGGCATCTGTGGGCCCTTGAGTGGAAACTGATCACCCGCAACAAGCGGGCCAGGAGCAACTTCGTCCAGTTTCCGCTGATGCTTCCCTTACTGCTCTACCTGCTCTATGCGGCCGACAGGGAAAGTGTTGTGGGCTTCACCCCCCTGATCATGATGTTTCTTGGTTCATACGGGCTATATCATCTTCAGTTTGCCTTTTCGTGGGAAAGCGGCTTTGCCGATTTCCTGGCCACAAGAAAGATCTCCACAACCGCAATGATCAGGGCCAGGTATTATTTCTATGCCGCCATGGCGTGGGCGCAGTTCCTTCTGCTTATGCCCTTTATCCTGTGGCTCAACCCCGGCATCATCTCCCTTGCCGCCGGGCTTGTGTTGTTTGTTACCGGGCCGGTCTTTGCCATGCTGCTGCATACCGGGGTGGCAAACTCTACCCGGATCGACCCCAACGGCCGCTCCTTCATGAACACCGAAGGGGTCAGCGGGCGTTTGTTCATCACCGTGATCCTGGTGTTTTTGAGCATCGTCCCCGTGTATGTGATCGCCTTCCTGCTCCCCCTGCCCTACCTTTACGGGATCTCGCTGACCACCGGGGGTGCCGGGATGGCCTTTGTGCTGGGTAGCAGGCGATGGACCAGGGCCACCGCCCTTCGCTTCGACAGAAACAAATACCACCAACTCAACAAATACAGGCAAAGCCAATGGTAAGCATCCGCATCACCGGCCTGAAAAAAAACTACGGGGAGCAAACGGCCCTGCACATCGATTCGCTGCAGATCGCCCCGGGCTCGCTCACCGGCATCGTGGGCAACAACGGAGCCGGCAAAACCACCATGTTCCGGCTGCTGCTCGACCTGATCAGGCCCGAGCAAGGACTGGCCGAGATCGAGGGGAAAGCCGTCAAAGGCAGCGACCACTGGAAAACCTTTACCGGCAGCTACCTCGACGAAGGCTTTCTGATCGGCTTTTTAAGTCCCGTCGAATATTTCCACTTTGCCGCCAGGCTGCATGGGATCTCCGAAAAGGAAACCGAAGAAAGGCTGGAGGCCTATGCGGGCTTTCTGGGCGATGAGGCCGGCGGCAGCAGCAAAACCATCCGGCAACTCTCCTCGGGCAACAAGCAGAAAGTGGGCATCGTGGCAGCCCTGATGATCAGGCCCGCCCTGCTGGTACTCGACGAGCCCTTCAACTACCTCGACCCCAGCTCCCAGATCATGATCAGGCAGATGCTGCAGCAGATCAACCACAACAAGGGCACCACCATGCTCGTTTCCAGCCACAACCTGAACTACCTGACCGACATCTGCGACAGGATCGTCCTGCTGGAAAAGGGAAAGATCGTCAAAGACCTCACCCCACCCGGCGACGACCTGGGCGAAGTGGAGGCCTATTTCAGGCTGCAGGCCGGGAAGCCCCTGCCCTAGCGGGCCGGGCCAGGCTGCTGCAAAGCCGCTCTGAGGGCCTCATCCACTCCGGGGTCGGAGGGCATGGGGGGCCTGTGGTCGAAGATGTTGCCGTCGCGGCCAATGATGTAGAAGGTGGGGATCCACCTCACGTGGTACAGCGCCGGGACACCCCGTTCACGACCCGGGGTGCGTGCATGCACCCCCGTGATGCCATGGCGTTCCACCTGGCTGATCCAGGCGGCCGGGTCGGTGTCGATCGAAACGTACATGAACACCAGGTCGTCTTCGCCGGCCATGCGCTCCTTGAGTTCGGCCGCAGGGGGCACCTGCCGCATGCAGGGTCCGCACCACGATGCCCAGAACTTCAGGTACACCACCTGCCCGCGATAGTCGCTCAGGGAAAACTCCTGCCCGTCGATGCCGGTCATGGTGAAATCGGGCGCAGGCCTTCCTGCCCAGAGGCCTTCGATCCGTTCCAACTCCCTCCCGAGGCGTTCGCGGTAGTCGCCGACCGGGCTGCGGGCCATATAGTCGTCGTAGAGCTCCATGGCCTGGTGCATGTCGCCCGAATTCATCTCACGGCTCACCGACATGGCCTGGATGTAGTAGCGGGGATGCCCTTCGAGGTAATCGCCGGCCAGGTGGAAGTTGATCACATGGCGGGAGGCGCCGGGATCGAACTCCCGTTGGCCGGTCTCTTTCCGATGGTCGAGGTAGGCCAGCAGGAAATTGATGTAGGTGAGGTTGTTCAGCCTTTCCTCTTCAAAGCTCAGGGCCTCTTCAAGAAAATTGTAATAATGCCCGGGCAACTCCGGAGGGGCATCGAGGCGGTTCAGGCTCTGATGCAGCCGGGGGTAGTTGAGCAATTGCTGGTATTTTTCGTACTTCACCTGGGTTTCGAAGTGGACGATAAAGGCTCTGCCCAGCAGTCCGTGATTGGGATGGCCCTCAAAGAAGGCCATTTTTTCGCCGGCAATGCTGTCAGCAAAAAGCAGGTAGCGTTCCGGAGGCAGTTCTTTTGCCATGTCGTTCATATAGGCCCTGGTCAGCCCGGGCTCCATCTCCAGGCGGTAATCGTTCAAAAAGTTGTTGGCGGGCGCACCGGCCCCGGTAAACACCGCCGTTTCGGGCAAACGGAGGCCATCGGCGGCCACATGCAGCGACACTCCGGGCTCAAGGAACACCGGCAGGCTGCTGCGGGCGGTGGTCAGGGTGGCCAGCACCGGCGAAGGTACCCAGAAGATTTCCAGGAAGGCGTTCTCGTGGTCCGGTTCGAGCGAAACCACCTTGCGGTCGTTATTGATGTAGTCTCTAAAAAAATTGATCTCTACGGGTGCATCCTGGTGGTTTTCGATCTGACCCGAAAAATGGACCTCATCGGGAGCGGGCCGGGGGGTGCAGGCGAACAGGACCGCACAGGCAAAAAGGAACACTAGTGGTCGCATAACTCAATATGGGGTTAGAAGATGAACAAAAACATCATTGGGCAAGGGCCGACAGCAAGACCTCGTCAACCCTGGGGTTGCTGGGCCTGGGCGGCCTGTTGTCAAAAATGCGCCCGTTGCGCCCGATCACATAAAAGGTGGGCACACCTCTGAGGTTGTAATTCTGGGGCACATCGTGGGCAAAACCGGGAACATTCAGGTGGACGCCCCGGATGTTCTCATCGGCCACCTTGTTGCGCCAGGCCAGCTCGTCGGTATCCACTGAAATATACAGAAATACCAGGTCGTCATGGTCTTCCATCCGTTTTTTCAGCTCCCTTGCATAAGGCACCTGTTGCATACAGGGACCACACCAGCTTGCCCAGAAATCAAGGTACACCACCTGCCCGCGGAAATCACTCAGGGAAACCTATTCCCCGTTAATATCTGTGAGTGTAAACTCAGGGGCCGGCTTGCCCGGACTTAAATCCAGAACCTTTTGGTATTCGGTATCCACCAGGTCTTTATATTTATCCCCAGTGGCCAGATCCATAAACCGCTCATAATGTTCACCGGCCAGTTCAAAATCCCCGAAACGAATCATGGAGATCACTGCACCCGCCAGGGCAATATCCCTGGTTTCCCCGGTAAAGGCATCATAAGACTGTTCAAACAATACTGAATAATAATCCCTGTCACCATATCCCTCTTCGGGCTCGTTTTGCTGTATCATATAGTTTTGATACACATTCAGAAATGCCACATAGCTTTGGAGGTTGGTATACTGATCACTGAATATTTCTGCGTCATCCAGAAAGTCATAATACCCTTCCGGCAATTCAGGATGGCTGTCCAGCCCGCGGAAACGGGCAGCAGCCCACGGGTACTCCATCAACTCTCCTTTTTTCTCGTACCTGATATTGGCCTCCATCATTGACACAAAGTCTTCGCTCAATTCATCGAAACGTATGTCATTTCTCAGATAGTTCAGTTTTTCCTCGTAATTATCGGTTACATAGATCCTGAACTCATCAGGCCCCATTTCAGCAGCCTTTCTAAGTACAGTCATCCGGGCATATTTATTGGCCACGTCCGCATTGTACCCAGCAAGCAATCTGTTCTCGGCGACCAGATCTCCTTCGATGCCAGGTATCTCGGTCGAGTCATCCGCATCAAAGGTGACATCCACCTCCGCCCCGGGTTCCAGGTAAAGACTGATCGAACGCCTTGGGATGCGAATACTGACCAGGCGGGGCTCATCAAGGGGAAGGCTGGCAGAAAACCTGTTATTTTCATCCAGGGGAGCCTTTACTTCTTCCCTTGTGTTGGTCACAGTTTCCTTTATGTAATAAACCTCCACCTGTTCATAGGAAGGGTTTTCTATATAGCCGGTAATGGTGGCATAATCTGGTGCCAGCCTGCTGCATGCAGCCAGGGCAACAACTAAAATCAGGAGTATTTTTTTCACTGGTGTATGGGGTTAGGGGTTAGACTGTGTAAAGTAACGAATTTTTCAGGAAAAATCTGCCAGTTTATTAGATTTATAACCATAGATAGATAAGTAATTTTGGTCATTATCTTCTTTTTTTGGCCCGGGTAAGCTACCTTTGCACCGCCAAAATCGTCCATCACCCCCCTCTGATCAATGTATTGAAAAGGTATGAGAATCCCGGTTTTTTCGGAGCTGCAGCCCCAGGAGAAGAAAACCTTTGCCCTTCATTTTTCCTATTCCATTATCGAAGGGATACTGGCCGGGCTGATCGCCCTGAACGAATTTGTGTTCGTCAAAAGCCTGCTCGGGACGAGCTATCAGATGAGCGTGTTGTTTCAGTTCTCTACCCTGGTATTTTTGGTGCTGATCTTCTTCAGCACATTTTTGCGGCAGATCAGGGACAAAAAGAGGCTGCTCAGGCGCACGGCCCTGCTGACGCGCCTGCCCTTGCTGCTGCTGTATTTCTTTCCGCGCAGCCCCGAACAGCTGGCCGGCGACACGGTGTACCACTACCTCTTTCTGGCCATCTTCCTGGTGTACTTTCTGGCCAACCCCATCGTATTTCCCAGCATCAACCTCTTTCTGAAAAACGCCTATTCGCACGAACACTTCGGCAAGTTCTACAGCTACGCCACCACGGCAAATAAGATCGTGATGATGGTCACCACTTTTATTTATGGCTGGGCGCTGGATGCCGACAATTATATTTTTGTATATATGTTCCCGGTGGCAGCCCTGCTGGGAGTATTGTCAATCACCCTCTTGTCGATGATCCCCTACCGCGACGACGACACCACCCCCAAGAAACACGGGCTGTGGGAAGGCATCAGGCAGTCGGTGGCCGAAATGATCAGCATCCTCATCAAAAACGTTCCCTACCGGCATTACCAGACCGGATTCATGTTCTACGGCTTTGGCTTCATGGGCTCCTTCACGGTGATCATCCTGTTCTGGGACCACGGGCTGGGGCTCAATTATTCGAGCGTGGCTTTTTACCGCAACGCCTACAACCTGCTGGCCATCCTCATCCTCCCCTTTTTCGGCGGGCTGATCGGCAGCATCGATCCCCGACGCTTTGCGGTGATCTCCTTTTTATCGATGGCGGCCTACATTTTTACCCTCATCCTCACCCAGCATTACGACAGCTACACCGAGTTCTGGGGCATCACCCTATACCATACCCTGATCTTCTATATCCTGTTTCACGGCATATTCGCCGCCACCATGGTGCTGATGTGGAGCATCGGCTCGGCCTATTTCTGCACACCGGCCGAAGCGGGCATCTACCAGTCGATCCACCTGGGGCTTACCGCCCTGAGGGCCCTGTTCGCCCCATTGCTCGGGGTGTTGTTTTACGAACTCTGGGGCTTCACCGTCGCCTTTTCCATATCGATCACCAGCCTGCTCATCGGCAGCACCATCATGTGGTGGTCGGAATTAAAGCATCCGCTCACAAAAAAAAGCCTGCTTAAGTAGTTCCTGTTCCGTCTGCTTATGCCGCCGGCTTTCCCCACACCCTGTCGGTGGTCCGTACCACCAACGAATAAAAAATAATGAACAGGGTCACGAACACGCTCACCACGGCGGGGGGCAAGGCCACGCGGGGGTCGCCCGGGAAAAAGGTGAACGCAGTTACCGCGGCAAAGGCGCTGCTTTTGATCACCATCACCAGGGTGCTGCTGATGACAAAGCTCCTGGATTTGCCTGCCCTGAGCATGCCCAGGTGGTAGCCCAGCCCCATCACGAACATCGAGATCAGCAGTACACCCGAGATCATCATCACCGAAACGGGTTCGGTAAGGAACACCGGGGCGCTCATGCCCACAATGGGGGTGATCACAAAAAAGAAACCCCATTTGATCACCAGCTTCCGCACCCCTTCGATGCGGGGCAAAATGGCCGGATGCCGCAAAACCCGGCTGATGATCAGCGGCAGCAGGATGAGTTGGGATACCATCTTCAGGATGACCCCGGGCTCGATCAGGGCCTGCCCCAGGAAGATCAGCAAAATAGCCGGGGTCAGCAACAAGGCCAGCAGGTGGAGGCCGAACACCCCGGTTACCGAAATATTACTGTCGCCCCCAAGCAGGGCCGAAAAAGGGATCACCGAAGGCCCGGGCGGGGAAGCCACCACCAGCACCAACCCTACATAGAAAGGGAAATGAGCCTCGCGGAACAACAGCCAGGCCAAACCGATGACCACGCTGCCGAACACTCCGTAGTTCAGCAGGGCCGAAAGGGCCAGGGGCCTCAGGGCATTGCCGGGAGGCACCCAGCTTTTGAAGGAGAAACCGGTGGTGGCGAACACCATCACCAACCCAAGTGTCCACATCGACACCCCGGCCAGGGGGCGGGTATTCTCGCCCAGCACCAGCCCGGTAATCAGGGCGAGCACCAGCACGAAGTCGCGGTGATTGAGCAGGGAAAGGATCCTTTGCATGATGGACTGGGTGCCTTGGGTAAAACGAGCCGAAGTTACAAAAATGCCTGTAGCGCCGGCTTAACTGTATTCAACGGATTTCAATTATCTTTGTTTGACCGGGTGGCCGGCAAACGGATTTTTTCCCATGCAGGTATTCCATGTACACAACACCGAGGCGGAACACATCGTGCTCGATGCCGAAGAGTCGCGGCATTGTGTAAGGGTTCTGCGCCTCGCCCCAGGACAGGAAGCGGTGCTGACCGACGGACGGGGAAGCTGGTGCCGGGCCACACTCGAAGAGGCCGACCCCCGGGCCGCGATGTTCAGGATCAGGCAACGTGAACAGGGGCCTGGAAAGCGCCCCTTCGGGCTACACATGGCCGTAGCGCCCACCCGCAACATCGACCGCTTCGAATGGTTCCTCGAAAAGGCCACCGAATGCGGCATCGACGAGATCACCCCCCTGATCTGCGAAAACAGCGAACGTCGCATCATCAAGCCTCAGCGGCTGGAAAAGATCCTGGTCTCGGCCATGAAGCAGTCGCTCAGGGCTTACCTGCCGGTGCTCCACCCCCTGACTGGCTTCTCCCGCTTTATGCAGGGTACGCAGCCGGGGGAAAAACACATCGCCCACTGCCACAACGGCCACAAGCAGGCACTGTCAGCGGGCTGCAGGGCTGGCAGCGACCTGCTGATCCTGGTAGGCCCCGAAGGCGACTTCAGCCAGGAGGAGGTCGGACAGGCACTGGAAACCGGCTACCGCCCACTGAGCCTTGGCCCCCACCGGCTGCGCACCGAAACCGCCGCCCTCGCCCTCTGCGTCCAGGCGAATACGGTGAATGGGGAACTGTAGGTAGTAGGTAGTAGGTAGTAGGTAGTAGGTAGTAGGTAGTAGGTAGGAAGAAGGAAGAAGGAAGAAGGTGGAAGGTAGAAGGTGGAAAGTAGAAGATAGAAAGTAGAAGATAGAAGATAGAAAAGTTGAAGAGTTGAAAAGTTGAAAAGTTTAGAAGACGGAAGACAGAAGACGGAAGACAGAAGACAGAGGACAGAGGACAGAAGACGGAAGACGGAATAGTGATGAGTTGAAGAGTTTAAGAGTTGAAAAGTTGAAGAGTTGAAATGTTGAAGAGTTGAAATGTTGAAGAGTTGAAAAGTTGAAAAGTTGAAAAGTTTAAAACGCCAAAAGCTAACAGCCAAAAACCAAAAACCAAAAGCCAAAAACCAAAAGCCAAAAGCCAACAGCCAAAA
>PWJC01000178.1 GCA_003560165.1 Bacteroidales bacterium
ATCATCTTGCAGTTCTTGCTCGACGACACGATGGCCGTCTTTATCCCCTGTTCGCGCCATAGCCGCAAACTGCTTACAGCATCCTCATAAACTTCTGTCTTCCCTTTTTCAATTTCTTTGCGGAACAACTCATTTTTCCTGTTGCCGGCAGCACACACGGTATCAAAACCCGGAGGATCATCCGGGTTTCCGAAAGGCAATTCCACTCCCCTGGCCGACAAAAAGCTCCGGACACCCTGGTACCTCGGCTTGCCATCCAGGTAGTTTAGGTAATCAGCATCCGACATCGCTGTGGTGTCGTGGGCTTGTTTGCCAGCCTGCCGGAAAAACTCGTCAAAGAGTTTACGCCAGGCTTCCATGTGCACATTCCGGGTTTGGGTGACTACCCCGTCGAGGTCGAATATCAGGGCGTCAATTTCGGGAAGTTCTATATTTTTCTTCATACCCAATGATTGATTGCTCGCATAATTGTACTTGCGATAGGTTGATTCACAATCCGTGCCATTCGGGGCAAAACCTAAATCTCACTGACAGTCAATTAATTACACCGCCCCTCCAAAGCTGTGAGATGACAAATGGGTAGGATGTACAACGAAAGTGTGGAAAGACCGCCACAGCCGCCAGCCTTAAACGGACTGCCTGATGCATCCCAGGATTTTCAGGGGGCTGACCAGTAAGCGGGGGTCGTTTTTCAAAAAGTAATGAAATTCGCGGATGGACTTTTCCAGCAAATAAACCTGCAGCAATTCCTTCACCTGCTCTTTCGAGGGGGGGATCAGGTCGTAGGGTCCGATCTCTTCCATATAGTTTTTCACGAAAACTCCGGTCACCTCATGGCACCATTGCTCCATCACCGGACCAAGCAAAAGGGTGTCGACTGGCAGGTATTCACTGCGGGCCAGAAAACCTTTGTGAACAATGTAATGAAATGAGCCAATCATGGAGGCCACGTCTTTCAGGGGGCTGTGTTTGATCCGGCGGGCACTCAGCGGCTTTTCCAGCTCTCCCTCGAAATTGACAATCTTAAAATCACGTCCGGTAAACAACACCTTGTCGAGTTTGTAATTGCCGTGTATGCGTATCTTCATCGCGCGAATCTTCTCCGTTTCAAGGATACTGCGAATCTGTTTCAACAAATTCTCCTCCTCCGACAAGACTTCAGCGATCAGTTCGCGCTGGGTTTCACCGGCCTGCGCAGTATGTTTGCGAATGGAATCCACATTCCGCTTCACAAAGGTACGAAGCGACTGATAAACAGACTTTTGGTAGAGCAGGGAGAAAGGCTCGGGCACAAAACCGGGGGAGTCCTTCACGGAGGACAGGGCCACGTGCAACTGGGCGGTACGCCTGGCCAGCAAGGCGGTCATCTCCAAAAAGTAAGGACCGATGAATTCAGAAATGCGACCATCCATGTGGTGGGGGAACCTGCTTAATTCGGCCTTCTCGGACAATACATTGTCAAAAAAGCTTTCGATGGCCGTTTCGGTCATCTTCCAGACACTGCCCACATTGGGGATGAGCTCCATGAGCATGGCAATGGAGAAATCTTCGAGCCGGGGATGCCTGTAATTGATCCGACCCAGGTAAGAAGGGATGTGTTTGAAACCGGTTTCGCGGGTCAGAGCCTTCATGATCTCCACATCGGTATTCTCTCCCTCCTGGGGGCTACGGTACATCTTCAGGAAATATTTCTCCCCATAAACAATGGAGGAGTTGGTATGCCGCGATTCGATCATATGCGGGATCAGCGGTGCCTTTTCCTGGAGTAGCCTTTGCAGCAGCCGCCCCGATTTGCCTTCGATAAGGCCTTCATTCCCCCTGACCTTGACCCGTCTGGATACCAACTCCAGGAGATACTCCTGAAGCGACTTGTCTACTGCCCCGTCGTAGAGGATGCCCTGCTCCCCGTCCATATCCACTGTTGCAACCACCGAACGCGGGTGCCTTGACCTGATCTCATCGGCCTTGGTGTTCATGGCCAGCGACAATGGCATCAGGTAAATGTCGTTGCGGCTCTCGATCAGGTCGAGCTGCACAATAAACAGAAAGGGGGTAAGCTTTTTCCTTACTACGGGGATGGCATCGATGATGTTTACCTGCCGGAGTTTCCGGGTGTCTCCCCTGAACCATTGAATATCGATCAGGTAGTTAAAGATCCGTTCTTTAACGAGACCTTGCAGCGATTGGTCCATGGTATTCCACTCCTTTTCGCCCACGAGCAGTTTCCGGGTATCGTTTTCGAGCTCCAGGGCATCTTCGCGGCCAGGATTTTTCAGCTCGAACCAGAAATAGTTTTTGAATTGCATGGAAAAGGGCCAGGGTTCGTCGGAGATGACAGGGAAACGGTTCCGGCTGAAGACTTCCACCGGAATAAAGCCGGCATAAGCCGACAGATCGAGCTCTACGTATTGAGAATACCTCGACAAATTGACCACCACCAGGACGGCTTCCTCACCGTAGGCCCTGATAAAAGCCAGCACCTTGGGGTTATTGGCATTCACGAAATGGATGCTTCCCCGTCCAAATGCCTGGTATTGACGGCGTTTGGCCACTACCCGCCGATGCCACCACAAAAAGGACGACGGATTCTTTTCCTGGTTCTCTACATTGACCGAAGTATAATGATAATGCGCATCGATCACTACCGGAAGGAACAAACGCTGTGGGTCGGCCGAAGAGAAGCCGGCGTTCTTGTCGGGCGACCATTGCATGGGCGTGCGCATACCGTCTCTGTCGCCAAGGTAGAAGTTATCGCCCATGCCGATCTCATCGCCGTAATAAATGATGGGGGTGCCTGGCATGGAAAGCAGCAACACATTGAGCAGTTCAATGCTCCTTGCGTTGCCACCCAACAGGGGAAACAGCCTCCTTCTGATGCCCACGTTCACCCGCTTGGCCGGGTCCAATGCAAAAGCGCGGTACATATAATCTCTTTCCTCGTCCGATACCATTTCGAGGGTGAGTTCGTCGTGGTTGCGCAAAAATATCGCCCATTGGCAGTTGCCGGGAATCTCGGGTGTCTGTTCGAGAATGTCGACCACGGGGAACCTGTCCTCCATCTGAAGGGCCATGTACAGCCGGGGCATCAGCGGAAAGTGAAAGGCCATATGACATTCATCCCCATCGCCAAAATAGTCCGCTGCATCGTCGGGCCACTGATTTGCCTCGGCCAGCAGCAGTTTGTCGTCGTAATGCTCATCGACGTAGCGACGGAGTTTTTTTAGATAGGCATGGGTTTCGGGAAGGTTTTCGCAGTTGGTGCCTTCCTTCTCAAAAAGATAGGGCACGGCATCAAGCCTGAACCCATCCACACCCATGTCAAACCAGAAGTCGAGTACTTTGAAAATTTCCTGCTGCACCCGGGGGTTCTCAAAGTTCAGGTCGGGCTGGTGTGAGTAAAACCGATGCCAGTAATAGGCCCTGGCCTCGTGGTCGTATGACCAGTTGGACACTTCGAAATCCTGAAAAATAATGCGGGCATCGCTGTATTTGTCTGGCGTATCGCTCCATACGTAATAGTCGCGGTACACGCTGCCCGGTTTTGCTTTCCTGGCCCGCTGGAACCACTTATGGGCCGAGGAGGTGTGGTTGAGCACCAGTTCGGTAATGATGCGCAGTTTCCGCGAATGCGCCTCCCGGACAAAGCGCCTGAAATCGGCCAGGGAGCCGTAGGAGGGATGTATCCCGGTGAAATCAGCAATGTCGTATCCGCCGTCTTTCAGGGGGGAGGGATAGAAGGGCAGCAACCAGATCGTGTTGACCCCGAGGTTCTGTATGTAATCCAGTTTCTGGATCAGTCCCCTGAAGTCGCCGATCCCATCGCCGTTGCTGTCGTAAAAGGAACGGACATTGACCTGGTACACGATAGCATCTTTGTACCAGAGGGCATCATGAATGGGTTGCATAGATGTCGGGTATTTCGTAGGACAAGCTTGTGCAGGATACTACAAAGTTAATAAACCTGCAAAAACGGGCCGCATGTCTTTCCATGCGGCCCGTTTTTGCAGTTGGTCAATTCGGGATTAAAATCAGTCTGACAGATTGAAATGCCGGATATTGTAGGTAAATGTCAGCATAAAAAAACGGTTCAACACATTGGTGCGGGCGTCCTCGATATAGGTGCTGGTGATGTTCCTGCTAACACTCCGGTTCTGGTTAAGCAAGTCGTACACCCCAAGGGTGATCTCCCCCTGGCGGTTGGGCAGCAACTTCCTGCCCAGGTTGATGTTCCACAACCAGTAGTTCTCGTTGAATGCTTCACCCAGTCCGGTATAATACAGGTTGCTGACATCGTTTCGCAGCACCCATCCGTTCAGAAAAATCCAGTTGAAACGCAACCCGCTTACATGGTAGTAATATTCGTTGTTCAGGGCAGGCCGGAGTGAATTTTCTGCCATATGGACATTCAGGCTATACGACAGGGTAAAGTCGATATTTTCACTGATATTGCTTGCCAGGGTCAGTCCGCCGTTGAACTGCCAGGAGTTGGTGATGCTTTTTTGGTTGTTGATCAGTCCCGGGGTACGGGACCAGCCTGCCCCTGTGGTCAGGTTTATGTTGCTTTTGATGAACTGCAGCGGAAAGCCATAGGTGAGCATACTCCTGACATTGGCCAGTCCGTCCATGTTCACCGGCTGGCTGTACTGGGCTCCCCGGGGCAGCGCATAGCCGTTGCCCAAAATGGAGTCGGTCGGGGCGATCAATGTGGCATTCCCTATGTAATCATTGGTGAGGTTGCCAAACACAAAGGCAAAAAAGTTCCGGTTGTTGAGCAGGTCGACCTTGTTGTAACGGGCCGTAAGAAAATGGCTGTAGCTTTGTTTCAGGTCGGGGTTCCCGCTGCTGACCAGCAAGGGGTTGGAATTGTCCACAACGTCCTGCAACTGGCTCACCGAAGGGGCATTGGTAAAGCTGCGGTACATCAGCCGCAATGTTTGTGTGCGGTCGAAATTATAGGTAAAATTCACCATCGGGATCAGGTTGCTGAACGAATGTTCCATGTCGGCCGCATAGGGTATGGTCTGGGAAGAATTCAGCCCGGCCTGCTGATAGGAAAGTTCGGCCAGCATATTGTATTTCTCTCCCCTGAAGCGATAGCCCAGCCCCACCCGGTTGGTCAGGTAGCCATTGGTCAGTTCGCTTGAAAGATCGTTCTCGAACAAGGTGTACGATTCCCTGAGAATGTCCCAGCTATTGGTCAAGCGGTCGGAGCTGTTGTCTGAGTAGGAGATGTTGTACGAAAGCTGCAGCATCCCCCTTTCGCTCAGGGGTTCGGTATAGGTAAGGTTGGACGAGAGTCCAAGACTCCGGGTGTTGGACTGCGATTGCTGATCGACCAGGTCTTCGATAAAAACCGGCCCCTCGTAATAATTGCTCAGGGCATCCAGGAAATACAGGTATTCGTTGTTGTTGGCGTTGGCATTTAAGCGGGCCGACAGGGAACGGCCTGCATCGTTAAGCCTTACCCTGTAAGTTATGGCGTTGGAAAAGGAATAACCGTCCCATTGGCGCTCATTGCCGCGGATCGACTGGTTGAGCAGGTCGTTTCCGGAAAGGAAGGTGGAGGCCTCCGAAAAATTGGAAGTTTCCGTGTCCTGGTAACTGAAGCGGGGGGTGATCAGCAGGGTGTGGTTGTCGTTGATGCGGTAGTCGATGCGCGCATTAAAGCGGTGGTTGTGGTTGCTGCGCCGGAACACATCGTTTTCGGCGTAGAATTGGGAGGTGTTCCCGTCGATAATGTATTGCCTGTCGCTGAATTGTTCGGTGAAATTGTCCGCCATATTGAAAAAATAACTGCTGTTGATGTTCACCTTGTCGTTCCAGCGGTCGGTATAGTTCAGCCCAAGCGAATGGGTGGTATTGTGCCCGCCCGACTGCCCGATCAGGAAACTTCCCCTGTCCAAGCCAGGCATGGACCCCCCTGTCGGTGGGCGGCCGCCGGCCATCATACCCCGCATTCCGCCCCCACCGCCCTGACGGGCAGACATGAAGCCGGAGAGGTCTTCGCTGGAAAAATTCTGTTGGTTGATGTTGTTGCTCATGCCAATGATGGAGATGCGGCGCTGATCCATGAACAGGTTGGTTACCAGGCCTGCCTGGTATCTTTCCTGGTCGCCGTAACCCGAATAGACCCGCCCGAACTGACCGCTGCGGCGGTCGAGGCGGGTAACAATGTTGATGGTCTTGGTTGTTTGCCCGTCATCGAAACCCGTGAGCCGGGCCTGGTCGCTGAGCTGGTCGAACACTTCGATCTGCTCGATCATTTCGGCCGGAAGATTTCTCAGGGCAATGCTCGGATCGTTGCCAAAAAACTCCTGACCGTCAACCAGCACGCGCTGAACTTCTTCTCCCTGCGCCCTTACCCCGCTGGGATCGACCGTAATGCCGGGCAACCGGCGGATCAGGTCCTCGGCTGTGGCATCGGGGTTGGTTTTGAATGCCGCGGCATTGAACTGCAGGGTGTCGCCCCTGAGCCGGGCGGCAATGACTTGAGCCGTAACGGTCACTTCACCGAGCATGGCGTCGGTCATGGTCATCATGACCTGCCCAAGATCATTGATCTCATCGGTGGCCCGCACCATTGAAGAGGCGGGGCGGTATCCCAGATAGCTTACCTGCATATGGTACCCGCCGCGGGGCATGGTGATGTCAAAATAACCCTGATCGTTGGTGGCTGTGCGGAACACCCGGGTGGTATCCCGCATATGGGTAAAGGAAATATGTGCGCCGGGCAATGGCTCACCATCCGATTGATCCAGCACACTGCCCCGAACGACCACATTTTGGCGCGGGTTCCCGGAAGTTCCCTCCATCTGTCGCTGTGCGTTGGCCGACAGCCCCATTAAGGTCAGCATCAGCAAAAAAACCAGATTCTTCATACTGCAAAAAGGATTACGTAAATACATGATGAATTCATCGACTTTTAGACAATAATGCCGGGTAATGGTTTAAGCCATCCCGAAATTTTTCAAGCGTCCAAACATTTGTTTATTTTTGCATGTCAACGATCCCCTATGGAAACCATCGAAACCGTTCAAAGATCCCTCAGGGAATACCTGAATTATCCCTTGCTTGAGATCGGCGATACCAGCATTACCCTCTGGATATTGCTGTACTTTTTTATCGGCGTCTTTTTGGTGATCTACCTTTCGGCACGGCTGAAAAAACTCCTGGTGAATCACATCCTGATCAGGTATACGCCCGAACTGGGGGTGCGGCAGGCCATCGGTGGTATTGTCAGGTACATCGTGGTCTTTTTGGGGCTGCTCATCGTTTTCCAGACAGCGGGGATCGACCTGAGCGCACTGACGGTTCTGGCCGGCGCCCTGGGCATCGGTATCGGTTTCGGTCTGCAGCACATCACCAACAACTTTGTGAGCGGCATCATCATCCTGTTCGAACGGCCCATCAAGGTGGGCGACCGTATCGAGATCGGCGAAACCCACGGCAGGGTCACCAAAATATCGGCCAGGGCAACCACCATCATCACCAACGACAATGTATCGATCATTGTGCCCAACTCGGAGTTCATGCAGTCGAAGGTCATCAATTGGAGCCACAACGACTACCGGGTAAGGTTCCGCATCCCGGTTTCCGTGGCCTACTCGAGCGATGTGAACAAGGTTCACGCTCTGCTGTTGGAAGTAGGGGCCGAAGACCCCAATGTTTTAAAGGCACCCAGACCCGATATCCGGCTGACAGAATTCGGCGACAACGGGATCCATTTCGAACTCCTGGTGTGGACCACCACCTATATGCACCGAAGGGGAAAGTTCATCAGCGACATCAATATGGGGATCATCAAAAAATTCAACATGCACGGTATTCAGATCCCGTTCCCCCAGCGGGATGTAACCCTGAAAACCCCGGAGAAGCCAACCGACATCAACCCGGATTAATCTCCCCGAAATCTTAAGACATCGCCTTATGAGATTGCCAAAGGACAGAAAAAACGATTATTCAAGAAAAGCCATCCGGGCACGACTGGATTTTTTGTCGCAACAAAGCGGTTCGGAACTCGAAGATCTCGACCGGAGCACGGTCGATCCAAGCCTGGCAAAAGGGAATATAGAGAACATCATCGGCTTTTCGCAGGTTCCGGTCGGGGTAATCGGGCCACTGAAGGTCAACGGCGAACACGCAAGCGGCGATTACTTCGTTCCGCTGAGCACCACCGAAGGGGCCCTGGTGGCATCCTACAACCGGGGCGCAAGGGCCGTTTCCCTGTCGGGAGGCGCCAATGTGGTGGTATCGGCCAACAGCATACAGCGGGCTCCTTATTTTGTACTGAACGATGTATTCCAGGCCAGGGAGTTTGCCGGCTGGCTGGATAAAAACATGGACAAGATCGCGGAAGTGGTAAAACAGACCACCTCATATGGCCAGCTTACCGGCCACCATGCCTTTATCCAGGGACGGATGGTCTTTGTCCGCCTGAATTTCAGCACCGGCGACGCCATGGGCATGAATATGATCACAAGGGCATCGCAGGAGGTCTGCCGCTACATAGCTTCCCACTTTCCTGTTTCGGGCTATGCCATCGAAAGCAATATGGCCGTCGACAAAAAGCCGGCCCACATCAACACCATACTGGGACGGGGCAAGTCGGTGGTTGTGGAAGTCCTTTTCAAACAGAGGGTGCTTTCGAGGGTATTGCGCAGCACCGCAGGCGACATAGACCTGGCCTACCGACGCCAGGTAGCCGGGGGTCAGCTGGCCGGGATCATGGGGTCCAACGGCCATGTGGCCAACGGGATCGCCGCCCTGTTTCTGGCCTGTGGCCAGGACCTGGCCAATGTAAGCGAATCCTGCGTGGGATTTATTTATACCGAAACAATTGGCAAGGACCTGTATGTGTCGCTGAGGCTGCCCTCGCTGATCGTGGGCACGGTCGGAGGAGGGGTTTCCCTGCCCACACAGCGCGAATGCCTGCAGATCATCGATTGCCAAGGCAGCGGGAAGGCCCTGAAGTTTGCCGAAATTGCCGCCGCCACCCTCATCGCCGGCGAGATATCCCTGGCGGCCTCCATCGTAGCCGGCGATTTCGTTACCGCCCACGAAAAGTTTGGAAGGAATCGGCCGAAAACCGACTGACGGGACCCTTCAGTTGCCCATGATCTGCCCGAAAAACAGGGCGTTCATGAACAGTTTGCTGTTACCAAACCAGAACCCCCTGAAGTTGGGGTTGTGAATGATTGACACAACGCTTCCCCTGCCCGAGCGGTTGATCAGGACCCCG
Organism: Bacteroidales bacterium; assembly: GCA_003560165.1. GTDB lineage: Bacteria > Bacteroidota > Bacteroidia > Bacteroidales > UBA7960 > PUPG01. Next base: position 9,239 of record PWJC01000178.1, read on the forward strand.
GCGGTTTTGTCCAAATGGTTTTTGTAGGGTTGCCACACATAGCCGCTCATCAGTGAATTTTCGTCGAAAACAAGCGGAGTGGAAAAAGGATTGCCCGAAGGTTTGGCGGCAAAAGTGCCCGATACGTAAACCGGCAGATGGGAACGCCGGTAGCCGTAACCAATGGGGTGGGTGGTGTCCAGGCTGGCCAAAAAGATGGAACCCGATATCCTCCTGGCCCCACGGATATTGCTTCTTAAATGATAGGGCATGGTGAGGGGATCCTCGGTTTCGGGAAGGCTGACAAATTCCATGTTCACAAAATCATTCCGCTCGAGCCAGCTGTTAGCCGTCCCAAAGGCCACGATGGTACCCCCCGAACGGCTCCATCGCATCAGCTCCTCCCGGGCTGCATTGCCGATGCCACCATAGGAGCCCGATACCAGCACCACCACATTGTAGCGGTTCAGATCGACAGAAGATGCCCTTTCAACCTCCACTTTGGTAATGGGCATGGCAAAACGCTGGTCCAGCATATGCCATACCTCACCGGCCTCCCGGCTGTTAGTGCCCTGTCCGATCAGCATCAATATTTCGGGCTTACGCAAGAAGGCAAAACTTCCGCTGCCCAGGTGGATGCCCTCCTCGACCAGGCTGGTATTCACGGCAACCATTTCGATGCCGGCGCAACGGGCAGCTTCACTGACCACTGCATAAAGGCTGGCGGCATCGATGTCCTGGGTTTTTACGGGCACCATGATGGTCCCGAAATGAAAATCCTTTTCATTGCCGTTGATTTTCATCGTGAAAGGCTCCGTGGCCACATGGGTGCGCAGGCCTTTGTTTTGCAGATAGTAAAGGGCCCTGGGTGCATAATACTCATCCCAGGAGAACAAATAGGCCATATCGGCCTGCCCTCCTGCTACCCTTCCGGCAGGCAGTTCAATATCGGATACCTGTTCGCCCTGTATATTGGCCAATTGCCTGGCTGAAGCGATCTGCCCGTAAGGCATATTGAATGCCAGGGGCTTGGTCCAGGTCGACACATCATAGAAAAGGCTGTCTTCGAAGGTCAGTACTTTTTCGAACATCGATTGAATGAGGCGGTACTGGGGCTGCCTGAGGGGCACCACCCAGGCCCTGCCGGGCTCGAATGTTTCACCGTCGACATTCAAACTGCCGGTGATGTCATAAAACCTGACCTGATGGGTTTGCAAAATATCAAGGAAGTGGCGGTTTTTACCCTGATCATGGGCATCGCCGAATACATAGGCTGCAAAATCATTGGCTCCGGCTTCGTCGAGGGCCGATGAATAGAACCAACGCAAATGGTTCAGAAGGGTTTCGCGCATATTCAGCCCGGCTTCGATGCTCGACATGGACACCACCACCTGGTTCCTGACGGTCTGGGCAAAATCAAGGATGCCATGTATGGTCTCCTGCTGATGACCGCGGCTCGAAGCCTGTTCAAACAAGATGCCAATGCTTCCCTGTACATCGGGATAAGTGGAGCCCTTTCCGTAATAGAAGTCATCAAAACCTTGTTGAGTATAGTAGGTTTGCCCGATGCGGTCGAAAGCGGCGGCATGGTACATGGCCACCTCCAGGGTCAGTTCGTCGGTAACGGCCGGAGTTCGCGGATTTACCCTCAGCGGCTCACCTGGCTGGAAAAAGAAGGTCGAATTCGAACCGAACTCATGGTGATCGGTATTGATGTTCGGTTTCCACTGATGGTAGGCCAATACCCTGCCCTTGCTTTCGGGATGCTGCACCGGCAGCCAGTCTCTGTTCAGGTCGAACCAATAGTGGTTGGTCCTGGAACCCGGCCAAACGTCGCGGAATTCACGGTTGGCCGGGTCGGGGTTCAGGGTTTTGCTTTTGTGACGGTTTACCCAGCTGGCAAAGCGGTCCTGTCCGTCGGGATTCAGCGAAGGGTCGATCACAATGATCATGTTGTCGAGGATCTCCTGTACTTTGGGATCCTGTCCGGCAGCCAGGTAATAGGCCACCAGGGGGGCGGCATTATGCGCGCTGGGCTCGTTGCCGTGCACCCCGTAACCCAAACGCACAACCGCGGGCATGCCGCTTACGTCCATGCCGGCCGAACGCTCCGGGTCGGTAAGGGCCAGGTGGTTGGCCCTGAGCTCCTCCAGGTTCCGCATATTTTCTTCGGAGGTGATGACCAGGTGTACCAGGGGCCTGAATTCGTGCGAGCGCGCATACTCATAGATCATGGCCCTTTCTGAGGTCTCGGCGAGTTTTTCCATATAGTGTACCAGCAGGGCATGGTGAAGATGCCATTCCCCGATCTGAAAACCAAGAAATTCTTCGGGGCTCGGCACCCCGGCATCGTATTCGATGTCGTCCAGAAAATAGGTCAGCGGCTGCTGCCCCCTGGCCGGCGACAGTGAAAGAACGGTAACAAGAAGAAACAAAACCAGTGTGTTCAAAACATGAGTTTTCATACAGTCGGTGTATTTATTTTTGTGCATGGGCAAATATAACCAGAAAAACCACTTCCCAAAATGCCCCGGCATGCCATAACGCAGGCCCAAAGCGGACTACGGAAGGTACCGCCATCTCTTGTCGAACCAATAAAGCCGTTGGGATGGAAATCAGGGCTGTTCGGGCAGCATATTCAGCTTGTCCCTTTTTTTATAAAAAATTCATAAACCACGAAAGGTCCGTGACTAAAGTCCGAGGATCTCGGCAATGCTGTGCAGCTCTACATTGATCGGACTGTTATATTTGATGGTTTTGTCCAGGGGGGTAAATACGATCTGCCGGTTGATGGAACCAACCATAACATCCCTTTTGCCTTCGGTCAGTCCCTTTACTGCCTGATAGCCCAGGCCGCTGGCCAACACCCGGTCGTATGCCGATGGTGCCCCCCCACGTTGTATATGTCCGAGGATAGAGACCCGGATGTCGTAATCGGGATAACGGTCTCTGACGATCTTTTCGACCTCCCTGGCCCCCCCGGTATCGTCGCCCTCGGCTACAATGATAATGCCGGAGGTTTCGTCTTCGGCAATCCCCTTTTTTAACGATTCGAGCAAGTCTTCCTTAAAGGTCTTTGCCTCGGGGATCAGTATCTTCTCAGCTCCTGTGGCAATTCCGCTCCGCAAGGCGATGAATCCGGCATCCCGGCCCATGACCTCGACAATGAACAACCTGTCGTGCGAATGGGCGGTATCGCGGATCTTGTCCACGGCTGTCACCACCGTGTTCACGGCTGTATCGTAGCCGATGGTATAGTCGGTACCGTACAGGTCGTTATCGATGGTACCGGGTAGTCCGATGACGGGAACGTCGAATTCGCGCCCGAACAGCTTTCCCCCGGTAAGGGTACCGTCTCCGCCGATCAGGATCAGGGCATCGATGCTGTTTTTTTTGACCACCTTATTGGCCGTTTCCCGGCCCTTTTTTGTTTTGAATTCTTCACATCGGGCACTTTTCAATATGGTCCCCCCCCGGTGAATGATGTTGTACACAGCCCGGGAATCCAGGGACTGCATCTTGTCGTGGATGAGCCCGAAAAATCCTTTTTGGATCCCGACAATTTCAATACCGTAATGATTCCCCGCCTTCACGATGGCCCTGATGGCCGCGTTCATTCCAGGAGTGTCGCCTCCGGAAGTCAACACCCCGATTTTTTTGATCGTTGGCATGATGCTGTGGATTTTGTGTTCATAACAAATATACATGAAATTTTCCACATGCTGAATTGCCCGGAATAGCAAGGCGGAAGGTGGAAGGTGGAAGGTAGAAGGTAGAAAGTTTAAGAGTTTAAGAGTTGAAGAGTTTAAGAGTTTAGAAGACAGAAGACGGAAGACAGAGGACAGAAGACAGAAGACAGAAGACAGAAAGAAGTAAGTTTAAAAGTTGAAAAGTTGAAAAGTTGAAAACCCAACAGCCAACAGCCAACAGCCAAAAGCCAATAGCCAACAGCCAAAAGCCAATAGCCAACAGACAACATAAGGCTTCCCTGGGAGGGGAGCGATCAGTCGCCGGCTTGCCGGCGGTAGTAACGGGCTCTCTCCTCGTTCTGAAATCGCTCGTGGATATTGGCAAGGTAAGTGGCGTATTCGGCTGAGGGATTGCTCTGGTAGAGCCGCTCGAAGTAATCCAGGGCAATGTGCAGGTCGGTATTGACAACCTCCAGCGCCTGCAATAGTTGCGCATACTGCCTGTGCGTCCTATTTTCCTCATAGGCCTCCATTTCGCGGCAATAGCGCTGGTCGGCCTGTCTGAAATGCTTCTTCGCCAAATGGTCCAGGGCCACCCTGTTGGCCCGATTCAAAACCAGTAATTGCTCTGCCACGGCAGTCGCCTCCCCTTCTTTCTCCAATGCAGTTTTAATATGGAAGTACGCCTCCAGCAACTCTTCGTTGCCGGAGGGATCACCGGCAAGTTGGGGCCACAACCCGAGGGCCTGTTCCCAGTTACGGCTTTCCACATAGGTTTCGAACAAACGCTCTCTCATGGCATCAATGCCGGGAGCTTCAGGAGATTTTTCCAGGTAACGTTCCAGATTGGTGATCTCCCGCGACAAATTGTCGAGCTCACGGTACGATTTGGCCAAAGCTGCGTAGGTCAGGTGGTCGGCGGCAGGGGTATGCCGGGCGATCTCCAGGTAGTGTACCGCCTTGTTCGTTTTGCCCAGGGCATGGGCCGAAAGGCCGGCCCTCTGGTAAAAAACCGCTTCAGGACTTCCATTGCCTGCAGATTGACCCTCGATCAGGAGTTCATAGCTTCGGAGGGCCTCGCGGTGATCTCCGGAATCATAGGCTGTGTCAGCGTCAAGAGCCCATTGGCTGAGTTCCTTCTGGGAACTGCAGGCCTGGACAAACAGCAGGAGAACAAAACCAAGGCTGTACAACGGGAATTTTCTCATCATGGCGGTACGGGCTGTATCGGATATATGTATTTCAGGTGGTAATGATGCAATCACAATGCCAAAATTACGGATATTTTTTGCCCCGGGGAGCCAATATTTTTTGTATTTTGTGTTCCAACCAAATCCCTGTTTTTTACGTCATTATAATATATTTCAAACCGCTCATAACACCATGAAAATCAAAACAGGTGTCTTCAGACGCCCATATTTTCCGCAGTACCGGGCCGGGATCTTGCTGGCCGGGGCATTATTCCTGCTTGCCTCATGCGACAAGATCGAAGACCCATCCGCAAGGCTCGATTTCACCTTTAGCATGACCGGGCATGAGGTGGCCTGGGACGCTGCCGAAAAAGAAACCAACACAGGGTTCAGCCTGGAGAGCGGCACACTGGTGCTCGAAAACATAGAATTCGATGGCCGCCGGGAACAAGGCGCCACCGACGTGTATTTTATCTCCGATTTCGCCTCCCCCATGGTCATCTCCCTCGACCAGAACCCGGGTGAAGCGGTGTTTACATTCGACATCCCCCAGGGCGTGTACCACATGATCGAGATCACCCTGCACATAGGTACGCAACAGCTGCCGGCACTGGTCATGGAGGGCAGCTTCCGCCGTGCCGCTTCCGGACCGGTGCCCATACGATACGAATACGCCCCTAAGGATCAGATCCGTATCCGCGCCAATCCTGCCAAAGGAACTAAAAACATTGTTTTTACACGGGATACCGATTCCAGGGCGAGCATCATGATCGACACCGAATCCCTGATGCAACTGATCAATTATGGCATGGTGGTATATGCCCAGGTGTCCCAGGTGGAAGGTGAAGATGTGTTGCTGATCGACACTCAAAAAAACCCTGGAATTTACAACAGCATATCATCAAGGCTGAAAACGGCGTTTATATTGGAAATTGATTGATGCTGCATGGGGTTTGACCTTTATTCGGACCGGGAGATCGCTGCCGGCTGCGCCAACAATGACCGGCGTTACCAGGAAATGCTGTATCGCAGGTATTCGCCGAAGATGTACGGAATCTGCCTGGGATATGCCGGACAACGCGCACTGGCCCAGGACATACTCCAGGACGCCTTTGTGAAGGTATTCCGCAACATCCGGCAATATAACGGAGAGGGGAGCCTGGAAAGCTGGATACGGAAGATTGTGACCAATACGGCCATTGACAGTTTGCGAAAAAGAGCCCGGACAGAGCCGTATTTATCCGAGTCCGTTCCGGAAGTCCACTCAGGCGCAGTGGATCCAGGTATTAAAACCCTGGAGGCCAAAGACATATTAACGCAGATCGCACGGCTGCCCGAAGGTGCGCGGATGGTGTTCAACCTCTATGCCCTCGAAGGATATTCGCACCAGGAGATCGCCAAACGTCTGGATATCTCTGCAGGCACTTCGAAATCACAATACAGCCGGGCAAGGCAATTGCTTAAAGACTGGATATACAAACAAGAAGCATAAATCATGGAATTTGACAAGTGGTATAAACACCAGATCGAATCCAATATGGGGAACCCCCCGGATGAGGCCTGGGAAGGGGTGCAAAACACCCTCGACACCGACCTGGTATGGAACCGGGTGGTGGCCGAACTCGACGCAAGGGAGAAATCCAGGGCGATTTCCCTGTGGGCCGCAGCAGCCTCGCTGCTGTTGCTGATCGCCGCAGGAAGCATGTTCTATTTCTTCAGCATGAGCGGCGATTCGCCCTATGCTCAGCAACCAGCGCAGCAAATCGGACTGCCTATGCCCGCACGCATGGAACAGATTTCCGTGTCACAGCCATTGGCTGGCGCCCAGCCCCTGTTCCAGCGCCCCGGCATTGTCCGGCATGATCACCGGCAGCCGGTACATGACAGACCAGCGGAACCCGAAACCTCCCCCATCCCTGATGAACCCGGGACCATTACCGCTTCGATGAACCCGCTTCCTTCAGCCGGCCTTCGATCGGGCCCCGCGTTCATTGCAGAGATCATGCCCCCTTATGACAGGACAGCTCAGCTACAGATCATCGAACAGATACCGGAGGAAGACCCCACGCCTAAACCCCGTTTCTACATTGGGATATCCGGACAACTGGCCAACACCTGGGTTGTTGACGGGAAAACCACCGCCGGCCTGAGGAATTCCGATCTGACCGCTACCCGGACTTCCTATGGGCAATCGGCCGGCATTGTTGCGGGGAAGATGATCTCCGACCGTATCGGCTTGCAGTTCGCCTTCGACTTCACCTCGGTCAAGAGGCAGGATTATATGGAATACATCCACGGACATTATGTGGCCACCAGCCTGGATATGGACTATTCTAAATTTTCTGTGCTGACAAATGTGCAATTAAGGCCCAACTCTCCACACCAGGCCGTCATGGGCTTTTATACGGGATACCTCAAAAATGCAGAAAATCACATTGGCGGGCAGGTCGAATCGGTCAACAGCCAGTATGCACGTTTTGACTACGGGCTGATTGCCGGCTACGAATATGTCCGGACCCTGGGCGACCCCCTTCAGCTGGGTATGGGTGCTTTTGCCAATTACGGACTGCCCAATGTGTTTGCCGGCGACGAGAACATACCGGGTTACCTGAACAAGACCAAGCTATTGTCTTTCCATCTGGCATTTTCTCTCAGGTATACATTCGCTGAATAACTCCATCTGTTTTTCCAACCTTCCCGCCCTGACAAACGTCTTAAAGGCAAAGAGTATCTATTCACTAATAACTTCATTCCATGTTTCGTTCAACAAAATTCCTTTATGCATTGCTTTTACTGGTGCCGGCCCTGCTGTTCACGGCCTGTGAGTCGGATACCGAAACCCCGGGTGCCGGTCATTTGAGGCTGCATATCACCGATGCCCCCCTCGACGCTGAGAACATTACCGGGGTATACATCACCTTTTCCGAGATCCACTACAAAGGACACGATGAAAACTGGCACCGTTTTGACGAGTTCGATGGTCCGGTGACCATCAACCTGCTTGATCTGACCAGGGGTGAAACCGACATTCTTGGCTTTTTCGAACTGGAAGCAGGAACCTACAGCCAGCTCCGTTTTATCCTCCTGGCAACAGAACGCGGTCAGGGGCCACCCTCAAACCCTCAGACCTACCTCGAATTTGAAGACGGGACCACCACCCCATTGTTTGTGCCCAGCGGGGAGCAAACCGGCTACAAGGCCATTGGCCACTTCAGTGTGCCTGCCAATGGACATACCGAAGTGACGGCTGATTTCGACATCCGCCGTTCGGTAGTGAGGGCGGGAGCCTCAGGTTTGTATCTTCTGAAGCCAACCATCAGACTGATTGTCAACGAAGAAGCCGGACGCATCACAGGCGAGGTCACTTCTGTTCCCGAAAATACCGGCATTGTAGTCTATGCATACGAATCCGGCACCTATACCGAAGAAGAGGCCGCCGAACCTGAAGCAGAGCAAAGCAGATTCCCCGGTGCCGTCAACACCGACATGGTCGACGAGGAAGGAATCTACCATATCGACTTCCTGGCCCCGGGCAGTTACGACCTGGTTGTGGCATCCACACTGGACGGAGAATTTGAAGAGGTGCTGGGCATCGTGGAAGGCGTGACCGTGGAGTCGGGACAGACCACGGTAAGGGATATCGATCTGGAAGAGTTGTAATCGCAGGGTTTTCGTTCAATAAACTGCCCGGCAAAGGCCGGATTACAGTCCGGCAAGTGAGTATCCCAGCTTTAACAGTTCCTCGGGCTGCAAAATTTCTTTGAGCTTCGGGTCCGGGAGGATCCGGAGCTTTTTGTTTGCCTCAAACACACTGCATGAATGGGCCGTCATGTACTGAGCCAATTCCGCAGCTTTTTCATAGCCAGTGTGGGGGATCAGTGCGGTAGATATCGAAGGGCTGTTCAGCAGGTTTTCCAAAGCTTTTCCTGCATCCAGCCGGAACCCTGTCAGCAGGTTTTGCTGCAGGCTGCTCCCGGCATTGATCAGCAGATTGAGACTGTCGATCATGGCATGCCCTATTACCGGCAAATAGGCATTCAAATCCAGGCATGCCTGTCCGCAAAGCGAAGAAACCAGTACATCGTTGCTGTAAACTTTGTGGACAGAACCGATCACAAATTCGGGGATCACAGGGTTCACCTTGCCGGGCATAATGCTGCTGCCCGTTTGCCGTGCAGGGATGCTCAACTCAGGTTTGCCGTGCAGCTCGGACGACAACAGCCGCAGATCGGCAGCAATCTTTTCCAGGTTCACTGCATGGGATTTCAATATGGCATGGACTTCCACCAGCGAATCGAGGTTCTGCGTGGTGTCGCTCAGGTTGTCTCCGCGGGCCAGGGGCAAATTCGTCAGTTTCTGCAAACGCGTGGCCACCTCCATTACAAAATAGCGCGGGATGGCCATGCCGCTGCCCGTGGCCCCGCCTCCGAGGTTGACCACCTTGATCCGTTCAAGGCATTTGGACACCCTCCACCAATCGCGCGAAAGGGCATCGCTATAGGCGCCAAAAAGCATGCCGTACGAAGAGGGAACGGCCTGCTGCATCTGGGTATAAGCGATACGCAAATGATGCCGGTGGGTCTTTTCCCTGCTCTCGACAGAAGCACGCAGTTTGTTGATGCTGTCTTCGAGCCGCCCGAGCAGTTGCATGAGGGCCACTTTGAGAGCCGTGGGCATCACGTCATTGGTACTCTGAAACAGGTTGGCGTGGGCAATGGGATGCACGTACCGGTATTCTCCCGGACAATAGCCGAGTTTCAGCAAGGCCACATTGCTGAGAATCTCGTTCATGTTCATGTTGGCCGATGTGCCGGCCCCTCCCTGCATGGCCGGCACAATAAAATGTTCGGCGTATTTCCCCAGCGAAACCTCTTCGGCAGCAAGGGCCAGCGCCTCGAACAGGCTGCCGTCTTCCGTACCTGCCGGCAGCTTTTCGGGCGGGTATTTCAGCAGGGCCGCAGAACGAAATGCCATTATGGTCTGGTAGCAGGCCAACTTGACTATGCCCAGGGCACGGTACCATTCGGGCTGGAAAGGTGTCTGGCCGGGAAAATTTTCGGCCGAACGCCAGGCATGGATGCCATAAAGGGCATCCGCCGGGATACTGACCTCACCCAGGTAATCGGTTTCTTTGCGCTTCACTTGCTCAGTAAGTTTCAGTTTTCTGGAATACTTGCCGGCAGCCATCTGCTTCGGGCTGCCATTAATCAACTTGCCTTTTCAAATATACACGAACTTTTTCATTCGGAATTTCGGAGAAAACACTTCCCGGCCAAATCCCCAACGCAGAAGCCGTGATCAGGTTGGCGGAGGTAAAGGAGGTCAGATCACCAATTTTTATATTAATTTGGTTCAAATGGATAAACTTTTTATTTGTTTCCTTGTTTCACAAAACAAGGAAACCATCTTACAATCCGAACCGTTGATCCCATCTCCCGTATGTTATGGAAAATTTTCTCGTCTATCTGATTCCGGTAACCGGCCTTTTTGCTATTGTTTTTATCATTGCCCGGGTGCAGTGGATCAGGAAACAAGCCAAGGGCACCGACAAAATGATCAAAATAGCAGGCTATATTGCCCAGGGTGCCATGGCCTTCATCAAGGCCGAATACAGGATACTGTCTGTTTTTGTGGCCTCCATCGCCCTGTTGCTGGCCCTTGCTACCGGCACCGAAACTTCATCGCCCCTGGTGGCCGTTTCCTTTATCATGGGGGCCCTGAGTTCGGGGCTGGCAGGTTACATTGGCCTTCGCATTGCTACCAAAGCCAATGTGCGCACAACCCATGCGGCCCGGGAGAGCCTGAATGCTGCCCTGAAGGTGGCTTTTGCCGGGGGCAACGTGATGGGAATGACAGTAGTGGGACTGGGCATTCTGGGCCTGAGCCTGCTCTTTATCGCCTATGCCCATCTGTTTGGCACCGATAGCGTCGAAAGCGTCAACCGGGTGCTGACGGTGGTCACCGGATTTTCGTTCGGGGCCTCTTCCATTGCCTTGTTTGCCAGGGTAGGCGGGGGCATCTTCACAAAGGCTGCCGATGTGGGCGCCGACCTGGTAGGTAAGGTGGAGGCCGGCATTCCCGAAGACCACCCTCTGAATCCGGCAACCGTTGCCGACAATGTAGGCGACAATGTGGGGGATGTTGCCGGCATGGGGGCCGACCTGTTTGAATCTTACGTGGGCTCAATGATTGCTGCCATGGTACTCGGAGCTACCTTCCTTACGGCCACCTACACGGATGCCTTCAACGGGCTTTCTCCGGTCATTCTGCCCATGATGCTCGCGGGGGCAGGCATACTGAGTTCGATTACCGGGAGTTTCTTTATCCGGGTGAAAGAAGGCGGCAATCCCCAGAATGCCCTGAATGCCGGGCAACTGATCGCTGCGCTGCTGATGGTTGTCATGTCGTGGTTCATTATCACCAACGTGCTTCCCCAGAGCTTCAGTTACACCGATGTCCTTTACGGTGGGGTGATCCGTGAGATCACCTCATTCAACATCTTCCTGTCGTCGTTTATCGGGTTGCTGGCCGGTCTGGTCATCGGCTACTCCACCGAATTTTTTACCGGCACCAATTACCTGCCCGTCCGCATCATTGCCAGGCAATCCACTTCGGGCGCGGCCACCAACATCATTTCCGGACTGGGCATCGGCATGCTCTCTACCATCGTCCCGGTTCTCACCGTCGCCGCCAGCATCATGATCGTCTTTTACCTGGGTGGCCTTTACGGCATTGCCATTGCGGCGGTGGGCATGCTGTCCAACCTGGGCATCCAGCTTTCGGTAGATGCCTATGGCCCGATCTCAGATAACGCCGGGGGTATTGCCGAAATGTCGGACCTGCCTCCCGAGGTAAGGGAGCGGACAGACAAACTGGATGCCGTTGGCAACACCACCGCCGCCATCGGCAAGGGTTTTGCCATCGGTTCGGCCGCCCTGACGGCACTGGCACTGTTCGGGGCCTATATGACGGCTACCGGCATATCGAGCATCGACGTAACCAAAGCCAATGTGATTGCCGCCCTGTTTACCGGAGCCCTGCTTCCCTATGTTTTCTCGGCCCTCACCATTAAGGCTGTCAGCGATGCGGCCCGCTCGGTGATCGAAGAGGTAAGGGATCAGTTCAAATCGATCGAACCCCTGCGCAAAGCCCTGGAGGTTATGAAAAAGAACAGTGGCAAGGCCCAGGACCAGTGGAGCAGCGAAGACCTGGATACCCTCGATGCGGCCGAAGGCTCCCCGGATTACGGACGCTGTGTAACCATTGCCACCAGGGCGGCCCTCAGGGAAATGGTCCTGCCCGGGGTCATTGCCGTAGCAGCACCGGTGATTGTGGGCTTCACCATGGGGGCCGAGGCCCTGGGGGGGCTATTGGCAGGAGTAACCGTGTCGGGGGTGTTGCTGGCCATTCTGCAATCTAACGCAGGAGGCTCCTGGGATAACGCCAAGAAGATGATCGAAAAAGGCATCACCCACAACGGAAAAGAATACGGAAAAGGCTCGGAAGCCCACAAGGCATCGGTGGTAGGCGACACCGTGGGCGACCCCCTCAAAGACACAGCAGGCCCCTCCCTGAATATTTTGCTGAAATTGGTCTCTATCGTGGCCCTTGTACTGGCAGGTTCCATTTTCTGACCTGCTATACCGGGACAGGGGTAGCCATTGTCAGTTATTTGCAGTTGTCGTTTATTCTTCTTATATTTACAAGAGCCGGATATCTGAAACAGGCCTCCGGGGTGCTATGAGGGAAACATGGCCGCTCCAAAGAATAAACTATGTAACATATTGCCAACAAAGTGTAATTCGAATCTGGATTGATTGATCAACCTTTGCAGATAGTACCGACTTCACATTCAAAAACGCCATATTCCACTTCAGTTTAGTTAAGCGGACAAGCATCATCTGCGTTTATTATTTAACCAAAATCCAAATCTTATGAAAAGAATACTTACCATCTTGCTTCTGCTTTTTCTGGTTGCCAACACCGCCCTCGCGCAGAGCCTGGACAACAAATGGGCAATTGGGTTCCATGGCGGAAAGAACGAATACTCGGGCGACCTGGGCAATGCCATGTTCGACTGGAACAAGGCTTTTTACGGGTTTTTAGGCGTCAGCCTGAACCGCTACCTGAGCCCCTCTTTCGACCTCAGGCTTGAAGGAACCCGGGGGCACTACGGGTACCGCAAAGACTGGCAGCAGGATTTCAGGGGAATGAAAACCGATGCTTCCCTGTTTCTGGCCTACAAACTGAACAACGGCTATATCCTGCCCGAAGACCACTGGTTTGCACCGGCCATCATCGGCGGGCCCGGTCTGGCGTTCTACTCACCTGTCGATGACGAAGACCATCGCATCGACGACGACGGCATCGATATTTTGTTGTCTTACGGACTAAGCCTCAAATTCCGGTTGACGCCCTTTATGGCCTTTCAATTACAAACCACTTCCAACTTCAAGAACAGCGACCACCGCGACCTGGTCGAGAATAACAAGAACGACCATTTCCTCCAGCACAGCGCAGGTTTTGTGTTTACCCTGGGCCGGCGTGCCGTTGAAGTGGATGTGATTGAGGTGGTGGATCCCGAAGCCGAAAGGGCCAGGCAGGAAGCCGAGGAAGCCAGGAGACAGGCCGAAGAAGAACTAAGGCTTGCTGAACAGCGCCGGCTGGAAGAGGAAAGGCGGGCCGAAGAGGCGCGCAGGGAAGCCGAAGAGGCCGAAAGAAGACGTCGCGAAGAAGAACGAAGACGGGCCGAACTCACCCGTGAGCAAGCAATAGCCGCATTGAGCCCCAACATCGCTTTTGTCCGCTTCGACGTTGACCGCTACAACATCCGGCCCGAATTCCACAACATCCTCGAAACCGTATACCTGGTCCTGCACGAAAACCCCAGTATGGAACTGGAGATCCACGGACATACCGACTTTACGGGCAGAGCTGCCTACAACATGGAACTTTCTGAACGCAGGGCCGAACAGGTGAAACGCTTCCTGGTCAACAGGGGCATTGATGCAAACAGGCTGCGCATAAAGCCATTTGGCGAAGAACAGCCAAGGGCCACCAACGAGACCGAGGAGGGCCGGGCCATCAACCGCCGGGTTGAGTTCCATCCCATTTTCTGAGGCATCCGCCTTTTTTCATGCAGCCCGGAGGCTGAATAACAGACGAGAGCCAGCCGTTTTTTTTCAAATAAAAATGGTTGGCTCTCGTTATCTTTGCACAAAGCATAAAATCATCCCCCATGCACTGCCGGCTGTTGCCACTGCTCTTTTTGTTTTTCTGTCTGCCCCACACACCTCTGCACTCAGAAGAAAGCCTGCGATGGCTGGAAACAGGGGGCGGGGGAGGCTACCTGGGTACGTCCGACCGCGGCATGTCGCCCCTGCGCTATGGCGGTGGACAATTTTCGGCCCGCTTATCCTATATCACGCGGAGGCCGGCATCAAGGACCCACGTCAGGTACCGGCATTTTGCAGGAGATCTGGCATCATCACAACAGGGGGTCATGCAGGCCAGGGTAAAGCACTACAGCCACGAATTTTCCATCGTTCATCAGCCATTGATCGGTGCCTGGTCCACTCCGGGCAGAAGGGTGTATGCCGGAGCAGGCTGGAGAAACAGCTTCTTCCTGAACACACACCAGCTATACCGCAACAGCAACCCTCACCCGGTCATGCTCAGCGAACTGGAACTGAATGTTGGCCTTGTTCACCAGCTGGGAATCTTCGGAAAAACCCTGTTTTGGGAGAAGGGGGGCTCGTTTACCCCGCTTGCCTATGCCGCAAGGAATACCTTCAGCTACCCTCTGTCAGATGCACAGATCCGGGCCAACAACCAGGGATTTTACAACTTTCTGAGAAGTGGCAATGTCTATGGTCCCGGAGGCTACCGGAGCGCAACACTGCACACCGGACTGATGCGGATACTGGAAAACGGCAATGCCCTCCGCATGGATTACCACTGGGGTGGACATTCGCTCGCAGATGTTAACCCTGTGCAGTGGGCCAGGCATCAGCTATGGTTATCCATCTTGTTTAATTTCTGACGGTCATGCCCCAGGTCCCCGGCAAATCAGCCCTATTCATTCTTTTGACCAGCCTGATATCTTTCAGTTGCGAAAAGGCATTCCTCGACGACCGGGCTTCGGACGATCCGGTGGCGAATTTCGATTACCTGTGGAAGACACTGGACGAAAAATATGTCTATTTTCATTACAAGGAAATTGACTGGGATGAGATCTACCGGGAATTCCGGCCGCAGATCGACCATCAGACCCATGAGAAGGAGTTGTTCAGGGTAATGGCCGATATGCTGTTCAGGTTCAGGGACGGGCATGTGAACCTCTACGCCCCTTTCGAGACTTCCAGGAACTTCTTGTGGTATATGGAGCATCCGGCCAATTTCAACTACAACAACATTAGAAGGTATTATCTCGGTGAAGAGGCCAGGCACACCGGCCCGCTGGCCAATGCGATCATCGATTCGGTGGGATACGTCTATTACCAAAGTTTCGGACACGACATCCGCGAACCCGACATCGATTACCTGATATCGGATTTTGCCGGTTTGAAAGGCATTGTGATCGATGTGCGCAGCAATGGCGGGGGCAGCAGCCGGAACTCCCGCATCCTGGCCTCACGCTTTGCCGACAGGAAGCGCCTGGTGGCGAAACATCTTTATAAACGAGGACCGGCACATGATGATTTTTTCGATCCCGTTGACCAATACCTGGAACCTGCCGGACCCCTTCAGTTTACCGGACCGGTGGTGGTGCTTATGAACAGGTACTCCTTCAGCGCCAGCAACGATTTTATTCTGAAGATGCAGTCATTGCCCCATGTTACCCTGATGGGCGATCACAGCGGGGGGGGTGGCGGCATCCCGCTCGACAACGAACTGCCCAATGGTTGGCTGTTCAGGTTCTCCGGCACCAAAACCCTGGCTCCCGACGGGTTCAATGTGGAGCACGGAATCGCACCCGATGTGCGGATCAACCTCCACGGCTCGGCAGAAGCCCTGGGAAGGGACAACATCATAGACTCCGCCATAAAGCTCATTTCCGAAAAAGCAGAAACCGCTGCGAATAGCGGGGAAAGCCCTCTGCCGGGCAAAACCACCCAAATCCAGGCCAGGGATGCATTCTTCCAAAGACCCTGAATTGTGGTTGGCCCCTTTCAGGGGGCTTACCAACCGGATGTACCGGAATGCCTTCGCCAGGCATATCGGGGGGTTCGATACCATGTTTGCCCCGTTTATCAGCGGAATCGGCTCAAAAAAAGCACATCCCGGCAAGCTTTGCGACCTACTTCGGGGCCCCGGGAACCTGCCTCCCACCATACCCCAGGTAATCGGCAGCAATGCCTCCGAAATAATCCTGACGGGTAATGTCCTGCACGATATGGGCTATGAAGAGTTGAACTGGAACCTGGGATGCCCCTTTCCCCGCATTGCCAATAAAAAAAGAGGCTGTGGCCTGCTGCCTTACCCGGAACTGATCGGGGAAATACTGGAGGAGGTTTCAGGAAAACTCACCCCCCGGCTGTCGGTAAAGACCAGGCTGGGCTACCACCACCCAGGAGAGATCCTGGAGGTACTCAGGGTTTTTAACCGCTTCCCGCTGCCTTATCTGATACTGCATCCACGGACCGGCCTGCAAAGGTACCGGGGCAAAGCCGATCCGGCAGCCTTTGAGAGATGTCTGCACCTTTCAGACAACCCCCTGGTATACAATGGCGACATCAGTAGCCGGAAAGACTACCAGAAGTTAAAAACCTTGTTCCCGGGCCAAACAAGATGGATGATCGGCAGGGGTGCCCTGATCAACCCCTTTCTTCCGAATGAGATCAAAGGAGTGTTGCTGGACAACGAGGAAAAGGACCGGCGCCTACGGAATTTCCATCAGGAGATATGGGAAGGGGTGTCAGCCATGATCCGGAACGAAGCCAGGCAACTGGGCTATATGAAAGCAGTATGGCATTATCTGTCGGGCTGCAAACAGTCTCCCCGGCAGGCATTCGGGCAAATAAAAATCAGCAAAAATACCCGCGAATACCTCGGGGCAGCAGAACTGGCCCTGCAACAGCCCTTTTCTGACGACCTGGCAATTGAGGATTATTTCAGGGGCCTTACGGCATGATGGAGGGTCCACATAAAAACGACGCATTTTTTGCCCATGTAAAAAAAATGCCGTTTCTTTACGGCCCTGTCCAGCTCCATACCAACGAAGCCAGTACCATTAACCGTCAATACCACTAACTGCCAATACCACCCATGGGCACATCCACCAGACGACCCGGACTATTCGTTGCATTGATCCCCGTAATTTTCCTGACCCTGCTCATATCCATCAATGTGTTTATTTTTGGTGACGATGCCCTTTCCGGTTCCAATCAGATCGTGCTGATCTTATCGGCAGCCGTGGCGGCCATCGTGGCCATTCGCCTGGGACATAAATGGGAAACCCTCCATAAAGGCATTGTGAAAAGTATCGGATCGGCCATGGCGGCCATTCTTATCCTGCTGCTGATCGGTTCCCTGGCGGGTACCTGGCTGCTCAGCGGCATTGTGCCTTCGATGATCTACTATGGGCTGCAGATACTCAATCCCACCATTTTCCTTGTCGCAGCCTGCGTGGTGAGCGCCATTGTGTCACTGGCTACCGGAAGCAGCTGGAGCACGGTGGCCACCCTGGGAGTAGCCCTGCTGGGCATAGGCCGCACCCTGGGCATACCCGAAGGGATTATCGGGGGGGCCATCATTTCCGGCGCTTATTTTGGCGACAAAATGTCTCCCCTTTCCGACACCACCAACCTGGCCCCCGCCATGGCGGGCACCGACCTTTTTACACACATTCGTTACATGGCATGGACAACCGTGCCTTCCATACTGATCGCCCTGATTATTTTTACCGTCATTGGCCTCACCCGTTCGCAGGAAGGGGTCATTAATGACATCGAACCGGTGCTGGCGGCCATCGACGACACCTTTTACGTAAGCCCCCTGCTGTTCCTGGTGCCTGCTCTGGTGATCACCCTGATTGTCCGCAAAGTGCCCGCCCTGCCTGCCCTGCTGGCAGGCACACTGTCGGGAGCACTTTTTGCCCTGATTTTCCAACCCCATATCATCTATCAGGTAAGCGGAATGGACAACAATTTCCATATAGCAGCCTACATTGCCATCATGAAGTCCATGTATTCGGAGATCGCTGTGATCACCGATCATGCCATGGTAAACAGCCTGCTGGAGACCGGGGGCATGCGGGGTATGCTCAATACTGTGTGGCTGATCATCTGTGCCATGATCTTTGGCGGCATCATGGAATCCAGCGGTTTGCTGCGTCGCATTACCGAATCGGTCATCACCCTGGCGCATAATACCGGTTCGCTGGTAGCCTCCACTGCAGGCACCTGTATCTTCTTCAACCTTACGGCCAGCGATCAGTACCTTGCCATCGTGGTCCCGGGAAGGATGTTTGCCGACACCTATAAAAAAAGGGGGCTGAAGCCCCAGAACCTCAGCCGCACCCTGGAAGACAGCGGCACCGTCACCTCAGTGCTCGTACCCTGGAATACTTGCGGAGCCACCCAGGCAACGGTGCTCGGCGTACCCACACTTACTTTTTTGCCCTACGCTTTCTTTAACCTGATCAGTCCCTTTATGACCATTATCTTTGCCTACCTGAACATTCGCATATCCAGGTTCACAAACGGAGGACGGAAGACGGAGGACGGAAGACGGAGGACAGAAGACGGAAGTAACGAATGAACGACAGAACGATGGAACGATGGAACGAAGACGCAGGACAGAAGACGGAAGACCGAAGAAGCGGCTGATTCTGTCGGTAACCAACGACGTCATTACCGATCAGCGGGTGGGCCGGATGGCACGCACCCTCCATGAGATGGGCTTTGATGTGGTCATTGTGGGGATCCGGCGTAATAACAGCCTTCCCTTTACTCCCGTTTATGCGAAGGTTGTCCGCATGCCCCTGTTTTTCCAGAGGTCCTTCTTGTTTTATGCCGAATACAACATCAGGTTGTTTTTTTTGCTGCTGTTCAAACCCTGCCGGCTTTTGGTGAGCAACGACCTGGATACATTGCCGGCAAACCAACTGGTGGCATGGATCCGCTGCAAACCCCTGATGTTCGATGCCCATGAATACTATACAGGCACTCCCGAGGTAGCAGGCCGCCCTTTTGTGTACCGTTTCTGGAAAGCCCTTGAGCGATTTCTCCTGCCCCGGCAAAAGACACTGATCACGGTGAACGACTCCCTTGCAGCCCTCTACCGCCAAGAGTACGGGATAAAGGCCCACGTGATCCGGAACCTCCCCCCCTACCGGCCTTTGCAGGGGGCGATCCCCCGCGACGAGCTGAGCCTTCCACCCCATCTCGACATCGTCCTGCTTCAGGGGGCCGGGATCAATATTGACCGGGGGGCCGAAGAACTGGTCATGTCCATGCATCCGCGCTATGGGATACCAGCCGCCCTTTTGCTCATCATCGGTGACGGCGACGTGCTGCCCTCACTCAAGGAAATGGTGAAGCAGCACGGCCTGGCCAACAGGGTATGGTTTCTGCAAAAAATGCCTTACGAGCAGTTATGCGAATACACCAGGCAGGCCAGCATCGGGGCATCGCTCGACAAAGACACCAATTTGAACTACCGCTACAGTTTGCCCAATAAACTCTTCGATTACATTATGGCAGGAACCCCTCAACTGGTATCCGACCTTCCCGAACCACGGCGGGTCATTCAAAAATACGATACCGGCCTCATTGTCCAGGGCCACGACCCGGCACAGATAGCGGATGCCATAAAAAGGATGCTTGCCGACAGGGTACGGTTGAAAACCTGGGAGACAAACAGTTTGACTGCCGCCAGAGAATTGTGCTGGGAGAATGAAGAGAAACTGCTGAGGCCGATTTATGCAGACTTCCTGAAATAGGGTCTAGGTTTTCCCGTCCCGGGCAGGCCCGCCGGGAGCAGACTCTGTTTCGAGGGCCGGCGCTTCCGATACCCTCCCGCCCTCACATTTGAATATTCTTGCCGGGAACTTGCTGAACATCGAATAATCGTGGGTGGCCATCAGCACAGCCCGTCCCGAACGGCTGATGTCGAACATCAACTCCATAATGCCGTCGCTGGTTTCGGGATCGAGGTTGCCGGTGGGTTCATCGGCCAGGATCACGTCAGGATCATTGATCAGGGCCCTGGCAATTACAACCCTTTGCTGTTCACCCCCCGATAGCTGATGCGGCATCTTGAATGCCTTGGTATGCAGACCCACCTTCGCCAGAACGTCTTCCATGCGTTCTTCCATACCCATCTTGTCGCGCCAGCCGGTAGCCTTCATGACAAAAATCAGGTTTTCTTTCACGCTTCTATCGGTCAGCAGTTGAAAATCCTGGAAAACAATCCCTATTTTCCTGCGCAGATAAGGGATATCCCGTTCTTTAATATTCCTGAGGTCTGTGCCGGCTACCCTGCCGAATCCGTCCACCATGGGAAGGTCGGCATAGAGTACCTTCAGCAGACTGCTTTTGCCCGAACCGGTGCGGCCGATCAGGTAACAGAACTGCCCGCGCTCGATTTGCATGGACACATTGGAAAGGACCAGGATGTTCTTCTGGAAAACGGAGGCATCCTGCAATTCAATAATGGTATCAAAGGCCATGGTCGGATTGGATGATTCAGCCCGTAAAGTTAATAAAAAAGGAGCGCCTCCGGGAGGCACTCCTTTTTTATTCAAAGGTTCCTGCATGCAGG
>PWJC01000127.1 GCA_003560165.1 Bacteroidales bacterium
AGGTGGAAGGTGGAAAAGTTGAAAAGTTGAAGAGTTGAAGAGTTGAAGAGTTTAGAAGACGGAAGACAGAGGACAGAAGACGGAGAACAGAAGACAGAAGATAGAAGATAGAAGGTGGAAAAGTTGAAGAGTTGAGAAGTTGAAAAGTTGAAAAGTTGAAAAGTTGAAAAGCCAATAGCTAACAGCCAAAAGCCAAAAGCCAAAAGCCAAAAGCCAACAGCCAATAGCCAAAAGCCAAAATCTACCTTCTAATTTCTAATTTCTTTTTTTTTGATATTTTGACTGGGTTATAACTATTTCCTGCTCATCAGTTCAAAACCCCGATCTGTGGCTCCTGAGCTTACAAAACCGAACAGATAAAACTATGGGACAAACAGATAAAACTCAAACTATGCAAGAGAAGATGAATTTGCTGGAAGGCAGTATTGCCTTGGTAACCGGGGGTTCCCGTGGCATTGGCAAGGCCATCGCACTGGCTTTTGCAAAGCAGGGGGCCAGCGTGGCTTTCTCCGATCTGAAGCTAGACGATGCGGCCAGGGAATTGGAAAACCAGCTCAGTGAGCTGGGAGTCAAGGCAAAAGCTTATGCTTCGGACGCCGGATCATTCATGGAGGCCGAAAACCTGGTCAACGAAGTGGTGTCGGAGTTCGGCGCCATCGATATCCTGGTGAACAATGCCGGAATTACCCGCGATACCCTATTGATGCGGATGACCGAAGAGATGTGGGACGATGTGATCCGGATCAACCTGAAATCGGCGTTCAATCTCACCAAGGCAGCCCAGAAATTTATGCTCAGGCAACGCAAGGGCAGCATCATCAATATGAGTTCCATTGTGGGTTTGGGAGGCAATGCAGGCCAGGCGAACTATGCCGCATCCAAAGCCGGTCTGATCGCATTCACCAAATCGGTGGCCCAGGAGATCGGTGCACGCAATATCCGCGTCAATGCCATTGCCCCTGGATTCATAGAGACCGAGATGACGGCTGCCCTGGACGAAGACGTCAGGAAGCAATGGGTCGAAAGAATTCCGCTGAAGCGGGCCGGCACTCCGGAAGATGTGGCCGATATGGCCGTATTCCTTGCTTCCGGGATGTCTGCATACGTCACCGGACAGGTGTTTACCGTATGCGGGGGGATGAACAAATAAAGCCTTTCTTTCGCATGCATTGCCGGGGCATCAGTGTCATTAATTTCAAAAATCTTGAGGAGCTGAGTCTCGAATTCTCTCCCAAGTTCAATTGCTTTGCCGGCCACAACGGTGCAGGTAAGACAAACCTGCTTGATGCCATCTATTACCTGTCGTTCTGTAAGAGTTTTTCCAACCCCATGGATTCGCAGAACATCCGTTTCGGAAAGGACTCCTTCATTATCCAGGGAATTTACCAGAAAAACGGGGACACCGACAAGCTCTATTGCGGGTTCCGGCGCGGAAAGCGCAAGGTGTTCAGGCGCAACAAAAAGGAATACGACCGCTTGTCGGACCATATCGGTGATTATCCCCTGGTGCTGCTAAGCCCGGCCGACAGCCAGCTGATCATGGGCGGAAGCGATGAGCGGAGAAAGTTCATTGACGGTGTCATATCGCAATACGACAGGGAATACCTGCACCGCCTCATTGCTTACAACAAGGCGCTTCAGCAACGCAATGCGCTGTTGAAGATCTTTGCAGAAAAAAACACCTTCGACCCTGCTTCACTGGAAGCCTGGGACGAATCGCTGATTGTCAGCGGCCAATACCTTTTTGAACAAAGAAAATCTTTCTTTGACGCTTTTCTGCCCGTTTTTCAGAAGCATTATGCGTTTTTGTCAGAGAGCAGGGAACTCACTGGCATCGCTTACGAATCCAGCCTTCAGGAAGGAGATTTCCGCGGTCAGCTGATCGCTTCCCGCCAAAAAGACCGCATACTTCAGCATACTTCGAGGGGCATCCATAAAGACGACCTGGATTTTTTAATCCACGGGGTTGCCGTAAAAAAGTTCGGCAGCCAGGGTCAGCAAAAGACCTTGTTGATTGCCCTGAAACTCGCTCAATTTGTATTTACCCGCGACATAAAGGGGACCCGTCCGTTTTTGCTGTTCGATGATGTATTCGATAAGCTGGATACTCAAAGGGTGACCAGGCTGATGCAGTTGGTAAGCAGGGAGGATTTCGGCCAGGTATTTGTCTCTGACACCCATGCAGACCGGCTGGAAGCCCTGTTCAGGGAGATCGGGTCGGAATGCAGGATTTTTGTCATGGAGGAGGGAAACATCAGGGTAAGTAAGCTCCTGGCCTCCCACTCAAACAATTCTACCCATGAAACGAGCCAATGAACGGTCGCTTGGTGAGATCATCCGCGAAGTCCTGAAGCAGCACCGCCTGAACGACAAACTCACCGAGACCAGGATCATGGGCTCCTGGGAAAAGATCATGGGTACCCATATTGCAGGATACACAAGCGGCATGTCGCTGCGGGGAAAAACGCTGACGGTATTTCTGAGCTCGTCCGTATTGCGCAGCGAACTCAGCTTTGCCAAAACAAAGATCATCCGGATGATCAATGAGGAGATGGGACAGGATCTGATCGGGGATATCCGTTTCAATTAGGCTGGCAATCTGCCACTTCGAGTTCAGGACGGCTTTTGCGGATCCCTTTCACCCTGGCATGGATGTGCCGCCTCCCTTCGAGCCTTTTTGCCAGTTCTTCGCTTAGGTGAAGCCTGACCTCCTGGCCAAAACAGTCGACCATCACCAGTACCCTTTGTCTGGAACCATCTGAAAAAACCAATTCTTCCTGGCGGCCTACCGCAAACTCATACACTATACCTATCCGGTAACAAGGGTGTTCGGGTTCCAGCAGAAAAAAACCCTCAGCGGTGAATTTGTCAACGCGGCAGCGAATATCCAGGCCTTTGCTCAGGCCGTAATGCAGGTAGTATTTCTTTTTCAACAGGTGAAGGCCGTCGTGGGCGTCTCTCACGATGAAATAACTTTGGTGGTCGCCGGGGTGTTTTTTTTCACCCACAATGGTGAAATCATAGCTGTTGCCCGCACGAAGTGCGGTATCTGACAACTCTTCGCCGCGAACAAAGAGAAACAGCTTTGCTTTTTTTATGCGTTTAACCGTGCAGGAAATCCTCGCTGGGGGCTTTTCCCAGAGCCCGGGGTCGCGGGTGAGGACTTTCCATTGATCATTCAGCCGGTCGCTGACGACAAAGTAGTGTTCGTCCTGCCCAAGGATGTTTTTGCGCGTCTCCCGGCTAATAAGCGGAAAAAGGTAGTTTCGGCCCTCGGTGTAATAAGGGTGCAGGGGTTCCAGGAACATACGTCCGTTGCAGTTGATCTTATCGACCCGGCAATTTACTTGCTGGCCAGGCTTCAACCCGTATTTCCGGTAATGCTGGCTGGGAACAAGAATGTGATACCCATGGGGGTCCTGCATGACAAACCATTCATCTCCGGGATCCAGGGAGATGATCTTTCGAAGCCTGAATGGAAACACCTGCCCTTCGGTGAGCCGGGAATTGGGTATATGAACAGAACGCAGCTGCATACGTCCGGATTAACCGATGGTTTTTGACTGAATGATATTTCCTCCCCGTTCCCTGATGCGGTTTTTAATCTTTTCGAATTCCTCCATTCCGATGGCCCGGGTGGCATCTTCTATGAGGCAGGTCTGAAATCCCTCCTTCAGGGCGTCGAGGGCAGTGAATGCCACACATACATCGCCTGCCAGGCCGGCAAGGTAAACCTCCGTGACACCCCTCCCCTTCAGGTAGTCTGCCAGGCCTGTCGATTTTTTATGCCCGTTGTCAAAGAATCCGCTGTAACTGTCGATCTCCCGGTCCATCCCCTTTCGGAAAATCGCCTCTATGGCTTTCGTTGACAAATCACCGGCCAACGCGGCTCCCGGGCTTTCCTGCACGCAATGATCTGGCCACAAAATCTGTTCCAGCCCTGCAAGGGTGGTGGTCCGGAATTCTTCCATGCCCGGATGCGATGTGGCAAAACTTCCATGACCTTCCGGATGCCAGTCCTGGGTGGCCACCACAAGTGGGAAAAAGGGCTGCAATTTGTTAATGATGGGAATGATCTGGTCGCCTTCGGGAACCGGAAGAGCCCCGCCTGGCAGAAAATCATTCTGAACGTCGATCACAATCAGACTTTTCATAATCAGTGTTTCTGTTGGTATTGGTTTACAATTACGCTCCTGAGTTGCAATGGTTTTCTGGAAACCCCCACCTAATAAATATGCGGATAGTCGAAACGCTTGTGTTCACCGGGCAGTTGATCCGGGACACGCCCCCGATCCATCGTCAGCTAATGTAATCGGTGTCCAAGGGGGCTATTCTGTTGTCCTGATCCATGGACAGCTTCTTGTAATTTTTGCCCAAAGGGGCCGTGGAAGCATCAAGCCAGAGCAGGCCTGCCCGCCGGGGGAAACAAAGGCCTCAGGCCTTGACGACAAAAACCTGGGAGGTTTCGTATTTAACCACCCTGATCTTTTCCCCTTTGTCAATAAAGCCGGTCAATGCGGTGGCATCGTAAACATCGTCATCTATCTCCACCTTGCCGCTGGGCCTTAACATGGTAAAAGTCACCCCTGTTTTGCCGATCAGTCCCGTCATGGCGGCATTGGCCGAGGTGTAACCCGATTTGGTTTCCTGTATAGTGTCCAGTGCCAGTTCGCCGAACCTGCTGGTGCTGAAAAGCTTTTGCCCCAGATAAAAGGAAGCCGACAGGGATACAAAAAAGGCAATGATCACGATCATGAATGCCATCAGAACATCTCTTGCGGGTACACCGGTAAAATCAAAGCCCTCATTTCCCACCATGGCCAGGGCAAGCCCCGAAATGACAAACAATGCCCCCAGTACTCCGGTAACGCCGAACCCCGGGATCACAAACAATTCAATCGCGATGAGCAAAAAACCCAGTATAAACAGGGCAATCTCGTAATGGGAGGCCAAGCCTTCGAGGTAGAGGGGGGCAAAATACAGCAGGGCGGCCGATATGGCGGCCAATATGGGAAAGCCAAGCCCTGGTGTTTGCAGTTCGAAATACAGCCCGCCAAGGATAACCATGATCAACAGGCCGCTGACCACCGGACTGATCAAAAACTGTATGAGGCGGTCGAGAAGGGTGAGTCGCTGCTCTACGATATCGTAGTGTTCAATGCCTGCCAGGCTCAGCACTTCCTCAATGCTTTCGGCCTTTCCTTCGGCAAAGCCCCATTGTACGGCTTCGGAGGCCGTAAAGGTAAGTACCTTGCCCTCTTCGATTACCCCATCGATCTCCACCGAGGGGTCTACCATGGCCTGGGCGATTTGGGGGTCGCGCCCCTTGGCCTCGGCGGTGGAACGCATCATCGATCGCATATAGGACTGGTATTTGTCGGGTACCACTTCGCCGGTCTGGTCGACCACGGTGGCAGCCCCGATATTACCTCCGGGGCGCATGTATATGCGGTCGGCGGCAATGGATATAAGGGCCCCGGCAGATGCCGCGTTGTTGTCAATGTAAACGATCACCGGGATAGGCGATTGCATGATGCGTGTCCGGATGCTGTCGGCTGCATCCACCATGCCGCCATAGGTGTTAAGATGCAACAGCACAAAGTCGGCATTCAGGCTGTCGGCTTCCTGAAAGGCTCTTTGGGTGCGATGCAGGGCGGGGCGGGCAATATTCTGCTTGATCTCGAAAACATAGACCAGAAAGCGTTCACCGGGTCCGGCGTCTTCCAGGGCCTGGTGACCCCTGTCGTAACGTTCGGCAAAAACGCTCTGGGCTGCAGTGCCAATGATCAGTGTCAACAGGACAAGGATCAGGCGTTGTTTGATGAAGGGTTTCATTCGGGCAGATCTATTGGCGGTTGTGGTCGGCCAGGAATTTTTCCAGCCCGAGGTCGGTAAGGGGATGTTTCAGCAAGCCGAGGATGGGCTCCAGAGGGCAGGTGACCACATCGGCACCGGCTTCGGCACAGCCGACAATATGCATGGAGTGCCGGATGCTGGCAGCCAATACCTGGGTTTCGAATTCATAGTAGCGGAAGATGTCCACAATTTGGGCAATGAGTTCGATGCCATCGGTAGATATGTCGTCGAGCCTGCCGATAAAGGGGGACACATAAGTGGCGCCGGCTTTGGCGGCAAGAATGGCCTGTCCGGCCGAGAACACCAGGGTACAATTGGTTTTGATGCCCCTTGCATTGAGTTCACGGATGGCTTTCAGACCTTCCCTGATCATGGGTATTTTGACCACGATCCGGGGATGCAGGGCGGCAAGCCTCTCCCCTTCCCTGATCATGCCTTCGTAGTCGGTGGCGATCACCTCAGCGCTCACATCCCCGTCCACAATGCGGCAGATCTCCAGGTAGTGCTTCAGGATATTTTCCTCCCCGCGAATGCCTTCCTTTGCCATCAGCGATGGATTGGTGGTCACTCCGTCGAGGATGCCCAGATCGTTGGCTTCCCTGATCTGGTCCAGATTGGCTGTGTCTATAAAAAATTTCATAATGATGGGCTTAAGGTCGGATAATCAAAGGAATAAAGAGATCATGGGTAGTTAAAAAAGGGTAAGGCCTGGTATCGCCCCGCTACGACCGCCTACCCTTGCTACCTTCCGGTCCTGGGGGAGTTGAGCGGGAGCTGGTCGTACCAGGCTTACCCGGGACAAAAGTAGTAAAATAATCCGAACCCGCCAAACACCGCGATCTTTCGGACCTATGCTGTCAATATTTTGCTATTTTTGTCTGACACAGTCAATTCATTTGATCATTAAACCGGGAACATTATGGAAAAAAGCACAGGGGGCACTAAAGCCCCTATGGCAGCCCCTGCCCTGAATTACGGCCTTTTCATTGCCCTTGCTCTGGCCATTCTTACCCTGATCATTTACCTGTCCGGCCTGATCGCCGAAACACGGATCTCTTACCTGAATTACCTTATCCTCCTGCTGGGTGCCATTTTCAGCATCCTCAAATACCGCGACGAGCATTCCGGCGGCTTCATATCCTATGGAAGGGCTCTGGGTTTCGGCACTCTTTCGGCATTTTTTGCTTCGGTGTTCTTCGCTGTTTTTACCTATATTTTTTACAGGCTGATTGCGCCCGATGCCATCGAGCAACTGAGGGTATCGGCCGAGATCAACATGCTGGAAGCCGATCCGGACGCCACCGACCAGCAGATCGACATGGTACTGCGTTTCATCAATCCCTTCATTCTGGCCATTACCTCGGTGTTCTCCGTTACCTTCATGGGCTTTATTTTCTCATTGGTTGCGGCTGCCTTCCTGAAAAAGAGCCCTCCGGCCGAAGAAGCCCCGGAAGCCTAGATGATCCATGTGGCCATTCCTGCCATGAATGAGGCAGGGTATTTACCCCGTACCATCGAATGTTTGCTATCACAGTCGGTGGAAGACTTCAGCTTGTGGGTTTGCGTGAACCAGCCGGACTCGTGGTGGAATAATCCCGGAAAAATCGAGGTGTGCGAGAATAACCGCCAGACCATTAACTACCTCGGGGGCCTTGACATGCCCCGGTTGCATCTGCTCGACCACAGTTCGCCTGGCAAAGGATGGACAGAAAAAGCCCAGGGGGTCGGACATGCCAGAAAGCGTCTGATGGACGAGATCAGCCGCCACGGGTCGGCCGGCGACATCATGGTGAGTCTGGATGCCGACACTCTTTTCGGAAAACAATTCCTCGAATCGGTCGAAAAAGTGTTTGCCCGACACCCCCGGGCAGTCGCCTTATCGAATCCATACCGGCATCCGCTGACAGGCGACAGCCGGCTGGACCGCGCCATGTTGCGCTACGAGATCTATATGCGGTATTATGTGGTCAATTTGTGGCGGATAGCCTCTCCCTATAGCTTCACGGCACTGGGATCGGCTATCTCCCTTCCCCTGGATTCTTACCGGAGGATCGGGGGGCTGACCCCCAAAAAAAGCGGAGAGGACTTTTATTTCCTTCAAAAACTCAGAAAATGCGGCTGGGTATGCACGCATAATGAAAGCAAGGTGTATCCGGGAACCCGGTATTCCGACAGGGTGTTTTTTGGCACCGGGCCCGCCCTGATCAGGGGAAGCCGGGAAGATTGGAGCAGCTATCCCCTATACCGTCACCAATGGTTTGACCAGGTAAAAGCGACTTGCGACCTTTTTCCCCGGCTTTATGCAGGCCCACTCGACACCCCCATGACCGCATTTCTTCAGCGGACGTTCGGCTGCCACGATCCCTTTTCCGGTCTCAGGGAGAATGCGGCTTCCACCAGCAGTTTTGTCAGGGCCTGTCATCAGAGAATTGATGGTTTGCGCATATTGCAATACCTGAAGGAACAGTCACGGCTACACCCCTGCTCCGATGAAGACAGCCTGAGGGATTTCCTGAATCTCTTTCATGCCGGCCGCCTGGAGGAAGCCCGGCTGAGTCCCGAAGAGATGTCGTTGCTCGAATTTTCCGCTTCCTCCATCGATGTGTTGAATAAAATTCGTATTTTATTGGAAAGCATCGAATCAGCGTATCAGAAAAACGATTGTCCATGAGCAGCCGCGAAAACAACATCCTCCTGGTGATCACCGGTCCAACGGCCACCGGCAAGACCCGCCTGGCAGTCCTTGTGGCACACGCCACCGGCAGAGAAGTGATCAGTGCCGATTCCAGACAGGTATACCGGGGCATGGACCTGGGCTCGGGCAAAGATCTGGATGACTTCCTGGTCGAAGGCCGGCTGGTACCCTATCATCTGATCGACATTGCCGAGCCGGGAGCGGAGTACAATGTGTTTGAATATCAGGGCGACTTTTTGAACGCATACCGCCACATTCGTTCGCGCAACAGTCAGGCCATACTGTGCGGGGGCACCGGAATGTACATTGAGGCAGCCATCAAAGGTTACCGCATGCTGAAGGTCCCGAAGAACCTGCCTTTGCGCTCTCAGCTCTCGCCGATGACCATGGAGGAGCTAAGTAAGATACTGGCCCGCTTCGGGCCCCTGCACAATACCACCGACACCGGCGACCGGGAGCGACTGGTCAGGGCCATTGAGATCCAGGAATACCAGAAGACCCACTCCGGACTGATGAAGGACTATCCGGTATTGAATCCGAAACTGTTTGCCATACACTTTGACCGCGCCATCCTGCGACAACGCATTACCGAACGCCTCGATCGCCGGCTTGCGGCCGGAATGACAAGGGAGATTGAGCAGCTCCTGAAAAAAGGATTGAAACCCTCACAGCTTGTTTTCTACGGCTTGGAGTACAGGTATGTGACAAGGTATGTGGTCGGAGAAATTTCATGGGATCAGATGGTCACTCAGCTGAATACCGCCATACACCAGTTTGCCAAAAGGCAAATGACCTGGTTCAGGCGCATGGAAAGAAGAGGAACCCCCATCCAGTGGATCGATGGCCGGCTACCGGAAGAAGAAAAAATGCGGCAGGTCATTGAAAAGGCAGGTTTGCAGCCGTTGGGGTCCTGATCCGCATTCGGCTGACCGGAAAGATTTCTTATTTTTGCCATCGTAAATGTTGCGGATAGCATTTTTTATCCATTTGTCACTGAAGATCATGAAGAATTTCCTGCATAAAACCATTTTGTTGCCCTTCGTCCTGTCGGTTATGGCCGGAGCATGTTCCTCCCCCCTGCAGACACCCGCCGGGACAAGGGATTTTGAAACCCCTTCGAACTATGAAGAGGTCAGGGCATTTTGCTACAGGGCCGCAGAATCTGCCGATTTCCTTGAAACCGAAGTGTTCGGGCAATCCGAAGAAGGCCGGGACCTGATACTGGTCAAAGCGACCAAAGCCGGCAAAACCCCGGGGGAGGAAAAACTTCGGGTTTTGCTTTTTGCCCAGCAGCACGGCAACGAGCAGGCCAGCAAGGAAGGTGTTCTGCTTCTGATCAGAGACCTTGCCAATGGGAAATACGGGCATTGGCTCGACCACATGGAGCTGTGGATGGTGCCACAGGTCAACCCCGATGGGGGCGAGAGAAACCAGCGCCGCAATGCGGCCGGTCTCGACCTGAACCGCGACCACCTCCTGCTGGAGGCAAAGGAAACCAGGGCCCTGCATGAACTGTTTCACGAACTGATGCCGCATATGACCATCGATTTGCACGAGTATCAGCCTTATCGCCAGGCCTGGGCCGACTTTGGGGGCTACAAGCAGTTCGACGTACAGGTGGGGGTCACCACCAACATCAATATCGACCAAGACCTCAGGAGTTTCAGCCTCGAAAAGGCATTGCCCCAACTAGAGCACCACCTGGTATCTAATGGGTACAGTTTTCATAACTACCTGGTCGGCCCACCGCCTTCGGAGGGCATCACCCGGCATTCGACCGTCGACATTAACGATGGCAGGCAGAGTTTCGGGATACTGAACACCCTTGCCTTTATTTTTGAAGGCATCAACGGACGCGACGGCTTTGCCGATCAACTGGAGCACAGGAGCAAGGGACAACTCGAGGCCCTGTTTGCCTTGCTTGACTTTTCGCATGCGCAAAAAGAGCAGATCCTTCCGATGGTGGAAAAAGCCCGGCAACGGCTGATCGGGGGATGGGGTCCGGAACAGCTGGCCATACAGACCGAATACGTCCGCAGCGGTGAATCCCTGTCGCTGCCCCTGAAATCCTCTGCCACCGACCGGGATACCCTGGTGGTGGTCGACAATTATTATCCCCTTGTGAAGCCGGTGCTATCGGTTTCACGTCCGAGGGGCTACCTGGTCCCAAAGCGCCCTGAGTTTACCGAATGGATGGACAGACACCGGATCAGGTTCCGCGACACCCTGCCTCCCCAGGCCGTCGTGTATGCCTACGACCTCAGGCCTACCCGGCGCACCCCCCCCTCACCTCCCGGGTTGAGGCCCTTTGATATTTCGGCCGTTTATGAACACTACTGGTATGTTCCCCTCGACCAGTTACATGCCAATATGTTGGTGCTGGCCCTGGAGCCCCGGTCAGAAACCGGCCTGGCCAGGCTCCCCGGATTCAGCGAACTGCTTACCGCCGAGGCCTATTACCCCATCCTCAGGCTGGAATAAGTCAAACCACCATCGGAGGTGCTCACAAGCTGTAGGAGAGGCCCAGGCCGAACATCTGTTTCAGCTGAATCTTGCGGGTGGTGCCGATCTCCATGCCGTCCTCGTCATAAACAGGTATCGGGGTGTCGTGTTCGTAGATCATGTGCACCAAAACACTGGCTGTGATGTACTGGCTCAGCTTTACATTGATCCCGGTTTCCCAGTCAAGGTCGGTATTTTTCCGGTTGCTGCGGTTTTCGTCGGTCAGGTCGTTGAACAGGCTCAGCCTCGAATCGATCTGCACGTTTTCCAATACCTCCTTTTGGAGGCGGATGTTCAGCAGGGTCCCGAACTCCGCCCTCCGGGTTTCGCCCACGCGGATCAGGTTTCCCTCCTGGTCGTATTCGGCCGGTCTGACCCCGTAGGCCCCTTCATTGGCAAGTCGCTGATCTCTGACAAAGATCAATCGGCCCGAAGCCGGGGAAAAAAAGATCGACAGGTAATCGAGGGGTTTGTAGTCGATCCCCAGCGACAGCTGAAGGTAGCCGGGCGCCATGAAACGGGATACCACGACGCTGTCGTTGGGGTATTTAAATCCCTTGTCGAACTGACTGCGGAATTCCGAAAGCACGGTGGTATTGAACTTTGGTGAAATTTTTCGGCCCAGCTTGGAGGTCAGGTGCATGAAGTCTTCGTTTTTGCGCCAGGGCAGGTTTTCCAGTTTAATGACGCCGTAAGCCATTTTGAGTCTGCTCTCCCACTGTATGCGTTCCTTTTCATAATCCAGGTCCAGGTTTACCAGGCTGGTCGAAGCAAAGCTTTCTTCGCCCCCTCTGGCCCAGTTAGTGAAACTGATCTGGTTGAGCTGCTGACTGAACAGGCCCCGGTAACTCCAGGGGCCCTCCTCTTCCTGCTGGTTGTCTGCAATCGAGTTGCCGACAAGGAAAAACACCGGGAATAGGACAATCAAAAAACACCTCAGGTAATGTGTTGCCATAAAAAGGTTGTTTATTAAAGTGAAACCCTTTATTTTCGGTATGTCAAAATTAGTCATTTGCAGAATAGGACTCCACATAAGCTAAAGAATTATCAGGATGGACAAAAAAAACATATTGATCAGCGGGGCCAGCTCGGGGATCGGGCTTGAAGTGGCCAGGGCGCTCCAGGCAAAGGGAAATCGCGTGGTATCGCTCAGCCGGAGCAGCGAAAAGATTAGCAGGGCCTTGCGTGATTTTCCCGGTTTGGATAAAGAGATCGACTTTTTTACCGGCGATATCTCCAGTGAGGAAGACTGCCGGAGTTTGTTCACCTACCTGGAAGAGCATTACGGTGTGCTTCACGGGCTGGTCAACAACGCAGCCGTATTGAGCAAGGGAAGCATGGAGACCATCTCTGTGGCCGACTGGAAATTCACCCTGGATATCAACCTCAACGGGCCCTATATCCTCACCAAAACATTGTTGCCCCTGATGAAAAAAGCCGGACAGGCCTCGGTGGTCAACATCTCTTCGGTGGCGGCCCTGAAACCCGGCACCAGCGTGGCCTATTCCGTTTCCAAAGCCGGCCTCGACATGCTTACTGAATTTCTCGCAGGCGACCTCGGGCCTTATGGCATCCGGGTAAACTCGGTGAACCCCGGACTGGTGAAAACCAATATCCATCTCGATAACCAGGTGTTTGACGACAGCAAGGCGTATGGGGAGATGCTGGAGAAGGCCAGGAAGCGCTATCCCCTCGGAAGGATCGGTGAACCCGCAGATGTTGCCGCCATGGTGCTGTTCCTGTTATCTGACGAAGCTTCCTGGATCACCGGCAGCATCATCAAGGTAGACGGGGGGGTGATGGTGGAGAACGACCTGATACCACCAAAAACCAGATAGGTGGGCCTGAGGAAACGGCTTTTCGGGGTTTATCCCTGCCGGTGCAGGCCGCACTCTTTGGTTTCCGGCTTTTCCCACCACCACCGTCCGGCCCGCAAGTCTTCGCCCGGAAGCACCGCCCTGGTGCAGGGCTGGCATCCCAGGCTCGGAAAGTCTTTATCGTGGAGTACGTTGTAAGGCACCCGGTGTTCCCTGATAAAGGCCCATACGTCTTCTTCAGACCATTCCAGCAAGGGGTTGACCTTGATGATCCGGTTGTTCTGGTCCCACTGGGCAAGGGAGACATGCCCCCTGGTGGGCGACTGGCTCTGCCGCAAACCGGTAACCCAGATCCTCTTGCCCCGAAGGGCGCGCTTCAGTGGGTCGGTTTTCCGTATCTGGCAGCAAAGCTTGCGCTGTTCAATTCCTTCATAAAACAGATTGATCCCGCTGGCATTGACCATTTCCTCCACCCGGGAGGCCTCGGGGAAGATAATCCTCAACCTGAACCCATATCGTTCAGACGTCTTTGCGATAAGGTCGTAGGTTTCGGGGAACAACCGTCCGGTATCCAGGGTAAATATGGGCGGATTGCTGCCACTGCCGGACAGCAGATGGGTGATTACCTGGTCTTCGGCCCCCATGCTGGATGAGAAAATGACTTTCCCCGGATAATTTTCCATCAGGTGGTCCAGGATGCCGGAGGCTTGCATCCCTGTAAAAAGCTCATTGAGCATGGAGGCTGTGCGGACACCTGCCCTGTTGTTGTTTGCGGTCATCAGGCTATTCTTGGATAAGTTCAAGCTTTGCAAGGGGAAACAACTCACCGGGCCGGATGCCCTTGGGGGTTTGCTTCAGGATACAGCATTCGTTATCGTAATCGTGTTCGAAAAACAAAACATATTCGTTCCGGAATGCCCTTTGCAGGAATTCTTCTTTTTCCTTCATCGAAAGTACGGGATCGATATCGAAGCTGGGAATATATGGCAGGGGAATATTGGCTGCCGAGGCAATGAAGTCGGCCATGTACACGAGCTTTCGGCCATGGTAGTCAAACAGCGGAACGATCTGCCCAATGGTATGCCCGTTTTTGATCTCCAGGCTTACCCCCGGGCAGAAAGATCCCTCTTCTTCGATAAAGGTTAATTTGCCGCTATCGTAGAGTGGCATCAGGTTCTCCTCGAAGTAGGAAGCTTTTTCGCGGGGGTTGGGAGCCATGGCAGATTCCCAGTGCGACCGGGTGCAATAATGGGTGGCGTTGGGAAACACCAGTTCGGGAGTAAGGCCATCGTCCGACCAACGAACTGCCCCGCCCACATGGTCAAAATGCAGGTGGGTCAGGATCACGTCGGTGATCTGTTCGGGCAAATACCCATGCCGGGCCAGTGATCCGGTAAGGGTTTCATTTCCAAACACGTGGTAGTGACTGAAAAACTGTTCACTTTGTTTGTTTCCCATGCCGGTATCCACCAGTATTATCCTGTTACCGGTATCGGCCAGCAGACAGCGTGAAGCCAGCGGGATCAGGTTGTTTTCGTCGGCTTCGGCAAAATTTTGCCAGATTGCTTTCGGCACCACCCCAAAGCAGGCACCACCGTCCATTTTAAAATATTCCGCAATAACAGGAAATAACTTCATATATGTATTGTTTCAGAAATGTCAGACATAAAAGTAGTAAAACCCTGCAAATTTACAAAAGCTACCGGAAAGGAAATCCTGCCCCCTCCGCCGAAGTACCTTTTGTCCGGCTGACAAAGGGTTCATAAAATCCCTTATCTTTAGGGCCTGAAACACACACGGCATGAAGGTACATTTTGTCGCCATTGGTGGCAGCGCCATGCACAACCTGGCTATTGCACTGCATCAGAAAGGGGCCTGTGTTACAGGATCGGACGATGAGATCTTAAATCCCTCAAGGCAGCGGCTGGCAAGCTACGGACTGTTGCCAGCCGAAACCGGATGGGATGCCGGTCGGGTGCATCAGGGTCTCGATGCCGTTATTGTCGGTATGCATGCCCGTGCTGACAATCCCGAGCTAAAGAAAGCGCGTGAGCTCGGCCTGCCGGTTTATTCGTTTCCCGAATTCCTGTTCAGGCATGCGAGGAAAAAAACCCGCATTGTGATCGGGGGAAGTCACGGAAAGACCACCATCACTGCCATGGTCCTGCATGT
This sequence comes from Bacteroidales bacterium, assembly GCA_003560165.1. Lineage (GTDB taxonomy): Bacteria > Bacteroidota > Bacteroidia > Bacteroidales > UBA7960 > PUPG01. Next base: position 15,043 of record PWJC01000127.1, read on the forward strand.
ATTGAAGCATTGGGGCATTGATGCCGATTACATGGTCGGCGCACAACTGGAGGGCTTTGAGGTGATGGTCAGCTTGTCGGAAAACGCCCCCTTCATGGTTTTGGAGGGCGATGAATATCCCAGCTCGCCGGCCGACCCTCGGCCCAAATTTCTTTTGTATACACCCCATATTGCCTTGCTTAGCGGCATCGCCTGGGACCATGTTAACGTATTCAGCACATTTGGGGAGTATGTGGAACAGTTTAAAAAATTCATCCGGTGCATCGAAAAGGGCGGCAAGCTGATCTTTTGCCAGGAAGACAAACTGCTGACCCGGCTTTGTGAACAAGAGGCAGACCTCTCACTCTGCCTCTATGGCTATGGACTTCCCGAATTCAGCCTGAGCAACGGAATAACCCATGTAAAAGGCCCCGGGGGCTGGGTTCCCCTCCGTATTTTCGGCAGGCATAACCTGTTGAATCTGCAGGGGGCCATGTTGGTGTGCCAGCAACTCGGCGTAGACAAACAAATGTTCCTGGAGGCCATCAGGCATTTCGGTGGAGCCAGCAACCGGATGGACATTCTTTACAGCGGAAGGACAAATACCCTGATCCGCGACTTTGCCCATGCCCCTTCCAAACTCAGGGCAACACTCCAGGCTGTCAGGGAACACTATCCCGGCAAACGGATCATTGCCTGTATGGAGTTGCATACCTACAGCAGCCTGAACAAGGGGTTTTTGCCACAATATGCCGGCACCATGGATGCAGCCGACCTGGCCATTGTCTTTTTCAGCCCCCACACCCTTGAGCTGAAACAACTTCCTCCTCTCGGTACCACCGAGGTGGTCGCAGCCTTTAACAAGAAGGGTTTGAGGGTGTTTACTGACAGGGAAGCACTGCAAACCATACTGCAACGCATTCCGGCAGGCAACAACTGTTTTCTGTTGATGAGTTCGGGCAATTTCGGCGGACTCGATATCCAGGCATTAGTCCGAAGCCTGGAGGCGGGCGAAACAAACCAAACCAGCTGACATGAAAGAAGCTCCGGTAAAAGCCGTGATCGAAAAGAGCTGGGGGAAGGTACTGAGCAATGAGTTCAGGGCTCCCTATTTTTTGGACCTGAAACATTTTTTGCAGGAAGAAAAAAAAAAGCACCCGATCTGTCCTCCCGGCCCCCTGATTTTTTCGGCCTTCAACCACACCCCTTTTTACAGGGTGAAGGTCGTGATCCTTGGTCAGGATCCCTATCACGGGCAGGGGCAGGCACATGGATTAAGTTTCTCAGTAAACAAAGGCATAGCCAAACCTCCGTCTCTGATCAATATTTTCAAGGAGCTGCAAGCCGATACCGGTTTCCCGGTACCCCTGCACGGCAATCTGGAGGCCTGGGCCAAACAGGGCGTTTTGCTGCTCAATGCCACCCTTACCGTCAGGGCCAACATGGCTGGCTCGCATCAGGGTCGGGGATGGGAACGATTTACCGATGCGGCCATCCTGGCCCTGTCAGAGCAGAGGGAAGGTTTGGTATTTCTGTTGTGGGGCAGTTATGCCCGGGCCAAGGAGGGTCTCATCAACAAGCAAAAGCACCATGTCCTGAAAGCTCCTCACCCTTCTCCCCTATCGGCATCCAGGGGTTTTTTCGGATGCAGGCATTTTTCCCTGGCCAACGAACTGCTTCGCAAGTCGGGACAGCAGGAGATTGGCTGGCGAACAGGATGAACTCATTCTGACAGCAGGCAGGGATACGGATTATTTTTACGAAATTTGCAGCAAGCCGGCATACCGGTGAATGCTCATCTACTTTAAACCCGAACGATTTGGAAAACTTTATTTTTGGGATACGACCCCTGACCGAAGCCATCAACAGCGGGCAGTTGCCCGAAAAAGTCCTGATCCAAAAGGGATTGCAGGGAGAAGGTTTTCAGCAGTTGTTTGCTGTTATACGGGAAAAGAAGATCCCTTACCAGATGGTACCTCCTGAGAAACTTCACCGGGTAAGCGGTAAAAACCACCAGGGTGTTATCGGGTTTATGCCCGTGATCACCTATTATCCCCTGGAAGAACTGGTGTCCGGCATCGTCGAAAAAGGAGAAATCCCCTTGCTGGTGATTGCCGATGGCATTACCGATGTGCGCAACCTGGGGGCCGTGGCCCGGTCGGCCGAGTGTGCCGGAGCACACGGGCTCATCATTCCCGAAAGAGGGGTGGCCCCGGTCAATGCCGATGCCATCAAGGCATCGGCAGGGGCGCTTTCGGTACTGAAGGTTTGCCGGGAACCGAATGTGCTCCAGGCAATGGTTTTTCTGGCCGGATGCGGGCTTAAGCTGATTGCCTGCGACGACAAGGCAAAACGGTCGATATACGATGCCGACCTGACAGGACCCATGGCAATCGTCATGGGATCGGAAGACAGGGGGGTTTCTGCAGCCGCTATGAAAACAGCCCATGATGCGGTGTCCATCCCGATGCAGGGTCGCATTGCTTCGTTGAATGTTTCCGTAGCTGCGGGCATTGTGCTGTTCGAGTCCCAGAGGCAGCGGCTGGGAAAATCAGATCAGATCACCTAATCCAGGTAAGCGAATGAATACCGGACTATTTATTCCCTGTTTTATCGATCAGCTGACCCCCGATACAGGTTTCAGCATGATCAGGGTACTTCGGCATGCCGGCCAGCTAAGCAGATCGCGTATGCAGTTCCACTACAACCCGGCCCAGACCTGTTGCGGGCAGGTTGCCTTCAACACAGGATTCTGGGATGAGGCAAAACACCTGGGCGAGAAGTTTATCGGTGATTTCATGGAATACGATTACGTGGTGGGGCCGTCGGCATCCTGCGTTTCCATGGTAAAGAACTATTATCCGCAAATGTTCTACAACTCTGCCTGGCATAACGAGAACAACCAATTGGGCAAAAAGATCCACGAATTTACCGATTTCCTGATCCATGTGCTGGGAGTAGAAAAACTTGGCTCGGAGTTCGACGCCAGGGTGGTCGTTCACGATGCCTGCCCGGCCCTGAGGGAATACGGGCTTACCGACGAACCCCGGCGGCTGCTTGGTCACGTCAGGGGCCTTGAGGTGGCAGAGATGAAAGACAGCGATGTATGCTGTGGTTTCGGAGGGACTTTTTCGGTTAAGCACGAGGCCATATCAACGGCCATGGCAGAGCAGAAGGTGCGTCATGCCATGGAAACCGGGGCGCAATATATCGTTTCGACCGAATCTTCATGCCTGATGCACCTGCAAACATATATCGACAAACAGAAGCTACAGATCAGGACCATACATATTGCCGACCTGCTGGCAAGGAGTTTGCCCGGGTCATAGGCCGGGAACGCGGATTAGTTACAGAAGGCATCTGTTGATTAGACAAAAACAATCTGGCCATCACCAGTTAAAACATCAGAGGATGATCATCGGCATTGACATCGGCGGCAGCACCACCAAAATTGTCGGGATACAGAACGGCAAGATCATCAATCCACTGACAGTGGAGGCGAATGACCCCATTGCCTCTGCTTCGGGAGCCATGGGGAAGTTTTTGTCAGTCAACAGCCTTGGCTTAAAAGACATTAAAAAGGTAAGGCTTACCGGAGTGGGAGCTACTTTCCTCGACAACACCCTGCTGGGTATACCGATCGAAAAGGTAGACGAGTTCAGGTCTCTTGGTTATGGGGGCTTGTTTTTGTCGGACCTGCGCCAGGGCATCATCGTGAGCATGGGAACGGGAACAGCCTTTGTCAAGGCACACGGTCGCTGCGTCAGCCACCTGGGCGGTACCGGCATGGGCGGAGGGACCATCAAGGGCCTGGCCAGGGCCATGGTCAACCTATCGAGCATTGACAGCGTTATTGCCCTGGCAACTAAAGGCAAGCTGACCCATGTAGACCTGAGCATCGGAGATATTTCCCATTCGGTGATCGGAAATTTGCCCAGCACCCTCACGGCTTCCAATTTCGGCAAGATGAATGACGACGCATCGGCCGCCGACGTAAGCCTGGCCATCCTCAACATGGTATTCCAGGTTGTGGGCATGATGGCGATATTTGCTGCACGGACACATAAGGATACCGACATTGTCATGACCGGAAAACTGGTTTCTATCCCCCCGGCACAAAAAATCTTCAGGGAATTGTCCAGGCTTTACCGGGTCAGGTTCCATGTTCCTAATCACGCCTCCTACTGCACGGCCATTGGCGCAGCCATATTTGGCGAAGCAGAAGAGTTTATTGCCGGGTAAGGGAGTTATTTTTCCTGAAATTGTTAAAAAAAGCGATGCTTTTAAAATTCGTGTTGGTAAAAAGGATTTTTCTGTTACCTTTGTGATGCATTATTCAACAAACCCGAATTGGACTCCGCAGCCATTGAATTCAGAATCACCTTCCCAAAAGAATTGCTTCATTTCAATGATCGCGCATGTCAATTCAATTATTCAATCAAATCATTACATTTTTATGAAAACTGGAACAGTTAAGTTCTTCAATGAGCTCAAGGGATTTGGATTCATTAAGGATCACGAATCAGATCAGGAATTTTTCGTACACGCTACAGGTCTTATTGACCAGGTCCGCGAAGGCGACGAAGTAACCTTTGAACTGAAGGAAGGCAAAAAAGGGATGAATGCGGCAGATGTAAAACTGGCATAGATCAACCTTTAAGATCTGCAAATTAACTTTTGACGGATCGATTCAAGCCCCTGCATCAGCGGATGCAGGGGCTTTTTTATTCAGGTTTTATGGATGCCGGCATCCGCATTGTGGATATAGGTAGCCAAAAGGGATGAAAAATCCGCTTCCCCGTCAAAGAAAAGGGACACCACCGGAATGCCATGAGCGGCCGATACGTCCTTGAGGATGGAGGCGCTGATGCTGCCGGGCATGCAGCCAAAGGGCGACACATTGACCACCAGGGCTGCCCCCTGCCGGATAAATGATATGGCCCGTCCAATGGTCAGAATGCTTTCTCCGTCAATCTGAACCGGTATGAATTCCTTCCCCTGCCGCATCACTTCGACCACCGGGGGCTCTTTTCTGTTTTGAAGAAAACCGGGGAAGATGCCGAGGTAGGTTGATTCAAGGTGGGAAACCAGCCGGTGCGACAACTTGCCTGCAATCTGTTTCCACAGGCTGCCGTTTTGTTCGTATCCCGATGTATAGTGCAACCATTCCATAATGGGAGCCACCCAGGCTTCTCCCCCCCCGGCTTCTATGTTTTCTATAAGCCGGGCATTGGAAAAGGGGGAATTCCTTACGTATATTTCGCCCACAACTCCCACAAGGGGTTTGTTTGCACCGGCAAGTTCAACGCCCTTTAGTTCGCTGTTGAGTTGCCTGAGCAAAGACAACATGCCCTTTCTTTTTTCAAAAGCCTCCTCCAGGTATAGGATATAGTTCTCCAGAATGCCATCGGTCTGTCTCTTCAGGACCTCATAGGGGCGCAACCTGCAGCCAAGTTTCGTCAGTACGTCGGCCACCATAAGGGCCCGGAGCAGGTGCATGCGCAAAGCACCCCGGATATCTCCGTAATTGTCGTCCGAATTGGGAGATACAAGGGTTGCCTCCACGCCCAGGTCGCGAAGTATTTTGTCGTGCAAACGCGCATATTGTCCGAAGCGGCAGGGGCCGTCGGCACAGGGCATGAAAAGGGCTGCCTCCCCGTTTAATTTACCGGCCTCCCGGTCTGTTTTCAGCTGATGCAAAAAGGAGCCGATGGTGCTGGCAGCAGGCATGCATTCGGAACCCCTGACAAAATTACTGCCCAGCGAATAGGTCTCGGCATCTTCTTTAAGCAGGGCAGTAGAATCAATCCCGTGTCCGCGAAAAGCCGCGCTGACCAGGCGTGAGGCGATGGGGTGCATGGGCGGAATATAGACCTTGTAAGCCGACAGGGCCTCAGCTTTGGCCAGGGTCCTTGATTTTGTGGGGGGCAATTTCCGGACAGGGGAACCCATATGATGTGCCACCCTGTCGAAAAACGCCTCCAGGCGGGTGATATATCCGCCGTCACCCCCATGCTCGTCAAGCTCCAATATCAGATAAGGCCTGTTTTTCATTTCCTCTTCAAAGGTGCTTAACAGAAAGGAATCGGGGCCACAGTTGAAATTGGTCAGAAAGATGGGATAGAGCCCGCGATGCTCCTGCAGTAGCCTGGCAACCACCACGATCTTCTGACCGTATGACCAGTACATGTCTCTGTAACCTGAAGGCAGCTGGCTGCGGAAGGCCGGAAGCATGTCCATGGGAATAACATCGTACCCATAACGGGCGATTGCCCGTGGAATCCCCAGGTTGAGAACCGGATCGAGCATGTTGTATGACCGTCCGATAAGGACAAAGGCCGGCTTACCGCTGTTCCGGTTTTTAACCATCAAGGCCTGCCCGGCCTCAATCAGCCTGTTTTTTTCTTTTTCATATTGCAGTAGGGCCGATTCCCAGGCATTACGAAGCTGCTTGACAGGGAAGCGGAAATGGGGATGCAGGGCTTTTTGCAATTCTTTTACATTCCGGAGGACCTCTCCGGAAAAATCTACCACAGGAGACATCAAACCGCCGGTTTCGAGCCGGTTGACCTTCAGGGTGCTCTTCAATACGGAGGGAAAGGCCTGCGACAGGGGGCAAAAATACGAATTGGCGGCCCGGGGGTTGGGATTGTCCTGAATGTGGTGGGGCACGAACATGGGGGTGTTGTTATTCAGTACCCCATGTACCGTTTTGCCAACAGCAAGTTTCAGGGGAAAGCAGCAGTCGGTAAGGGCATATTTGCCAGTCAGCCCGGCCACTTCTTCCTTTGGACCTTCCGGGACTTTGATTTCGATGCCGAGCAGACTGAAAAAGTGCTGCCAGAACACATGGTAGGTGTAATATTGCAAGGCTTTCGGATAATACAGGGTGGCGGTTGCCTTGCCGACCGAAACATGGCTTTGGCCTGGGCGGCCGGGTTGCCGCAACCCTTCCATATGAGTGCCGGGCCTGCCCACGGGCAGAGCGGGGTCTTTGCCGCATTGATAGCCCCAGCTTGCGGTGGCCTCTTCGCCATCGAACTGCATATGGGTGAGGCGGCAGCGATTGTTACAGTCTTCGCAGTGACTTTCCCACAGCCGGATAGTGGCATCAACGAGCTCCCATCCCCTGAAGGAACTCCTGACCGGCGGAGTTTCCCTGAGCATTTCCGCCACACCGATGGCTCCCATCAAATGGCTGTATCGGGAGGTGTGTACCTGTTTTTGCAACACGTTCTCAAAAGCCTCCACCAGGGCTGTGTTCTTTGCGGTAGCACCAAGGAATAAAACCGGGCCATGAACCGGGCGGTGCTGCACCACCCGGTTCAGATAATTTTTGCATACAGCGTAGAGCACCGCGGCCATTACCTGGCTTTTTTTTATGCCCCTGACAAGCATCTGATTGGCATCCTGTTCCATGAACACCGTACAGCGATGGCTGGATATGGGAGGCATGGCGTTGCGGCAAACATGGCCGATATCGTTGAGCCCGATGTCGAGATTTTTGGCCTGTTCCTCCAGAAAGGATCCGGTTCCGGCGGCACATACATAGTTCATGTTCGCGTCTTTCATCCAGCCGTTCTCCACCAGGATGTATTTGGCATCCTGGCCACCGATTTCGAAAATAGTCCTGACGTCCGGAAACTCCTTGACGGCGCCCTTCAGGTGAGAGGTAATCTCGTTTTTTACCAGGTCGGCGCCGGCAAAATGACCCAGAAGTTTCCGGCCGCTTCCCGTGGTGCCCAGCCCGTTGAATTCGAAAGTAACCGAATGCTCAGCCGAAATGTCCCTCAGACCCCTCAAAAGCCGCTGAAAGGCTTCAACGGGTTTTCCTCCGGTGCGGGTATAAAGGCCCAGCCTGATCTTTCCGCTGCCATCGAGCAGGGCCATTTTGGTGCTGGTCGACCCAATGTCAAGTCCGGTATAAACGCCGAGTTTTTCACCGGGAGCCAAACAAAACAGGTCCACTTCGTTTGCGTGGCTGTCGATGTATTGTTTGTGAAGCTCTTTCCTGGCAATTTTGGCCTGAAGGGGTTTTTCATAAACAAAGCCAGGACGTTGCCCGGGCTGTTGCATCGCCTTGTTGTGGCCACCGTTTTGCCCGGCAAAGGCAATGAGGGCTTCGGCCAGGAAAAAGCCCGGATTACCGGGCATCACCAGCGGATGACCGCCAAGCATTTGCCCGAAATAATGTCCGAACACCCGGTTGTTGGCAAGCCCCCCGATGAGCATCACCGGTCCGTCTACGGACTGTCCCCTGAACAGTGTGGAAAAAGCAGCCATCGCCAGGCCCTTTACCAAACCATTCCAGCATTGTTCTATGGTATAGCCTTCCTGCTGCCGGTGGATCAGGTCGCTTTTTGCAAATACCGAACACCGGGAAGCAATGTGGGGGGCAGAAGCCAGCACGGGAATTCGGCTCACCGAATCGTAGCTCAGCCCCAGCCGTTGCATTTGCTGATCAAGAAATGCCCCGGTCCCGGCAGCACACAGCGAATTGGTCTCGTAGCGCTGCAACTTGCCCCCCTTTACCTCCATCAGCGACAACCCCGACGACCCGATATCTACCAGGTAGCGGATGTGTTGGTACTGATCGCTCTTCAGTATATGGATCAGCGCATCCGGGGGAGAAACCATTTTGAGGCTACTGCCCCGCAGCAGAAGAGAGGCGTATTTCCCCGTCAAAAACATATGTGCAGCATGGGCTTCGAGTCGGTCTTCGCTGAGCATGCGATCGAACGCCTTTTGCGGTTCCCCCAGATGGGTACGCTGAAAATATTGGAGTTGCCCTTTATGTAAAAGCATTGCCTTCAACGATACCGTGCCGGCATCCATGGCGAGTATGTTTCCGTTATGCAGTGACATGGGAATGCTAAATTAGGAAATATTCTGCTTAAAATGGGCCGATGCAATCCATAGCATAGGTGTTTATGTGTTTGTATGTTTATATTTCGTTAAGATGAGGTATCGAAAGGTGAACCGAACCATGCCAAAGGAGTTGACAAACAAGGGAATGATCATGTCATTCGGTCCTAGTAGTCAGGCGCAGGTCTCTGCTCGGCAAAAGATACCACCGAAACCCCGGACTTATGCCAGGGTCCAGCTTCCGTCTTTCCAACGGATGCGCTCCAGTTCGATGTCGAAATCCCTGCCATCGAAATCGAAGCAGATAAAACGGTCTACATAAATATGCGCAGGGATTTTTTTTGTTTCTGTGAAGCCATCCCTGCTGATGCGGAAATGAAGCCCGGGCCGGATGAACTTTCCCAATATGGCCGATTCGAAGATGAGGGGATGGTGGCCGTTCCCCTCCGACATGATGGCATGGAACGCCTGCATGAGCATGGACTCATTGGTATGCTGCACATAATATACCCGTTGTGCACCGCACCGGAGCATCCGGGAGGTGTCCTTGCTGCTTTCGCGGTTTTGTTCACGCATGACGAACAGCCCGTTTTCGTTGTACACCAAGGCCTGTCTGGGGTCGTGGTCGTGCCAGTGCGGCGACACCTTGACCGCGGTAAAGGGCAAATGCCTGAAGTGGGCCATCAGCCTGCATACGAAGGTGGTTTTGCCTACGTTCCGGGCGGTACCGCTGAGCAGGATGATGTTTGGATACGAGGGAAGCATCGCAGAGACCACAGAATTCAATTCAGGTTGATACCAACTGCCAGGCCATTATAAGCTATTGAAAAAGCCTTTTCGGGTACATGCCCATCCCGGTCATCTGACGCAGCCGTTCAACAGCCTTTTCGCGATCGGCCCGGTGGGTGACCCCGAACCACCTGGCCTGCCCCTCGAGCACCTTTACCCTGGCTTTTTTTTCGCGGACCAATGCATCCACGACCGAAGGAATGTAGAATTCCGCTTCTGCATCGTGCTGCTTCCGCGATAAAAATCCGGTGAACCGTTCCCCCAGATGGTTGAATATGTCGGGGGTAAATCCCCAGAAATTCATGGAAACCAACTCGCCGGGATCAAGGGTTTGTCCTGAGGTATGGCTGAGTATCGGGCCACCGGGGGTTTTCTCAATGCCGCCATGCTCGCTGACCGACTTCAGATAGCCTTCATTGTCTACCTGGCAGATCCCCCTGGATACCTGTCCGTGTTCGGAAAGGGTGTCGATCAGCCGGTAGGCAGCCATGGCATATTCCCCTTCGCTTGACTCCGGAATGTGTTGCAGGAATCCTGCCATGGTTTCAAAAGCCTTCCGGCCGTAAAAATCATCTGCGTTGATCACGGCAAATGACTCCCCGATACTCTTCCTGGCCGACCATATGGCGTGTCCGGTACCCCAGGGTTTTTCCCTTGAAGGCGGGCAGTCAAATCCTGATGGCAGGTCGTCGGCTTCCTGGAATGCCAGAGTAACTTCGATGTGGTTCTGCAGCCTCTTCACCACGGATTGGGTGAACTCCTTTTCGAAATGCCTGCGTACGACAAACACCACCCGTTCGAAGCCTGCATGCAGGGCATCGTAAACCGAGTAGTCCATGATGGTTTCACCGGAGGGCCCGAGGCGGTCGAGTTGCTTCATCCCGCCGTATCTTTTGCCCATCCCTGCCGCCAGGATCATCAAACTTACTCCCATATCCAACAATTAAAAGGGTTTTGAAAAAGAGAAGCAAAGATAGAAAAAAAATATCCTCAAAGCTGTTTGAGGTTCAATGCCTCTGCTGCGGGGATCACAAAAAAAACAAGCGGTTTACCGTATCGATCTCTTCCCTGCTGATGGTATGCCCCATGCCGGGGTAAACGAACACATGGGTGTGCGCATTCAATGCTTTGAGCACCTTTTCGGTTTCCTTGACCCTGGAAAGGGGTACGTGGGCATCGGGATCGGAAGTGCCGATAAACACAGGGGTTTCGCGGAAATCCCCTTCGTAGAGCCTGTCGTCGATGGTGTCGCCGATCAGCCCCCCCGTAAAGGCAATGATGCCCCCATACCTCTTGGCATTGGCCGCAGCATAATCCAGACTGAGGCAGGCCCCCTGCGAAAACCCAGCGAGGTAAATGTTGCTTGCAGGGATCCCGTCTTCAATCAGTTCTTTTTCGATCTTTGCAAGCATTTGCAGGGCCTCTCCCAGCCAGGGTTCGTTTTTTTCGCGGGGCATCAAAAAGGAATGGGGATACCAGGTATTCCGTTCGGCCTGTGGAACAAGTATCGAAAACTCCCCGAGGTGCAAACCGGGAATGAGGGCCAGCATGCTTTGGGCGGTCGCACCCCTGCCGTGCAGCATGATGATGGCCTTTTTTGCATCGGTGGGAGGCAAACCTGCCTGTATGATCTCGTGTCGGTGTTTCATTGTTCAACTATTGGCGGATGCCTTTGATGTTTTGTCCGGGCTTGTCTATGCTATCGGCGTTGTTCCTGTATAATAGAAGTGCTTGAGGGGGGTATCCTTTAAAAACAGCGGTAGCCCCTCTTTGTTTAAAGGGATGCCAAAAAAGCGGCCGCAGCCCCGGCCACGGACCTGAAAATAACCCAGGCCGTCGTGGCCTGAGTCAGGAAAACTTGAAAGTATTGGCAATTACTCCAGCAAAAGGTACTTCAGGTTGGCCCTGGGGTCAATAACCGTTTCGATATTTCCCGAAGCCGAAGTAAACAGGGTGGTCACTCCCGGACCATGGCCGGCGATGATGCTGCCGCTGTGGGTGATCACCCCGATGGTGACGGCCCCCGTCCGGAAAATCCGGCCATAGCTGTGGTCGGCGTCGATAATGGCTACAATGTCGCCGAATCTGAGCTGATCAAGACGGTATTTTTCCACCACCTGCTGATCGAACAGCTGTATGTCGTAATCGCCCGAGTAGGCGTGGCTCTGACCCAGGCCGGAGCCCATGATCTTTGCCGGGACCTCCAGGGCCACCCCGATGCGCAGCTTCCCACCGGGAGTGATGCCCATACCGGCTGCCGTCAGGGCCTCCATCAGATGCGGGCTCATGCTCATGGCCTTGACATCTCCGGCATTCAGCAATTCCATGCCCACCCCATGGGCGTAAACCTGCATGCGGTCTCCGGGGGTCATCCGTTCCATCACGGCGGGGTCTTTGAAGTCAACCATAACGTGCTCAGACCCCCCGTGTTTGCCAATCACATAGCCCCATTCTCCCTGGGCATCGCCGGTAAGTACCCGCACACTGTTGCCGATGCACGACAACACGTTGAACCCACGGCTTTCACCGCTGCTGCGGTCGTTGGTGCTCCCAGGGTTATACAGGGTCACGGCTGGCTCGACATGGTCTCCGGCCAGGTTCACTGCCGAATCGCCGGTGCGGAAATTAAAGGTAATGCTACCGGTGGCGGGCACCACCCGTATGGAACCGTCTGCACCCACCCGGTAGGGAGGGTTGCCCAAACGGGCTTCTGCAATGCGGCCTACGACGGCCATTTTCACCAGTTGATCGGCGTTATACTCTACCGGGCTTACTGTTTGTGCCCGGGCAACAGTAAACACTGTGGGCAGCAGCGACATCAGCAGGACAGCGAGGGTTGGAAAAAAGCTTTTTTTGGCAAAAGGATCAGAAGCCGGCATGGCAAAAAATAGTTAATGAAACATGATTTTTTCGGTTCGAAAGATACTAAATCCTGCCATATCAATCCAGGGACAGGTCATTTTTCGCCCGGACACCAAAAATAATGTCTGAAAAAGCAAACACCTTCTCTGAAAACCCGATTTCATTAAACGTCCCCCTTTGGCTGACCATCCGGAAAACACCATCCGGCGGTGCCACATGCCCGGTTCGCCCCGGTGAAACAAAAGTTCCACATGGCCGGCAACTGATATTTTTTACTTATTATTGCAGGGTCAAGCATGTTCGACCCAAAAATCCGATTTAAGATGAACAGAAAAGTATTCTCATTATTCAACCCGGCCATGTTTATTCTGGCAGCCCTGGCCCTGTTTTCCTGCCAGGCAGAATATGCCGATACCATCTACACCAACGGGCGCTTCTATACCCTGGACGATCAGAACCCGGTGGCCGATGCAGTGGCCATCGGCGGGGGCACTTACCTATACGTGGGTACGGAAGCGGAAGCCATGGGCTTTGCTGGCCGGAAAACCCAAGTGATCGACCTGGAAGGCCAGACCGTGATACCCGGCCTTACCGAAAGCCATATGCATTTCGAAAACCTCGGGCGCAATATGCTGACAGCCCCCCTCGACGTGTACTGGCTGCCCCTGGATGAAATGCTGGAACGCATTGACGGAGCGGTTGCCGAAGCAGAACCCGGCGAATGGATCGTTGCCCGCGGCTACAACGACGCCATCTGGGAAGCCCCCCCCCATCGCAGCCAGCTCGATAAGGTAAGCCCCGAAAACCCGGTTGTGCTCCGCCGTTATTGCGGCCATGCCCATTTTGTGAACTCAATGGCCCTTGAACTGGCCGGTATCACCAGCCAAACCCCATCTCCGGATGCCGGCAGCATTGTGCGCGACGATGATGGAGAACCCAGCGGTGTGCTGGTTTCTGCTGCCGGGAACCTGGTCGTCCGGCATGTCCCTCCCCCGCCTGCACTCAGCAACGAAGAGGAACTGGAAGCCCTCCGCCTGGGCAGCGAGGCCCTTCTTGCCGCCGGCATCACCACGGTGCATTGCGCCACGGGGACCGGCATGGACGACATCCGCCTGCGAAGGGAAGCCTACGAAAAGGGATTCCTGAAGGTCAGGGTGATGGATGCCGTGTCTGAAAACACTGCCAGGGAAATGGATGCCCCACTGATCGAACTCTACGACAACCGTTACACAGTACGCTGGGTAAAGATGTTTGTCGATGGCTCACTTGGTGGCCGGGGAGCCGCCCTTTTGGAAGCCTACGATGATATGCCGGGCGAAATGGGCGCCCTGCGTGCCCTGGGCCAAAACGAAGATGATTATGCCCTCAGGGTGGCCGAACTCCTGGAACAAGGGTTTACTACCCGTACCCATTCGATCGGCGACAGGGGGAACCGCGTTACCCTCAATGCATTTGAAAAAGCCATGGAAATCGCTGGGAAATCTCCCGAAGAGGCCCGGCTGGTGGTGGAACACGCCCAGGTATTGCATCCTTCAGACATTAGCCGGTTTGCCGGCCGCAGGGTGATCGCCTCCATGCAACCGGTGCATGCCACCGAAGACATGCTGTTTGTCGAAGAACGCATTGGCCTGGAGCGGGCCAGGGGAGCCTATGCCTGGAGGAGCATTCTGAATGTGGGGGGGATTATAGCCGCCGGCTCCGACTACGGCGTTTCACCATTCAATCCCTTTTACGGACTTCATGCTGCCGTAACCCGGCAGGACAGGGAAGGAAGACCGGCCGGCGGCTGGTTCCCCGAACAACGGATCACCCGCCAGGAAGCGCTGAAAGCCTATACTCTGTGGCCGGCCTATGTGGAGTTCTCCGAAGACATCAAGGGCTCGGTCGGCAAGGGCAGGCTGGCCGATTTTGTGGTCATCGACAGGGATCTCTTCGACATACCAGCCGATGAGATCCATCGGATCGAAGTGTTGCGCACGGTACTGGGCGGGGAAACGGTTTTTCTCAGAGAAGGTAGTAGGTAGTAGGTAGTAGGTAGTAGGTAGTAGGTAGTAGGTAGTAGGTAGTAGGTAGTAGGTAGTAGGTAGTAGGTAGTAAGTAGTAGGTAG
>PWJC01000140.1 GCA_003560165.1 Bacteroidales bacterium
ATGCTGGAAGGTGGAAGGTAGTAGGTAGTAGGTAGTAGGTAGTAGGTAGTAGGTAGGAAGAAGAAAGTTTAAGAGTTTAAGAGTTTAAGAGTTTAATATCAAATACTTCAACTCTTCAACTCTTCAACTTTTCAACATTTCAACTTTTAAACCTGTTGGGTTTTTCCCGGGTTTTTACTGTTGCGCTGCCTGCGGACAGAGGATCATTGACTTTTCGACATTTCAGACTTTTCGACATTTCAGACATTAAATATATTTCATGCATTTCAACCTTATTTGACTCAAACAATTGACCCATGCACCATTATTCAGTATTGGTTTTGGCCCTGGTTTTGATCGGAGCACAGGCCGTTTGCCAGGAAACACAGGCCGGCGCCGCCCTGCCCGATACCCTGCTTTTCACAGGGTCGGAGCAGGAGAACGACACCCTCGAATACGAATTGATCATTTTCTCGGCCGAATTCGAGAGCTGGTTCAACCGGGTGCATACCCCCAAGGAACACTACAGCGAGTCGTACCTGCAAAGCTGGAACAAGCAACTCGCCGACCAGTGGAACTACATGAGGCATTCACCACGCCGCCCCGGCTGCATGCCGGAATCCTACCTGGACTACGACCCCGAAGCCGATTATGGCAAGGAGCTAAACCACCGGCTGTTCTACTTTTTCAGGTTCATGCACGAGCGCTGCCGCATCTTCAGGGTCTATCCCCGGCGATGGTAGTTGCCGTCCCGGCGATCTTCCGTCTTAATCCTGTCCGAAGACGAATTCTTTCGGAGGTTCGACCCCTTTGAGGTGTTCTACAAAATAGTCCCACCGCCGGCGCATCATGTAGGGTTCGGCAGAAAATCCGTGACCCCTGTTGGGGAACATAACCATGTCAAAATCCTTGTTGGCCTCGATCAGGGCGTCGACCACCAGGTAAGTCCCGTAATGGGGTACATTGGTGTCCATGGTTCCGTGGGTGATTAACAGTTTTCCGCGGAGGTTGCCAGCCAGCAACTGATTGGCCTGGTTGTCGTAATTGGTCTGTGTGCTTTCGTCGGTTTCGTACTCTAACAGCAAACCCTGCCATTTTTCAGCCCAGGAGTCGGTATAGTTCCGGTTGTCGTGGTTGCCGGCACTGGATACGGCCACCTTGAAAAAGTCGGGGTATTCCAGCACCGCCCGGGTGGAAGCGAATCCCCCGCCCGAATGCCCCCATATGCCTACGCGGTCGATATCCATATACCCGTGTTGCGCGGCAAGCTGCTCGATCATGGCGATCTGATCGGGCAAGCCGTTGTCGCCCATATTGCCATAATAGGCATCATGGAACGCCTTTGAGCGGCCCGGGCTACCCATGGCATCCACCTCCACCACAATGAAGCCAAGTTCGGCAAGTGCCTGCTTATCGGCACGTGAAGCCCGGAAAGAACGGCTGCCCACGCTGCCGGTCTGG
Organism: Bacteroidales bacterium; assembly: GCA_003560165.1. GTDB lineage: Bacteria > Bacteroidota > Bacteroidia > Bacteroidales > UBA7960 > PUPG01. Next base: position 1,441 of record PWJC01000140.1, read on the forward strand.
GGCCCGGGATAGATATAGGTAAGGATGGGGTAAGATGCAGAACCGTTGAATTGGCTCGGCTTGTACTTCAGCCCCCACAACTCGGTTTCCCCGTCACGTGCCTTTACGCTGAATTCAATAGGCGGACGCCAGCCGGCGGCTTCCAGCCGGCTGATATCGGCCTCTTCGAGCAGCATGGCTTTGGTACCGGTTCTGTCGCGTACCTGGGCTACAGGAGGGATGTCGGGGGTAGAATACACATCCACGAAATAATTACCCGATGGCGACATGGTCACCACATGGTTGGCCGGTTCGGGGCTGAGCAGAACCAGGTTCTGGCCGTCCATGTCGATGCGGTAATAATATTCGAAATAGGGGTTGCCTTCTTCCCGGCAAGAACCCACAAAATAGATCTGTCTGTTTTGCTTGTCAATATGCCTGACCGTAAGCACATTCCAGTCGCCACGGGTAATCTGCCGTTTGAGCTCGCCCGTGCTGTGCCCGTACAGGTAGAGGTGACCCCAGTTATCGCGCTGCGAAAACCAGATTACCTCGTCGCTTTCGGGCAGCACATGCCAGTTGGCCACCATGTTGTGCCCCGATTCGAAAAAGGTCGGCACCTCTTCGCGCAGCACATCCCTGACCGCACCGGTCTCAGGGTTGGCCGTGCGCAAGGTGGCCACCTTGTTGTCTCGCGAACTTGAAACAAAGCTGAAGTGCCTGGAGTCTTCACTCCATTGGGCATCCAAAAGGGTTCCGGCCCTGTCGGCGATGTGGTCGGTCAGGGTGCTGCGCTGAAGGTCGGGTTCCATCCTGAGCCTGACCACGCGGGGAGAGGGATCCAGGTTGATCACCACGCGTTCGAGGCGAAAGATCAGGCTGTCGCCGGGCAATGGGTATTTCCATTGGTGCAGGGTTCCGTGGCCCACGGCAGTGTTTACCAGGTACATGTCCTTAACCCCCCTGGCATCCTGCTGAAAGGTAGCAATGCGCCGCGAATCGGGCGACCAGAGTACCACCGGACGGTCGCGTTTCGACCAACCGGCATTGTTGGTGGCATAGCCATAATGCTCTTCCCCGTCAAAGGTGAGCTGGGTGAGTGCCCCGCCTTCGATGTGGCGCATCCACAGGTTGTGATCGCGGATAAAAACCGCCCTGCTCCCGTCGGGAGACACCGCTTCATCAGCCCTGCGCACCGGCCCGTCGAAACGTTCCCGTTCGCAGGAATAATCGTCAAGAGAGCAGCGGTAGTCATACCGACCGGCAGAAAAATAAATGGCCCTGCGGTCGGCCGAGTAGCGAAAGCGGGCAAAGGGAAGGTCGAAAGGCTCCACCTCCTCTCCTGTCAGTTCCGAAAGTTCTGCGGCCAGGCGCTCGTGGTCGAAGGCGTGGTTTTTGCCTCCTGTCATCGGATCGGCAAGCATGAACTCGCTCTCGGCTCCCCGGGAGTTCCTGTAAACCAGCTTGTCGTCGTCGAGCCAGTTGATATTCGATACCACGTGGTGGACAAGAGGTGAGGTGTGGGCCGTCAGAAAGCTCTCGGCCCTGCGGTAGTCTTCGGCAGTCACGGGTTCGTGGTTGCGGTTGCAGGCCGTGGCAGCCAGGATCAAAATGCAGGCAGTTGTCCATGTCAGGGTTTGGCGGACAACCGCTTTTTTCGTGTTGTGGAAGGTTTCCATAGGTGAAAGGTAAATGCCTGGTTAGCGATTGGATTTGGATTCGGGTGATAAAACTACAAAAAGAAAAGAAAACCCCGGGTTGTTTATTCGGGTAATATCCACTATTTTTAACAAAGAGAAGGAATCACGCCACAGATCAGTCTACCATGCCGGTACACAACCAGGACATCGCCAATACCCTCAACGAACTGGCCGACCTGCTCGAAATCGACGGAGCCGGCGAGTTCCGCGTCAGGGCATACCGCAATGCCGCCGTAACCGTCGAAGACAGTACCGAAGATCTTGCCTCCATGGTGAAGGAAGGCAAAGACCTTTCGGAAATACCCGGCATTGGCGAAAGCATTGCCGAAAAGATCACCCTTATGGTAAAGGAAGGGAAGCTGGAGCAACTCGAGGAACTCAGGGAAAAAGTGCCGGTGAACACCCACGAACTGATGCAGATCAGGGATCTGGGCGCAAAACGTCTGAGGACGTTGTACCGGGAACTGGGCATCAAAAGCCTGGAAGACCTCAAAACGGCGGCCGAAGAGAATAAGATCAGTCAGTTGGAGGGCTTCGGCGATAAGACAGAAAAAAAGATACTCGAAGAGATCAACCGACAGGAAAAGAGCCCCCGAAGCGGCAGGTTCAGATGGGTCGAAGCCCACAACATCGCCACATCCTATGCAAACTACCTGAAAAAGGCCAAAGAAGTAAAAAAACTGGAGATCGCTGGCAGCCTCCGCCGGAAAAAAGAAACGGTGGGCGACATCGACCTCCTGGCGGTCTGCGACAATGCCGGGCGGGTCATGGAGCATTTTGGACGTTATGAGGAAGTGGAGAAGGTAATCGAAAAGGGAGAGCGCAAGTCGTCGGTGAGGCTGAGATCGGGTATCCGCGTCGATCTGCGGGCGGTGGATAACCGGAGTTTCGGGGCCGCCATGCTGTATTTTACCGGTTCGAAAGAGCACAACGTGCCCTTGCGGAAAATGGGGCAGGAAAAGGGATGGAAGGTCAACGAATACGGCATATTTGACAATGGCAAACGCCTGGCCGGAAAAACCGAAAAGGGGATCTATAAAAAACTCGGATTGAAATACGTGGAACCCGAATTGCGCGAGAACCGCGGGGAGATCGGGGCAGCCAAAAACAACCGGCTACCCCGGTTGATCAGCCTTAGCGACATTCGCGGCGATCTGCAAATGCACACCACGGCCTCCGACGGAAAGAACTCCCTGCGCGAAATGGCCGAAGCGGCCCGGGAAAAGAACTACGAATACATTGCCATTACCGACCACTCCAAGCGGGTAAGCATGGCCAACGGACTGGATGCCAGGCGGCTGAAAAAGCATATGGCCGAAATAGACAAACTGAACGGGGAGTTGGAGGGGATCAGGGTGCTGAAGTCGGTCGAGGTCGACATTCTGCCCGACGGCACACTCGACCTCGAAGACGAGGTACTGAAGGAGCTCGACCTGGTGGTCTGCGCCATCCATTACAACATGAACCTTTCACGCAAAGAACAGACCAGGCGGGTACTCAAGGCCATGGAGAACCCTTATTTCCACATTTTTGCGCATCCAACGGGCAGACTGATCGGAAAACGCGACGCCTACGACATCGACATGGAAGCCGTGATCGAACAGGCTGCCCAAAGAGGCTGCATCCTGGAGATCAATGCTTCGCCCAAACGCCTCGACTTGTCCGATATCCATGCCAAGACAGCCCGCGACAAGGGGGTCAGGCTGGCCATATCGACCGACGCCCACAGCATTCGTCAGCTCAACTACATGCAGTACGGGATCAATCAGGCCAGGCGGGGGTGGGTAAGAAAGGACGATGTGGTCAACACCCTTAAGTGGAGTAAAATCAAGGCATTGCTGAAGGACTGAGGTCAGCGGCCAGGGCAGTCATTTTTTCTTGAATGTTCAACCCTCAATAAACCAATACCCACCTGATATGAAAACCCGTTATTCGCTGAACCTTGGCAGACCCTTCGGGATCAAACTGTCAATTCACTGGACTTTTTTATTCCTGATCGCCTGGATTGTGGCTGTCAGCCTGATGAGAGACCTGGGGCTGTCGCAGATACTGATGCACATAGTTTTTGTCCTGGCATTGTTTGCCTGCGTGGTCCTGCACGAGCTGGGGCATTCCCTCACCGCCATCCGCTTCGGGGGGGAAGTGCATTCCATTACCCTGCTTCCGATCGGGGGGATGGCCAACATCACCAAAATGCCCGAAAAGCCCAAAGAGGAGTTCCTGGTTTCGGCAGCGGGGCCGGCCGTCAACATTGTGATCGCCATCCTGCTCTGGGTCTACCTGTCGGTGTTCAGGACAATCGACGTGGAGGCCATGGAGTTCGAGGCCATTACCGGGCAGAACTTCGCCTTTATGCTGATGGCCGCCAATTTGTTCATTGTCGCCTTTAACCTCATACCGGCCTTCCCCATGGACGGGGGGCGGCTGTTCAGGGCGGCCTTGTCGATCAGAATGAACCGGGTACAGGCCACCCGGGTGGCCAAAGACATCGGGCAGGTCTTTGCCATCCTGTTTATTCTGGCCGGGCTGTTCATCAACCCCTTTCTGGTCATCATCGGGGCCTTCATCTTGCTGGGGGCCAAGGGCGAATATGAAATGATCAAATACCAGGATGCCCTGAAAAACCATACTGTAAAAGACGTGCTGAAAACCGATTATCTGGTGCTGGCACCCTCCGACTCTCTCGGCAAGGCGGCCGACAAGCTGGTCCATGTTTCGGACAATGGATTTATCGTCAAGGACGGGGAAGAGTACAAAGGGATATTGAGCAAGAACGCCATCATCAGCGGGCTCAATGCCCACGGCAAGGAAGGCAGGGTGGGCGATGTGATGGACAGCGGGATCGAGCCGGTTGATGCCAAAAAATCACTGTTCGAAGTATTTGTCGAAATGAAGAAAAAACGCCATGGGCTGTTGCCGGTATTCAAAGACAAAGAGCTCGAGGGCGTACTCGATATGGACAACCTGGAAGAGTTCATCCTGATCCGCAACGCGCTGCGTTAAGTACACTGCCGGTTAATAAACCCGGTCTGTCCGGTGCAGTTCACTGCCCCGGTTCTCCAGACAGCTTCCCTTCCAGGGCCTTCTTCTCGGCTTCGGTGGCCCGGGTCTTCATGTACTGCCTGACAATATCCGGGGGTTCCCCGCCCAGGGGCACAAAGATCAGCGCGGCACTGTTCATGCAGAAACGCAGGCCGGTGGGCGGCGGGCCGTCGTCGAACACATGGCCGAGGTGGGAGCCGCTGGAGGCGTCCACCACTTCGGTACGGATCATCCCGTACGAGGTGTCCCTGCGGTATACCACCGCATCCCGGGTAATGGGCTCAAAAAAACTCGGCCAGCCGCAACCGCTGTCGAACTTGGTATCGGACAGGAACAGGGGCTGCCCGGTGGCCGCAGAAAAATAGATGCCGGCCTCGTCCCTGTCGTGGTGTTCTCCGGTAAATGGCCTTTCGGTGCCGGCTTCACGCAAAATACGGTATTGTTCGGGATCGAGCAGGGATCTCCATTCGGATTCGCTTTTTTCGACGGGATAGCTGCCCGGGTCGTTGGGTTTGATGTTCACGTGCATATCGCGATGGTTTTCGGGCCGCTGCGCACACCCGGCAAGGGGCAACAGCAGCAGCGCGGTCATTAAACACCAGAAAATCTTCCGTGTCGTCAATACAGTTTGCATGATGGCATAAACAAATCTGTTGAACAGTCTTCCAATAGAAAAAACAGCACTGTCCTGTGTTTGTTCGCAGGAAATCGTTTTCTTTGCTAACAAAATAATCTGAGCCCATGGAAGGTTTGACCGGTGTCTTTTTCAGTCTGTGCATCCTGTTGCTGTTTTTGCTGGCGGGTAAGTTTCTTCGCGTCAGGGTTAAGCTGTTCCAGAAGATCTTCCTTCCGGCCTCCATCATCGGGGGTTTTCTTGCCCTGCTTTTCGGGCCCTATCTGCTCGACCTGTTGCCGGCCTTTTTGTTCGACACCTGGTCGCAGATCCCCGGCCTGCTGATCAATATCGTGTTTGCCACCCTGTTTCTCGGGGTGGCCATCCCGGGCATCCGCATCATGTGGACACAGGGGGGCAGCCAGCTGTGTTTCGGCATGATCGCAGGGGCCGGGCAATACCTGGTGGCCATGCTGGTGACCGTCCTGCTGCTGACCCCGCTGTTCGGGGTTCCCCCCATATTCGCAACCATCCTGGAGATCGGCTTTGCCGGCGGGCACGGCACGGCTGCGGGCATGCACCCGGTGTTTACCGAACTGGGCTTTCCGGCGGGTTCGGCCCTGGCACAGATGTCGGCCACCGTGGGGATCATCATTGCCGTGGTAGGCGGGGTGTTTTACATCAACGTGGCCATCCGCAAAGGTTATTGCGTTAACCTCGACCAAAGCAAAGGCATTCCCGAATATAAGAAAGTGGGGCTGATCCCCGAAAAGGAAAGGGTCCCTTCATCAAAAGCCACCGTAGCCTCGGAATCGATCGAACCCCTGGCCTTTCATTTCGCCGTGGTGGGCCTGGCCATTCTGATCGGCTGGGCGATGCTTGTGGTGGTCAGGCAACTGCATCCCAACCTGGGTGGCTTCCCCCTATTTCCCCTGGCCATGGTGGGCGGGATGATCGTACAGGCCGTGTCGATGCGCATCAAGGTGAGTCAGTATTACGACCGCCTGACCTTTGAACGCATCTTGGGCTTTTCGCTCGACGTGCTGGTGGTGGCTGCCATTGCATCCATCCGCCTCGACCTCTTTGTCGAAAACCTCTGGCCCTTCCTGATCCTGATGGCCGTGGGGGTCGGCTGGCTTTTCTTTTGCCTGATCGTGCTGGCCCCCCGGATGTTCCCCTACAACTGGCTGGAAAGGGGGGTGACCGAATACGGGATGCAAAGCGGGGTGACCGCCATGGGCCTGTTGTTGCTCAGGCTGGTCGACCCGAACTACAAAACCGACACAGCCCAGGCGTTCGGGTTCAAGCAGATGCTCTACGAACCCTTTCTGGGCGGTGGGTTCATTACCGCCACGGCGCCCTTCATCCTGATCAGCCTCGGCATCTGGTATTCGATCTGGGCCGCTGCCGGCATCATGCTGGTTTTTGGATTCATTTCCTACATCAGCGGATGGACCCGGATGCGCCCCGACAAAAAAGCCAGATAACGTTTATGCTCAGGCAGGTTTCGGCTCCTTTCGCTGGCCAAAGCCGGCGGTGATGCGGTCGAGGACGATGGCCAGGATCACCACCGCCAGCCCGGCCTCAAAACCCTGGCCCACCTGCAGCCGCTGTATTCCCCTCAGCACATCGGTACCCAACCCCCCTGCCCCGATCATTGCGGCGATCACCACCATCGACAAGCCCAGCATGATCGACTGGTTGACACCGGCCATGATGGTGGGTTTGGCCACCGGGATCTGTACCTTCAATAGTTTTTGCATGTTGGTGGCCCCGAAAGCATCGGCGGCCTCGGTAAGCTCTACGGGAACCTGGCGGATGCCCAGATTGGTCAGGCGGATCAAAGGGGGCAGAGCAAATACAAAAGTGGCCACCACCCCGGGTACCAGGCCAAGGCCAAAGAACATCACCGCCGGGATCAGGTACACAAAGGCCGGCATGGTCTGCATAAAGTCGAGCAACGGCCGGATCAGGCC
>PWJC01000040.1 GCA_003560165.1 Bacteroidales bacterium
GAATCGGGCCCGAAGCCGAAAAAGCGGCTGCGCCACCTTCCCCTGAATCCGCTCCAGTCGCCCAGGAATACAGAGCCGTCGACCGGGGGAGTGGCAAAAGCCACTTCTTCGCTGTACTCACTTCGCTGCTTGTCATTCCCGCTGCCATAGGTCAGGTAACCCACTTCGTAGCCACCGGGCAGGTAGGGGTCGGGCAGGTCGATCAGGGGCGGGGGAGCGGCCACTTCCAGGGCGGCATTCAGGGGCGGAGGCACGGCCTTCCCGGGATGCAACAACCAGACGGCCCCTCCGGCCAGGCCGGCCAGGCCCAGCAGCAGGCCCAGGGGAACCAGGATGTTGTCGCGGCGGCCGGTATTTTTCTGCCCATTCTTCGTAATCAGGTAAAGGCCACCCCCCAGCAAGCCCCCCGATAAGGCAGCCACCCCATACACCAGGAGGTTGCCGGCAGAGTTGATCGAATAATGCATTAAAACCACGGTGATCCCCGACAGAAGGGCAATACGCAATAGGGGGCGGATCCTGCCCAGCCAGCCAAATACCAGATTCACAAGCAATGCCCCCAGCAAGGCAAGCAGCAAAACGACCAAAATATAGCCCATGGCGGGGCCCCAGCCCATATACCCGATATAGGGTATGGCCGGCAGCACCCCCAACAGGGCAAATACCGAAAAGACTCCGATGGCGGCGCCGGTTACGGCCATGGGGCCGGGAGTCAGCCACTCCCTGAAACGCTTCAGAGCGCTTTTCAGGCCCCGGCCCATGCTGTAGAAGGTTATTTTGAGCTTCATGTTTTGTAAATGTTTATTTCCTGAACTTTTTGATAAAGTCTTCCACCTCGGGCACCCCGCCCTGGTAAACCAGGTACCCATTGTAGGGCTCACGGGGAGTGATGTCGTCCTTTATGGGGGTGAGCATGATCTTTTTTACCTCCTCCGGGTCGCTGGTTTGTCCCAGGGCCCAGCCAAGCTTTACATAAGCCACTTCGGGCAGCATATTCCCGGCCGGGATGACCCCCAGCGACATCATCTCCCGTCCGGTTTCGTAAACAAACATCTGCACATACCCCCAAAGCGTCTGCACCGTCATGTAAACAACCACTCCCTTGTCGACAGCCCGTTTCAGGGCCGGGTAAAGGGGCTTGTTCACATGACCCAGTCCGGTGCCGGCAATCACGATGCCCTTGTAGCCAAGATCGACCAGGGCATCCACGATATCGGGCCTCATGTTGGGATAATAGTACAAGATGGTAACCTTTTCTTCAAAATACGGCAGTATCCTGGCCTTGCTGTTTTTGCGGCGGAGGTTGTAGTCTTTTTTAATCGGTACCACCCCTTTTGTGGTCACTGTGGCCAGTGGCACATCGCCCAGGGTGCGGAAGGTGCTCCGGTACGACGAGTGCATTTTTCTGACCCGGGTGCCGCGATGGAGCATGCCGTAGTCATCGGAAGTGGGGCCGAACATGCACACCATTACCTCGGCAATGTCGCCATGACCGGCCGTATAGCAGGCATGCATCAGGTTCAGGGCGGCGTCGGACGAGGGGCGGTCGGAAGAGCGCTGGGATCCGACCAGCACGATGGGTACGGGGGGATCCTGTATCATATAGGTCAGGGCCGCTCCGGTATGGTGCAGGGTATCCGTTCCGTGTCCGATCACAATGCCGTCGATGCCATTCCCGATCTCCTCACCGATGGCTACGGCCAGTTGCCTGTATTGGGCGGGGCCCATGTTCTCGCTGAATACCGCAAACACCTTTTCGGTGGTCAGGTTGCAGATGGATGCCAGTTCGGGAACCGCTCCGTAAAGTTCTCCCGGCGAAAAGGCAGGGATCACAGCCCCGGTGCGATAGTCGAGTCTGGAGGCGATGGTGCCTCCGGTACCGATCAGCTTCACCCGCGGAAGACCCTTTGTGTATGGGAACTCCTGTTCGGGTATCTTGTAGTTGGCTTTTTTGTACCCGGTTTCCTTCATGCTGCGAACGGTGTGTACATTGATGCCCACATTGTATCCGGTAGGGATCTTCAGCACCAGGTGGTTCTCGTCGTCGTTTTCCGACCGGGGCAACACCGTCCCGGCAAAATTGCCCCGGGTGGTCTCGATGCTGGCCTGCCCCCACACCCTCACATTGTATTTTTTCAGGGTCTGCAGGGCATTGCCTTTGTAACCCTGGAAATAGTCTTCGCTCATCAGAAAGTTGTTTAGATAAATACCTCCCGCCCTCAGCTGGCCCGGATGACCTCCCTGAGCCGCTTCAGGGGGATGTTTCCCAACGCATTTTCCCGGAGTTGACCCATCAACCAGTTGACCCGGTTGTGTTCGCTCTGGCTGCGGCGGATGCTGTCGAACTTTTTGCTGAAAAATGAAAGGTTCGACAAAATCTGGGCCTCATCCATGCGGACAAAACCAATGCTGGTGAGTACAGAGGCCAGGTCCATTTTGGGATGCTGGTAAATGACAGGCAGCATCGTTCTGATCAGCCCGGCATCCAGGCCTTCCTGCCTGAGGGCGGCCAGCATGCCGGCCACCCTGGCATAGTCAAAGTCCTTGGCTTTTTCATAATGGCCCTCGACAAATTTGAGGCGGTGGCCAAAGAGCGTGCCGGCAAAAACCGGGTCTTCGCCCTGTTTTTCGACCATCTCCCTGATCAGGGGAAAGAGGTTCTTACGCAACAGGTAGGTATAGGTATCGGCGGGAATGCCCCAATTCTTCATGATTTGAAGGGCCTCGGCCGATTCGACCGGCAGATCGCGCCCCAGACGTTCGATGTCCTGATCGAGCAGGGGGATGGGGGGTGAATCGGTGTCGGGGTACATCCGGTCGGCCCCTGGCAGCACCCTTTCGAAGACGGTGGTGCCGTCGGCAAACGACTTCCTGGTTTCGTTGGGCACCCCCTCGAAGGCCATGCGGCACCTCTCCCCGATGGTCTCCAGGGCTGTCGGCATGTCTTCGGCCGGCCCCCAGCAAAAAAGCACGGCATCGCCTGATCCGCTACCCAGCTTCTGTCTGAGCTGGTCCATCACCTTTTTGCCCTCGAGGGGGTGGAGGCATTCGTCGGTGGTCATGTTGGGCCTCGCGATACAGGCGATCACCTTGATGCGGTCGCTCAGCTCATCAGCAAATACCTTGCCTGGCTGGGTGAAATGCGACAACAGCCCGCCAAAACCAGGCAGGCCCACCCCATAGAGCTGCATCCCGTTTTTCCTGGTGTTTTTGAGCGCTGCCGATGCCAGACCAAAGTCGGAGGCATCCAGTTCCATTTGCGACATCGACCATGCCCGGGGGTCTGACACTTGTTTCAGCAGCAGCGACCGCATGTGAAGCAGGGCCCACTGCCTGAATGCCTCGTTGTGGGTGAGAGCCGGAATCCATTTGATGTGCGAGACCCCCTTGATCTCCACCCGTGTGCCCCCCCGGCAACTCACATTCACGTCCTGGCGGGCGGCGCCTATGTCGGTACGCACCTTCCCGGTGCTGCGGTTCAGAAACCGGATTACCTGACAGGCTTCGGCCACCTCATCCGGATTAACCATGTCGGGATAGGTAACGGTTTCAATCAGGGGCATCCCCAGGCGGTCGGTCTTGTAAACCCTCCAGTGGCCGCTGTCGGAGATCTCCCTGCAGGAGTCCTCTTCGAGGCTGAGCTGAATGATGCGCACGGTCTTGTTGCTCAGCCTGATGGCCCCTTCAACCCCGATGATGGCCGTGCGCTGAAAACCCGTCGGGATGCTGCCGTCGAGGTATTGTTTGCGGGTGATGTGGACCTCCCCCACAATGTTCAGCTTTTTCAGCAGGGAGATCATGATGGAGATGTCCAGGGCCTCGCGGTTGATGGGAAAGGGAGGTGTGTCGTCTACCTCATAGGTGCAGGTGGTCTGGTTCCTGATGCGGTAAACGATGTTTTTCCGGGTTTTGAACTCCATCAGGGCCGTGCCGTCGTATTCGCCCAGTTCGCTGAGGGTGGGGCGCATGTGCCGGATCACTTCGGCATCGTACTCCTCATCGGCCTGGTAGATGCCGGCGGGGCAGCGGCAGAACAGCTTTTGCCCGGTGTTCAGCTGCTGATGGACTTCCAGCCCCGACATAAACCCGATGCGGTCGTAATCGGCCTGTGTGGCTTGCTGCCTTGGCACATAACCGATGGCCTTCAGGGTGTGGCGGTAGTTCTGCCGGGCAGAGGGGATTTTCTTCATCCGGTGGGGGGTATAACGGGGCAGCCCATGGCCTGCCATTCCGGGCCGTAATCTTTGCGGTGATAACAAACCCCGCGTTCCGTGAGATGTTCCATGACATAATGGTAGCAATCGGGGTCCATGCCCACCAATTCGAGGGGAAACACCCCATTGCCAGCAAAGCGGCCGCCGAGAATGAGTTCGGCATTGGCCGTGGCGGTATACCCGGTGGTGCGTGCCATCGAGCTGATCCCTGTCTTCTGGTCGAACTCGTCGTACATCTCGTACACGATACGCCTGGGCTGGCCGTCTTCCCTTCCCGAGAGCTCAATGCGCATCAGGGTAAACTCGGGTTCGTCCGGACCGAGCTTCCAGTCGCGGATGAGTACCTTCGATGTAAAATCGATCGGACGGATGGGGGTGTTGTTCACGGTCAGGGGTTCCTTGTCGAAAAAGCCGGCCGTTTTCAATGCCTGGATGAGCTGTATGTGCCCGGGATACCTCAGGGTCTTCTCCGTCATGTTCGGAATGTGTTCCATATTGGTCAGCAGCGAACGCAGCCCATCGGTAAAAAAGGCCTCCAGGGTGCCCACCCTGTCGAAGAACATCAGTTCGGGCTCGCTCATGGCCGGTTTGCTCATCAGCTTGCCCTTCTCCTTGTAGCGCGCTGGCCGGGTATATTCTTCCACCACATCGATGGGCGAAAACGGAGCTTTGTAATAAAACGGGTACACCTTGATCCTGGGCAGTCCGCCCACCACATAATGGAAGTTTTCGATCTCCATGTATTCGTTGTGGTGCCCCAATATCAGGTTGGGCATGCCGGGGGCCACTCCGCAGTCGGTGATGGCCGTTACTCCCCGGCGGGCAGCAAGGGTATTGAGTTCCATATAGTCTTCGGGCATGAAGGAAATATCGACAATGTTTTTCCCGGTGTCGATCACCGTCTTCAGGATATCGTACCCCATAAAACCGGGAACGGCTGACACCACCAGATCGAAGTCATCCACCAGTTCCCGTATCTTTTCTTCCTCCATCAGGTTGATCCCCACAATGCGGATGGGGTGACCGGCCTCGAGCTGCCGGAGGGCTTCCTGGTCGATATCGGCCGATGTCACCTCATGCCGCCGTGAGAGGTCGATGGCTATGGCCCGGCCCACCATGCCGGCCCCCAATACAATGATTTTGTGCTTTCCCATGTTTTTTGTTTTTTGGAAGACAGGGCAGGCCCGCCGCCCCGGGTCAATCCCTTGCTTTACCGGCTAAGATAAAAAATAGTTCTGAAAATGCCGGAGATTCTAAGGCCTAATCCTTATTTTTGCAAGATATCCGGACGGAAGGACCGCCCGGAAAGCCCCCAATGGCCTCTATGCGAATTCACAACAATCCGGGTCAGCATTCCAACCGCCGAGTGGTCATTGCCGGCATCATCCTGGCAGTTTGCCTGGTGCTGGTGGTCAGGCTGTTCATGCTGCAGATCATGGATCATTCGTATAGAATATCTGCCATGAGCAATGTGTTCCGCCACCTGACAGATTATCCCCCCCGGGGGCTGATCTACGACCGCCACGGCGAACTGCTGGTATACAACGAGGCACATTACGACCTGATGGTCATCCCCGGCCAGGTAAAGGAATTCGACACCACCGAGTTTTGCCGGCTGCTCGGTATCGATGCGAAACAGTTCGAAAGCCGCTTACTGCAGGCAAGTCAGCATTCGCGCTTCAGGGCCTCGGTTTTCGAAAGGCAGATATCCAAAACCACCTTTGCCGCCTTTCAGGAGAAGATGTTCCGTTTCCCCGGTTTTTTTGTTCAGCCCCGTACCCTCAGGAAATACGCATTTCCGATGGCCGCCCATACCTTTGGCTATGTGGGTGAGGCCGGTCCTTCCGTTATACAGAACGACCCTTATTACCGGCCGGGCGATTACATCGGCATCAGCGGCATCGAGCGGGCCTATGAAGAGGAGTTAAGAGGACAGAAGGGGGTGCGCATCCGCATGGTAGATGTACTGAACCGCGATGCCGGGCCTTACCAGGAGGGGCGCTTCGACACCCTGGCCATTCCAGGCCAGGACCTCTACACCACCATCGACGCCCGGCTGCAGCTCTACGGCGAAAAACTGATGCGCAACAAAAGGGGTAGCATTGTGGCCATTGAGCCCTCCACCGGCGAGATCCTCAGTCTGGTCACCTCCCCGGCCTATGATCCCGGGCTGCTGGTAGGGAGGCAGCGGACCCGCAACTACCGCATGCTGCAAAACGACTCTCAGAAACCCTTGTTTAACCGGGCACTGATGGCCCAGTACCCCCCCGGCTCGGTGTTCAAGGTGATCAGCACCCTGATCGCGCTGCAGGAAGGGGTGGTCGAACCGCATACCGCTTACTCCTGCCCCGGCATCTACCACGCCGGGGGGATCAGCATCCGCTGCCGCTCCCACCCCGGCCCGGTGAACGCCTACACCAGCATCCAGTACAGCTGCAATACCTATTCGAGCATCGTCTTCCAAAACACCATCAACCGCCCCCAGTTTGAGAACATACAGGCCTCCTATGGCCAATGGCGCGATTACGTAAGCAGTTTCGGACTGGGCAAGGTGTTCGGCAGCGATCTCTCCCACGAGTTGAGCGGGCTGGTGGCCACCCCAGCGTATTACGACGGACTATACGGCCCGCGGGGCTGGCGTTCACAAACCATTCTTTCGCTGGGCATCGGACAGGGCGAACTGGGAGTGACCCCGGTGCAGCTGGCCAATGTTACGGCGGCCATCGCCAACCGGGGGTATTACCACACCCCCCATTTGGTGAAAGCCATCGGCAATCCCGGCAGCCCGAACAGCCAGCACGCCCGGGCCAACGACATCCCCATCGATGCCAGGCATTTTGAGACCATGGCGGGGGCCATGGAGTTGGTGGTCACGGAAGGTACGGCCGGTTTCTCGGCTATCCCCGGAATTGACATGGCGGGCAAAACAGGTACCGTACAAAATCCCCACGGCGAAAACCACTCGGTTTTCATCGCATTTGCCCCGGCAGACAATCCCCGCATTGCCATCTCGGTGGTGATCGAAAACGCAGGATACGGCTCGGTATGGGCGGCTCCCATTGCCAGCCTGATGATAGAGAAATACCTCAAAGGCGAGGTGAACCGGCAATGGTTCGAACAAAGGATACTGGATGCGAATTTTTTAAGCCCCGGTCAATGAACCCGCAATTCAACATATTCAGGAACATCGACAAACCCCTGCTGTTGATGTACCTGGCCCTGGCAGGGATCGGCTGGCTGAACATATTTGCCGTTGAGTATACCGAAGCCACCCATTCGCATGTGTTCGCCCTGGGCAATTCTTACGGCAAGCAGCTGCTGTGGATACTCACGGCATTCCTGCTTGGGGTCATAGTACTGATCATGGACATCCGGTTCTTTACTGGTTTTGCATGGGTGCTTTACGGCATTTTTATTCTGGTACTGATCGGGGTGCTGTTTGCCGGGGTGGAGATCAATGCCACCAGGGCATGGTTCCGCATCGGCGGCTTTGCCTTTCAGCCCTCCGAATGGGCCAAATACGGGACCGCCCTGGCCCTTTCGGCCTTCCTGTCCAAAAGCAGGGCAAGCCCGCCCACCCCCGCAAACCGACTCAGGGCCATTGCCATTATCCTGTTGCCGGCCTCACTGGTGTTGCTGCAAAAAGACGTGGGCACCACCCTGGTATTTGCCTCCTTTGTGCTGGTACTTTACAGGGAAGGCTATGTGGGAGGCCGTCTGCTGCTGCTCGGCGGGCTTGCCGTGGCCCTGTTCGTGCTCACCCTGATGATCAACGAATACATCATCATCGGGACCCTGGCCCTGCTGAGCCTGGCTGCCGCCCTTGCCCTGAAAAAGAACTCCGGGGCCATCCTCAGGATATCGGGGCTGTTCGTTTTGCTTTCTCTGTATGTGTATTCGGTCGATTATACCTTCGAAAACCTGTTCGAGCCCCACCACAAGGCCAGGATCGAAGTGCTGCTGCACGGAACGGCCGACCCCCAGGGTGCCGGATACAACCTGAACCAGTCAAAGATCGCCATCGGTTCGGGAGGTCTCTGGGGTAAGGGATTTTTGCAGGGCACCCAAACCAAGTTTAATTTTGTGCCAGAGCAAACCACCGATTTTATCTTCTGCACCGTTGGCGAAGAATGGGGGTTCACGGGGAGCCTGGTCGTCATCGGCCTCTACCTGGGCATGCTGCTGAGGCTGATCCTGCTGGCCGACAGGCAAAAATCGGCATTCAGCCGGGTGTTCGGCTATGCGGTCATGTCGGTGCTCTTTGTGCATTTTGCCATCAATATCGGCATGACCATCGGGCTGGTCCCCGTCATCGGCATCCCCCTGCCCCTGATCAGCTACGGAGGATCGTCGTTGTGGGGGGTCACCCTGATGCTGTTCACCTTTTTGAAACTCGACTCCAAACGCATGGAAATGGTCTAGACGGTGTGATTGGAAGGAAGAAGGTGGAAGATAGTAAGTAGTAAGTAGTAGGTAGTAGGTAGGAAGAAGAAGGTTGAAAAGTTGAAAAGTTGAAAAGTTGAAA
>PWJC01000047.1 GCA_003560165.1 Bacteroidales bacterium
AGTTGAAAAGTTGAAAAGTTGAAAAGTTGAAAAGTTGAAAAGTTGAAAAGTTGAAAAGTTGAAAAGTTGAAAAGTTGAAAAGTTGAAAAGTTGAAAAGTTGAAAAGTTGAAAAGTTGAAAGGTTGAAAGGTTGAAAAGTTGAAAAGTTGAAAAGTTGAAAAGTTGAAAAGTTGAAAAGTTGAAAGGTTGAAAGGTTGAAAAGTTGAAAAGTTGAAAAGTTGAAAGGTTGAAAGGTTGAAAGGTTGAAAGGTTGAAAGGTTGAAAGGTTGAAAGGTTGAAAGGTTGAAAGGTTGAAAGGTTAAGTATCTGATATTAAACTCTTAAACTCTTAAACTCTTCAACTTTTTCGTTCTGTCGTTTATTCGTTCTGTCGTTCTTTCTATCTTCCACCTTCCACCTTCCACCTTCCACCTTCTTCCCCCTGATAATTATATAAATATACAAAATTTACGGATCAACGTACCTGCCGTTAGGGCCTGAATAAGTGCAAAAAAAATTTAATAGATAAAATTAATTGGGATATATAGGATAAAATACTATTTTTGACCACATAGTTTAACTTCTGACAGAAATGAAACTGTTTTTCAGTTCTTCCCTTTGCAAAAAATGCCCGCTCGGCGATTTTGATCCCTGTTACTACAAGGAAGCTGTTGCCGGGAGGGTCCGAAAGATCAGGAGCAGGCTGAACGCCATTCATAAATGCCAGCATTACCGCAAACTCTTCAAAAGAGGCCAATTCGTCCTGATCGCCCTGTCCCACCAGCTGAAGCGCCCGGATGGAAAGTGGGACTGGGTGTCTGCCGGCAACCCGGTGCCCGGCAGGGTGCTGTACAACAGGGGAAGCAAGTTCGTGATCGAGGTGTTGGAACCAGCTTTGCTGATCCGCAAAAAGGGCGGCAAGCCAGGCGTTGAAAAATTCAGGCCGCTTCAGCAGTTTTCCCTGCCGGCCAGAGAGATCAGGCCCTTGCTGATGACGTGGCAGGCCCTGCGGCATATGAAGGAATTGAAGCCGGGCGTCAGGGCGGGGGAACTGGCTGTCAACTGATCCCTTTTGCCTGCCAGGCTTTGTGGTCCGCATATAATTTGGCCGATAAAGTGTATATTTGTCCGATCATAAGTTATGAAGCGCCTCCGTTCCATGAAAACAATCACCGGCCGCTGCCTTCTGTTTGCCTTTCTGCTGGCCCTACCCTTTGCCAGCCTGGCCCAGATAAGCAAACCCGGAATCCCTCCAGGTATGGCCCGCAGCCTTTCCGTTGAAGGACTTGCCTTTGTGCAGATGCCCCCCGTTGACGCCCGTTCGCTTCTGGCCGAAGACGCCATACTGGACGAGATTGCTGACATTCCGTGGCGTTTCGGTGAAAACATCACGGTAAACCTTAATCCGGGCAATTCGGGCGAGTGGACGGATGTACCCGGGGGCGACAGGCTGTGGCGGCTGGGGATTCATTCGCCGGGGGCCTACAGCCTGAATCTGACCTTCGATGAGTACCTGCTGCCTCCCGGGGCCGAGTTGTACATCCTTGATCCGGCAGCCGAACACGTGCTGGGTGCCTTTACCGATCTCAACAACCAGGAAGACGGATATTTTGCCACCACCCTGCTGCCGGGAGACTCCCTGATCATTGAATACCTCGAGCCCGAAGGAGTTGCCTTTGCCGGGCGGCTTGGCCTGGAAACCGTGACCCATGCCTATCGCGACCCGGCCGGTTTCTCCAAGGCGTTTGGGCGGTCGGGATGGTGCAATATCAACGTGGCATGCGATGAGGCCCGCGGATGGGAAGACCAGGTGCGTTCGGTGGTCATGCTGGTAACCGGGGGCAACGGGTTTTGCAGCGGGGTCATGGTCAACAATACTGCAGAAGATGCCAGGCCTTTTCTGTTGTCGGCCAACCACTGCTACCGAAACCCTTCCACCGTGGTGGCCTGGTTCAACTGGCAGAGCGAGACCTGTGAAAACCCCATGCTGTCGCCCGGACATGACGCCATGAGCGGGGCGGTGCTGCGAGCCAGGAACTCAACTTCCGATTTCTGGCTGCTGGAACTCAACCACAGGGTGCCACAGTCGTATGCCCCCTATTTTGCTGGCTGGAACCGCAGTATGGAGGAAGAACTCCTGGAAACCATCGTCGGGATACATCACCCAAGGGGCGACATCAAAAAGTTCAGCTACAGCGAATCGGGCGTGCAGGCATCGCGTTACCTTGGCTTTGCCGGAAGCGGGAATTCGCATTGGCGGATCACCTGGGACGGAGAGACCACTACCGAGCCGGGCTCTTCCGGGTCGCCTATCTTTGACAGCAACGGCCTGTTGCTGGGGCAGCTGCACGGCGGATATGCCGCCTGCGGGAACACCGAGCCCGACTGGTATGGCCGGTTTGGGATGTCGTGGATTGGCGGAGGCGAGGAGTCTGACCGCCTCTCCGACTGGCTGGATCCCCTTGGGGTCAACCCTGCGACCATTGGGGGGTATGATCCCCACCGGAACCGTGGGCTTGAGGTCAGGGTGTCTCCCGAGGGCGCCGGGCTCACCACCCCCGAAACAGGCTTTCACTGGTATCATCCCGGTAGCGTGGTGGGGCTTTATGCCGTGCCCTTGCCGGGCTGGGCCATCAGCCACTGGGATGTTGACGGACACAAGGTAATCGGAAAGTACGCAGAGGCCACCATGGGCGAAGGGCATTTGCTGGCCATAGCCCATTTCGACCTGGTCACCTCCTCTCAGATACCCGTGAACGAAGGCGGGCTGAATGTATTTCCTGTTCCGGCCAAAGACCATATTACCGTACAATGGGCAGAAACCCACGGTGAGGTGGCTATCCGGCTACTGAATGTCAGCGGGCAGGAGGTCGTTCGGATCGAACTCGATGCCGGGCTGGGGGAGCGCGTCCTGATGCTTGGCCACCTCCCCGCGGGGGTCTACTTGCTGAAAGTAAGCGGCAGCCATTATAGTGAAATCAAAAAACTGATACTGCATTAAGCCTTCAATCCCCTACTCCGATTTCAGCGCATTGACCGGGTCGGTCAGTGCCGCCTTCCAGGTATGGGATGCGATGGTAAGTGACGCAATGAAGACCGTCAGCAGGCCTGCACCCAGCAAGTACCACACGGACATCTCAATCCGGTATGGATAATTTTCAAGCCAGCGGCTCATGACCACCCAGGCCACTGGCCATGCCAAAAAGTTGGCCAGCACCACCCATTTGGTGAGGTCCCTGAACAGGGTGCCCATGATCTGCAGGGTGTTTGCCCCCATTACTTTCCGGATGCCTATTTCCCTGGTCCTGGAGGTGACAATGAACGCCGAGAGGCCCAGCAGCCCGAGCATGGCAATGGAAATGGCCAGCAGGGAGCCAGCACCGAGTACCCTGTTGTTGTTCTCTTCCACGGTATAGAAGCGGTCGAAATGAGCAGCCAGGTAATAGGGCGAAAAGGTATAATTGGGGTCGAAAGCCCGAAATACCTCCCTGGCGTGTACCAGGGCCTCTGCCCGGTTTTCGGGGTGGAGGCGCAGGGTGATGCTGGTGAAAATATGAGAATACACAGACAATACCAGGGGGTCGATCCGGGTAGTCAGGGTTCTGTAATGGAAATCTTCCACAACGCCGATGATCCGGCCCCTGCGGTTCATCATCACCACCTCCTGTCCGACTGCCTGTGTCAGCCCCAGGGCTCTGGCAGCGGTTGCATTCACCACGAAATGGGTCCGGTCGTCGTATCGGTCAAAATCCCACCACCTGCCCTCTTTTAGCTTAAATCCGAATGCTTCCGGTGCTCCTTCGCCTATCCGTATCTCCCAAATGGGGATGTCGTCGGCACCCTCTTCATTGAGCCTCATGCCCATACCGCTTTCGCCGGTTCCGGGCAGGGTCTGGGAAGTGGCTGCTTCAAGGATACCCGGATGTTGAAGCAATTCGGCGCGCATGGCCGGATAAGAAGATTTAATCGATTCGGATACGCCCAGAAAACTGACCACATGGTCTTTGTCAAAACCCATGTCGGCATTTTTCATATGCCTGACCTGCAGGATGAACACGGTGATGCATACGATCAGAAAGCTGGAAATGCCAAATTGCACCACCACCAGGATCACCCGTAGCAAGGGGTTGCGTTTGCCCCCGCTAGTTTTGCCCCTGAGAATCTCTACCGGCTGAAAGCGCGAGAACGCCCAGGCCGGGTAGAGGCCGGCCAGGATGCCCACAATCAGGCCTGTACCCAGCAGCCTGGAAAACAGCAGCAGACTGTCTGACTGCGACAACTGCAGTTCGCGTCCCATCAGAGAGGCAAAAGGCGAAAGGAACAGCTCGACAACCACCATGGCCAGCAACAGGGCCACCAGGGTGAGCAGGAGGGATTCACCCAGAAACTGAACGAATATATCCTTCTTCCCTGCTCCCGAAACTTTTCTGATGGCCGCCTCGGTGGCCCGTTTGCCCGAACGGGCGGTGACCAGGTTGATGAAGTTGATGATGGCAATGGCCAGAATAAACAATGCCATGGCAATAAATGCCATGATCAGTTCGCGGTTTCCGGTAATGCCGTATTCGTTGGATAATTTTTCTGCGAAATGGATGTTCCTGAGATCCTGAAGCACTATGTCGATATTAAAACGGCCTTCCAGCAGATCGTTGATTCGGGTGCCGAGCATTTGTTCAACGGCCTCCCTGTCGGGTTCTTCGGGCTCGTGGCTGAACATCAGGTAGGTGAACTTGTCCAGAAACATACCGCTTTTCCAGCCACTGTCCATGCCCTCCATAGATAGCAGGCCGTCGAACTGCAGATGGGAGTTGTTTTTATGGTGATCGAGAATGGCCCCGATCCTGGTGGTAATAAATCTTTGTCCGTACGCTCCGGTTTCCTGATTGACAAAGGTCTTGCTTACTTCGATGGTCTGGTTCAGGGCTTCCTCCGTACCAAAAAGCCTGGTTGCCAATTCCCGGCTGATCACGATCCCAGCCGGGTCTTCGAGGGTCTGCCTGATACTTCCGCGGTATACGGGAAACTGGAAAAAATCCTCAAAAGAAGCATCGGCATACAAAAGATCGATGTCATCGAATAAGTTCTCCCCTGTTCTTATTGTGCTCTGTTCGTTTTTTAAATTCAAATAGTTAACCACAGCCGGTGATTGCTCCACCGCAACAGAACCACATTCGGGGGTTCCCCTGGGCAGTGACAGGTCCATATCGCCCCTGAAATGTACGACCATCCTGACGATCTGATGACTGTTATCGTGGAAGCGGTCGAACGACATTTCGTGCGAAATATAGATGTAGAGGATAATGGATGTTGCAAAGCCCATGGCCAGCCCAAATACATTGATCAGGCTGGTCCATTTGTTGCGGAAGATGTTCCTCCAGGCAATGGTAAGGTAGCTCCTGAACATGCTCATTGTTTTGGTATTCGTTATCACCTATTATTCGCAATCAATCTTCTTGCCAGAGCATGCAATGTACACAAAAAGAAGTAGATGAGTGTTTGAAAACGATTCAGTGGCACTTTTGGTTTGTACCGGAGCGATACACCTGATTGTTTAATAATTAAACATTGATTAAGTTTACAACAAAATAATCTCTGTATGAAAGAAAATAAAGGGAATATTTTGATCGTGGACGATAACCGCCATATATTGTCGTCGCTGCCCCTGTTGTTGAAACACGATTTTGGCAGAATAGGCGTACTCGACCATCCTGAAAAGGTCCTGCCGCTGCTCAGCGAGGAAAGGTTCGATCTCATTCTTTTGGATATGAATTATGCATCGGGGGCACGCGACGGGGAGGAGGGAATGTATTGGCTGCGCAAAATATTGCAGTTTGACAGGGAGGCACTGGTGGTGCTGATGACTGCCTACGGAGGGGTCGACCTCGCGGTAGAGGGAATGAAGGAGGGTGCCGCCGATTTCGTGCTGAAACCATGGAATCCCGAGAAACTCATCTCGAACCTGAAAAACCTGTTGAAGCTGCGCAAGACCGAATCGGCCCTTGACCGGTTCAAGACTCATTTACTGCAGCATACTGCAAGCGGGGCCGACGGACATCCCTTGTACAGGCTTTGCTCGCCGCCAATGAAGCAACTGGTTGCCACTATGGTCAAGGTTGCCCCCACCGGGGCAAATATATTGA
Organism: Bacteroidales bacterium; assembly: GCA_003560165.1. Taxonomy (GTDB): domain Bacteria; phylum Bacteroidota; class Bacteroidia; order Bacteroidales; family UBA7960; genus PUPG01. The sequence goes on from PWJC01000047.1 coordinate 6,120, forward strand.
TCACCGGCGAGAATGGGACAGGCAAGGAGTTGGTTGCCAGGGAGATCCACCGACTCTCGGACCGCTGTAACGACATTTTTGTTTCGGCCGACCTGGGGGCCTTATCCGAAACCCTGTTTGAGAGCGAGCTTTTCGGGCACAAAAAGGGTAGTTTTACCGGAGCTCATGAAGACAGAAAGGGCCGGTTCGAAATCGCCACGGGTGGCCCCCTGTTTCTGGACGAGATCGGCAACATCGCCCTCCCCCTCCAGGCCAAACTGCTGTCGGTTTTGGAAACCCGCAAGGTGGTTCCCGTTGGTGGATTTCGTCCCGTAGACATCGACATCAGGCTGATCTCAGCCACCAATTCCCGGCCCGATCGCATGGTGGCTGGCGGGGAGTTCAGAGAAGATCTGTTTTACCGCCTGAACACCATCCAGCTTTACATTCCCCCCTTGCGCGAAAGGGTGGAGGATACCGAAGCGCTTTGCCGGCATTTCCTGGGGCTGTTTTCCGGAAAATACCGAAAAAAAGGCCTGAGGCTATCGGGGCGTGCCATGCAAAAATTACTCAGGCATTCCTGGCCCGGCAATATCAGGGAGCTGAAACATACCCTGGAGCGCGCAGTGATCCTGGCCGGGGGGCCAGTGCTGGGCCCCGGAGATTTTCAGTTCAGGCCTGCCTCCCAAACCATTTCTTCGGACGAACTGAACCTGCAGGAAGTTGAAAAGCAGACCATTGCCAGGGCTGTTGACGTTTATCAAGGCAATCTGTCCCACGCGGCCAGAAAGCTCGGGGTTACCCGTGCCACCCTGTATGCCAAAATGAAAAAATATGGCATTTAACCGTTTTTCCCTGCAGGTATTGCTGAGGCTGCTGGCCCTGCTGGCATCTTTGTCATTGCTGGCCTGGAGCCTGGTGCAGGATGCAGGGATCTTTACCCTGGGCTGGCTGATAGCACTCACCTTATTGCAGGTTTGGTTGTTGTTCAGGTTTTTAACCCGGACCAATGATGAGTTGGCCGCTTTTCTGCTGGCCCTGCAACAGCAGGATACCATGAGGGCCTATTCTTCGGGCAAACTGGAAAAGCAATTCAGCAATCTCCGGGAATCCTTTCAGAAGATCAGCCGTCAATTCCAGTTGATCAGGGTTGACAAAGAGAAACAAACACGCTTATACCAGGCACTGATCAATCAGTCGCCCGTTGGTTTGTTTACACTGGACCAACAGGGGGGGGTGCCTTTCTGCAACCGGGCGTCACTGCATCTTTTTGGCCTGGAAGAACTCTCGCGTCTGGAGCAGTGCCGCAATGTTTCAGATGCCCTGCCCGGCTTCGTTGACAAGCTCCGGCCGGAAAGGCCTGAGGTATTCCCGCTTTCGGATCATAAAGCCCATACGCTTCCTGTTTCATTCACCCGGAAAGACATCCTTGCAGGGGGTGAGGCGCTACGGTTGATTTCCATGTCGCCCATCAGGGAGGAACTGGAACAGCACGAAATGGCTTCCTGGCAAAAGCTTATCCGCGTGCTTACCCATGAAATGATGAACTCGGTGACCCCGGTGGTTACCCTGTCGAAAAACATTGAAATGTGCCTGAACCCGCTTGCTGATAACCCTGACGGGGAAGCCAGGCTCGGATACATCCACGATGCATTGCATTCGGCCGCGATGATCGGCGAGCGCAGTCAGGGCCTCATGGAATTTGTCAGCACCTACCGCAGCCTGACCCTGTTGCCCGATCCAAAACCCTCGCAGGTAATGCTGCTGCCGTTTTTGGAAAAACAAACGGGGGTTTTTCTGGCTGAAGCAAGGGATAGGGAGCTGGAACTGAAAGCCAATGCAGTCCCTGAAGACCTGACAGGCTTTTTTGATCAGGGGCTGATGGCACAGGCCGTGATCAACCTGATAAAAAATGCCATTGAGGCAACGACCGGCACCTCCGGGGCCCGCATAAGCTGTAGTGCCGGCAAGGACAACGACCGCCTGTTTATCCGCGTCAGCGACAACGGCATGGGCATTCCGGAAGACCGGATGGATTCGGTGTTTGTCCCTTTTTTTACCACCAAGGAAGGTGGCTCTGGAATAGGACTGAGCCTTTGCCGGCAAATCATGGCCATGCACAAAGGCAGCATCGAGGCAGACTCCGAGCCGGGTAAGGGCAGCACATTCACCCTGTGGTTTACTTGAATGGAAAAGTATGAAATGTCGAACCGTCGTTTATCCACTGTCCGCAGGCAGTGTGTCAGTTAAAACCCGGGAAACCCCCAACAGGTTTAAAAGTTTAAAAGTTTAATGGGTTTAAGATTCAACTTTTCAACTCTTCAACCCTTAAACTTAAAATCGTTCATTCGTTCTTTCGTTCCATCGTTCTCTTCGTTCTCTTCGTTCCTTCTACCTTCTACCTTCTATCTTCTATCTTCCACCCATGTCCATCCCAATTTCTAAAATCGCCTTATGGAACTGATTTTTATACTTTCCTCGACGGCCCGGGAAGAAAATATAGGAGCCGCAGCCCGGGCCATCAAGACCATGGGTAT
>PWJC01000099.1 GCA_003560165.1 Bacteroidales bacterium
ACCTTCTACTTTCTACCTTCTACTTTCTACCTTCTATCTTCTATCTTCCACCTTCCGTTCACCGTTAATTTGTGTCCGGACTTCGCTCGGGAGGGAACAGCCTTCTGAGAAAGCTGTGCCGTTCAACCGGTCTGCCAAAGATAATATTCAGGTTGTTTTGGGCAGCCAGGTTCTCTTCCCAGAGGTCCAGGGCTTTTACATAATAGCCAACGGCCTCCTCCAACCGGTTTTCGTGTCGTCTGATAATGCCCAGGTTGGTATAGCTGACCGACAACCTTCGGGGCATCTCTGCACGGGCCAATAAAATGTCTTTTACCCTTTGCTGCATATAGGCTTCCGCTCTTTTGTCCCCGGAAATGACCGGATCCGACATAAAGTCGTTGTAAACCACCTGCGCTATCTCGTCTTCATTAAGTGCATCAAACGTGCTGAGCCACCTCCGGTAGGATTCAATACCTTTGTCAAGCTCACGTTCTGCCAGGGCAAAATAGTGCTGCCTGACCTCCTCAACAAGCGTATCGGAAATGGCCCTGGTAAGGAATACGGAAGCACGATTGTTGCATACCACGCCGATCTCATAAGAGTTTTGGTAATGTGCAACCGACCGGAATATGTCATGAATGCTGTCAAGCAAGACAAGGATGCGCTCCTGGTCATTGGCAGCGGCATACATATTAAACCTTCCATACAGGATTCTGGCATCCTTGACCCTGGGGTCTGCCCCCTTGTTGATGCCTGAGTAGTATGCCCACGCGATGGTCAGTCCTGCCAGGGAAAGGATCGCCATGATCAGGATGATAACCCTTGTGCCTTTATGTTTTGGTAAGATCCTCAAAACTATGTGTGTACTTTCTCAATGAGGAATTTCCTGATCTCTACAGGGGTTTCCCTGGTCAGCCTGGAAACGACAATATTTGTCACTATAGCAAGTGGTGCGCCGATCCAGGCAAAGAACCATGCTCCCAGATAGAAGGCGATGAAGTCGCTGTATGGCAATACCCATTCGTACCTTTCAGCAATCAGGTACGTCAGTGAAATGAGGGTAACAATGCTGCCCACGATCAGCCCGGCCTTGGCTCCGGCACGGTTGGAACCACTCCACCAGATTCCCAGCAGGAACAGAGGGAATATGGTACATCCGGCCATGGAGAAGGCAATGGCGACCAGCTGAGCGATCAGCGCCAGGTCGAGCATGGCGATGGAAGCGATGATAATGGCCATGAGAATGGTGCCCAGCCTGGCGATTCTGATCTGCGTTCTGGGCGTTACGTCGGGGTTGATCACCTTTACATAAAGATCGTGAGCAAAAGCCGATGCTCCTGCCACCATCAGGCCCGATGTGGTTGAAAAGGCCGCAGAGATACCGCCTGCCGCCAGAAGGCCCACAATCAGCGGGTGCACATCACCAAGTTGTGCCGTGTACACCACGATGGCATCCCTGGCAAGCTGTCCTACTTCCGGATTGGAAGACAGTATCATACCCAGGGTCGAATAAACCGGTGCGCTCCAATACAACAGGCAGATAAAGAAAAGGCCCCATACAACCGACCACCTGGCATCACGGGCTTTCGGTACCACGTAAAAGCGCTGGATCACGTGTGGCAGCCCGGCCGTCCCGATCATGAGCGAGAAGACAATGGCCAGCCAGTGAAACATGGTCTGCCCGGTTGATGCCGCCCAGGGCATGGCATATTCCGGGTTGGGAACAATGGCAAAATGGTGTCCGAGCGAATTGAACAGCCCCGACTTTTCCGATATCATCAGCCCGTCAACCACATCCTGCACGGCAGCGCCGTAGCCGATCTGCGGGAGCAGCCAGAAATAGTCATATTTGGCCGTGAGAATAAACATGGGGATCATGAACGAACTGATGATGATCACGTATTGTATCTGCATGTTCTTGGTCACCCCCAGCATTCCTGATATCAGGGTGTACGCCAGCACGACAGAGCCGCCTATGACGACAGCCAATGGGTAGTCGACACCCATCACCCACCGGAACATCAGCCCGATACCGCCAAACTGTCCTACGGCATAAGCGATGGATATGATGATGGCGATCACTGCGCCAATGGCCCGTAGTGACTGCGAATAGTATCTGTCGCCAATGAAGTCAGCCGCCGTGTACTTACCGTACCTGCGTATTTGTCCTGCCATCAGGATAAGCAGCAGCACATAACCTCCTGTCCAGCCAACTACATAAGCCAGGCCATGGTAACCAGAACCGTACATCAGGGCTGCCATGCCGAGAAAAGAAGCGGCACTCATCCAATTCGAGGCGATCGCCATACCTGACCCGACACGTGAGATGCTGCGACCGGCAGCATAATAATCGGTTGTGTCTTTGGCCCGGAACACAATGCCTACCAGGATAAACAGAGAAAGGATAAGGATGACAATGATGGCGGGCCCCACCTTGAAGGATCCCTCAAGTTGAGTCACGTCAGTGGCCGCAAGAGCCGTGAGGGGGAAAAGCATCAGGAATAATGCAAGGATTTTTTTCATGAAACTCTGGTTTGGATGGTGGGGGGATCAGTCGGTTTTCTCAACAAAATTAAGCCGTGCATGCAGTCTGTCGATGCGGTAGCAATAGTACCAGCACAGGGCAATAAAAAAGACCAGCAGCAGCACCGCAGTGTAAAAGTAGTGAAACGGAAAACCAAGGAATATGAAGTCCGTAAGAAAGGAACGGTTGTGCGTCATGTAAAGCTGCATGATCTCCGGTATTCGCTGTTTGTTTTCGTCCGATATGCCGGCCATATCATCACTGAGACCAATAGACAGCAGCTGGGCAAGCAGGGACTCCGGGTCGATATTCAGCGCCGGAGCTGCGCGGGCGATGACAGCCTCTTTGGCTGCCAGGTAGTCGCTGTCCTGCAGGGTGGTGATCTGCTCACGCAATGCATTGACAGTCCGCACATCCTGCTGAATGACAGCAAACTCTTCATCGGAACAAACCTTTTGAAGCATCCAGCCCACCCCATCCCGTAAAGCCGCATAGTTGTCAGGGCCAATGGTTATTTTTCCCATGGCCTGCACCATAGACTGACCCGCCGCCTGGAAGTCATATTCGGCAGCCTCGCCAGCAACGATCTGCTCCCAGGCAGGCGTAAAACGCAACAGGGCCTCTTCCGGAACAGGTTTCTCAACAAGCTTGAGCAATACCTGGAATCCGAAGATGGCAACAGCCCAAAGAAGAAACAGTTTAATGATGAGGTTGCGGTTTGCCAGGGCACGTTGCGTAGTGGGCCTGAAAAAACTGATCTTGTAGTCTTCTGTTTGCACCTTGTTTCGTTTTTAATGAGTAATGGATCAATGCCCGCATGTCCTGCTGCCATCCTTCTTCAAACGAAATCAAAAACAACCACCCGGAACGGGCATTTAGAACAGTCGTTTATCTCAGGTGCTAAAAGTATTAAAAAAAAACATCCACATCAACCAACACAATGAAAAGCCGCAAAAAACTTTTCAACTTAAGGCGTTCTCACCTCCTCCATCTTTTTTCATGGGCCCCATTGAACTCTTTGGGGCAGTTCATGTTCTTTTTTGTAAACGCATGTTTATTGGCGCGGTAAACTCCGTGCGAACGGGCTAAGCCTTTCATGGAAGAAGTTATCCGGACCCTGCTGTATTTTGACGTGTTTTCGTATCCGCTCACGGCCGATGAGCTCATGGCCTATTCGGGCGTATCCGGGCAGGGGGGAAAAGTGTTTGAGGGCGGGCTGAGGGAACTTGTTCAGCGGGGCCTGATCCATGAATCGCAAGGGTATTATTTTTTTGGGAAGGATCAGGGGGCCGTACAGCGGAGAATGGATGGAAACCACAGGGCGGAGCAACGCTTAAAAACCGCCCGGCGTTACTCGGGGATCATTGCCTACTTCCCCTTTTTGCGGGGTGTTTTCATTTCCGGATCCATCTCAAAGGGGTACGCAGCCCCGGATGACGACATCGATTATTTTATCGTTACAGCCCCCCGGCGGCTGTGGCTTGTCCGAAGCCTGCTCACCCTGTTCAAAAAAGTGTTTCTGGCCAATGCGTACCGCAATTTTTGCATCAATTACTTCGTCGACAGCGATCACCTTTCCATTAAGCAGCAAAACAGGTTTACCGCCACGGAAGTTGCTTTTTTGCTGCCGACCTACAACAGCCGGGTGCATCAAGGCATGCTGAAGGCAAACCCATGGATAAAAAAATATTACCCTGTGTTTGCGCAAAACCCTGCATTTGTGGCCGAGAACACCCACTGGTCCAAGAAATTGATGGAGCGGGTGCTCGACAATGGAATGGGCGATGCACTCGAAACAAAACTGTTCACCTTGTCGCGGCGCATCATCCGGAAAAAATACCGTCACCTGAACGACACGGAGTTCTCTGCCTGCTTCAGCCTCGAACCCCATCAGATCAAATATCTGCCCAACCGTCAACAGTACCGCATCATGATGGCCTATTACCGGAGGCTGTCGCGTTTCGAACTGCAGAGCGGATTGCCCCTGATCAAGGGCAGGGAGTACGGGGCAGAAAAGACGAAGCGGCAATATATGCGGAGCAAACTGAAAAACAGTGTATACTGATGGGCCGGTGTGCTGTCATGGGCCTTATCAACCGGCAAGGCACAGCTTCGGCCCCCAAATGCTTCGCCCATTCCGGCACATGTGCACATCACGGCCAAATAATCATTCCAGCCCATGTCTGCATTTTATGAACAAGTAGCCACCTATTACGACGGCGATGCCGCAGACTTTGATGCCCGGTACTGGAAAAACCCACTGCTGCAACGCATCCGCCAGGATTTCAGGGAAGAGGTGAAACGCCATGCTTTCAGCAATATGCTGGAGATCGGTTACGGGAGCGGGCTGGACCTGGTGCATTTTGGGAATACGCATCCCGATGCCAGCATCTCAGGGATCGATATCTCGGCGGCCATGCAGCAACTTGCCAGGCAAAGGATCGCGGAGCAGGGGCTTCAAAACGTAACTGCCGGAAAAGGCTCGGTCGAAGACCTTCAGGCGGTGTATCCCGGGGCACAATTCGACATGGTTTGTGTTTTTTTTGGCGCCCTGAACACGGTAGAGGACCTGAACAGGGCGGCCGGCCATCTTTGGGAGGTCACCGCACCCGGGGGCAAAATGGTGCTGTCGTTCGTGAACAGGAATTATTTTGCCGGAACGGTCATTGAACTGCTGAAACTCAGGTTCAGAGCTGCGTTTGCCCGCTACAAAAAGGAATGGGGAGGGTATTCGCCCACACAGCACCTCCCCGGCAGATGTTATTCGCCGTCCGCGATCCGGAACGCCTTTTCGCGGTATTCGCTTATCGGGAAAAAAGGATACAGCATCGTCCACCCGGCATGGTATTATCACCGGCTCAACAAAGTGCTGCGGCGGTTCAGCCCCTTGCTCTGGAACGCCGACAGGGCGCTGAACAAAACTTTTCTGTGGTCGTGGGGGGAGTATACCCTCTTCGTTTTTAAGAAGCCCGGAGGGGTTAACGCCACAGACGCCCCGCCCTCTTAAGGGGCTTATTGTGGCTGTTGACCGGCGTTGAGTTCGTGCAGCACATCCGAAACAAGGCGTTCATGGTCACGGAACCGGATGCCGGCCCGTTCAACCACTTCCGGATGCATCGTGCGCAGGGGGATGGAGGCCGTAAGCGCCTGCACCGCAGTGCTCCCATACCGTTTTCGGGCTTCATGGACTGGGACCGCCATGCTTTTACAGCCGGCAACGGAGCCCACGATGTGTGCGAAATGCCTTTGCGAAACCGCTTCGCCGGCAAAAACATTCAGGTTCTTCCCCGGGCTTCCGTACCTGGACAGTGCATCGATCAGCCTGCCGCAGTCGTTGAGGTGGATCAGCGACATCAGCTGCTGCCCGTTCCCATAATAGGGGACCTTCCCGCTTCGGAGCATGGGCTCATAAAAAAACTTCCGGAACCAGGATCCTGCACCCACGATCCATGCAGGCCGTGCAAAACGCACATCCACGACGCCCCTTTCCTGCGCCTCCAGCCAGGGTTGTTCGTTGTGCCGGTAATACCGGGCAAAGGCAGCCGGGGCCAGCGGGCTTTCTTCAACTGCCGGATCGTCTGCCGGCCGGGGGCCATAAAGCAGGGAACCGGAAACATATACCACCACGGGAGGGTTTTCCAGCCGCTCGAGCATTGCTGCCAGCCTGCGATTGGCCTTTTCCCCGCGATATGCCGCCCATGCCCTGCTGATGCGCAGGCTGCCGGCCGGCCTGGCCAGGTGGAAGACCACATCGGGAGGATAGCGTTCGAACCAGAGGGGATCGATGGTTGCCAGGCTGGCTGTAAAGGTATTGAAGCGTTCCAGGCGGCGGTAGGGAGCCGAACGATGGATCAGCAGCTGAAGCCGGTTCGCCCGGTCGGCAGAAAGGTGACGGAGCAGCGCACTGCCGATATAACCCGTTCCTCCAAGTATCCAGACATTCCGTGTTTGCATGGTCTTGGTCAAATGGTTTGTTTTTTCCGGGCGTTCTCCTCCGCTTTACCGCCCGGTCTTTCCAGACGCCCATCCGCATGATGCCTTGCCACAAGCCATGCGGCTGTGCCCCAGAACAGGAAGGCAAATTTGTCGGTGGTCAGAAAATTGTTGACCAGGGCATGAAGAACATAGGTGCTCAGCGCCGCCAGGGCCACGCCCATCTCTGCTTTTTTGGGGTGATCACGCCACCGGCGCAATACAAGCCACGACCACCGGCCCATGAGCAGCAAAAAAGCCATAAGCCCGGCGATCCCCGTTTCGCTCAGCAAAAGCAGGTATTCAGAATGGGCGGTGCCGCCCGATCCTTCGGGCGGGTTCAACGGGTCGGTCACCGTAAGGCGGTTCATCAGCCGTTCGTCCTGATAAGGGATGTACACAAACTGATAGGTCCCGGGGCCAAAACCGGTCAGGGGGCGTTCGCGGAACATCCGCCAGGCCGACACCCAGCGGTTGAGCCGCTCCAGGCTCGAAACGTCGGCCGGCTCAACGGCCGCCATGGCGGCGGGGCCTTCGGCTTCGATCCCGGGTTCGGAACAAACAGGTTTTGCCGGGAGCATTCGATCCCGCATAACGGGATACAACAAAATCCCGGCAAGCAAAAGTGCGGCAAAACCGGTCGCCAAAACGGCCGGACGGGGTTTCAGGGCCAGGATAAGGGCCAGCATTGCGGCAAACAACAATCCGAGCAGGGCGCCGCGGCTTGTGCTGTACACAACGGCGACCGCAAACAAGAGCCCGGCAACTGTACCGGTGACGGGGCCCGGCAGGCTGTTTTTCCGCATGCCCTGTCCCAGGAACAGCACCGAGAGCATGGCCGCCGAAGCCCCGAAAATGGTGTGGTCGTTGTAAAAAGGCCGGAATATTCCCCGCATCACCAAGGGGTTCCAGTCGTAGTGCGCATATTGATGCAGCGACCACAGCCATACCAGCAACAGCCCAACCCCATAAAGGCCCGCCATGGCCGGAAACAGGCCGGGGTGCTTCCGGAACAAATGCAGGAGCAACACATAAAACACCAGGATATAGGCGATGTTGACAAAGGAAAATTTGAGGGATACCGGCAGCATTTCCGAAAACAGGGTGCTCAGCAGGTATGCCCCAAAAAGGGGCAGCACAAAGACCGTTTCTTTCCAGTGAGGCTTGTTTGCCTGCCTCTGCTCATTGACCAGGTACATGGGCAGAATGATGATGGCCAGGCCGATCATGGGTTCGGTGGGTATGCGGATCATCGATCCTTGCAGGAAGGGAAGGGGGGTGGAGAAGGGAAGCAAAAAGGCGATCGTTTTCATATAGGCCGGCAGCAGGTTTTTTTGCACCAGCAAACAGGCAAGCAGGGCGGAGCAGCCCGCCAGTATGGCCAGTGCGGGCAACGGCTGCCAGGGCATGGCAAACCAGGCCAGCACCCCGCCGCCGGCCACGGCCGGTATGATCATCCTGCTGGGCAGTATGCATTTGTTGTTGCCGGGCATTGTTCCTTGCAATCCGGTTAGCGCCACCCTGCCTTTGCCGGGTATGCGCCCACACGATTCTGACCATAAATGTACATTATAATAGTCGAAATGTCATTTATCCACTGGCCACAGGCAGTGCGACAGTTAAAACCCCGGAAAACCCCAACAGGTTGAAAAGTTTAAAAGTTTAATGGGTTTAAGATTCAACTCTTCAACTTTTCAACGTTCTTTTTCCTACCTACTTCCTACTACTTACTACTTACTGCCTTCCACCTTCTACCCTCTACCTTCTGTCTTCTTACTGCCTCCCTCGTGGCCTGCTTACTATAGGCCTTCGCCAGCGAACCGGCCTTGATTTTGACGCAGGCCCCCCAGATGCGGGTTTTGCCCTGCTGTGCAGGGTATCGGTTTAAAATCGGTCTTAAATGTC
>PWJC01000019.1 GCA_003560165.1 Bacteroidales bacterium
CAGAAGACAGAAGACGGAAGACGGAAGACGGAAGACGGAGGAACGATGGAACGATTGAACGATGGAACGATGGAACGAAAGAGTTGAAAAGTTGAAGAGTTGAAGAGTTGAAGAGTTGAAGAGTTGAAGAGTTGAAGAGTTGAAGAGTTGAAGAGTTGAAAATTAAACTATTAAACTTTTAAACTTTTAAACTTTTAAACTTAATTCCTATAAACCTGTCAGGGTTTTCCCGGGTTTTAACCAGAGCACTGCCTGCGAGAAAACCTTTCTGACCTAATATCAACGTACAGCAAACACGCATGAAAAAGACATTGGTCCTGGGGGCGAGCCCCAATCCGCTGAGGTATTCGCACAAGGCGGTCAAAAGGCTTCGGGCGCACGATGTGGAAGTGGTTGCCGTGGGAAGGCGGGAAACCATCATCGAGGATGTGCCCGTGCAAAAAGGGAAACCACGCATTGAATCCCTTCACACGGTAACCCTCTACCTCGGGCCGGGCAACCAGGAGGAATACCTCGACTACATTATTTCGCTCAAGCCCCGCCGCATCATATTCAACCCCGGCACCTACAACAGAAAACTCGAAGACCTGGCCCGGGAAAACGGCATCGAAACCATAGAAGATTGTACGCTGATCATGCTCGATATGGGAGAGTATTGAATGTTAAACATAAAGCACTTTATAACAGATGGATACCAAAGATTTAAAATTCGACTCCAAACTGATCCATGCCGGAATGTTCGATGATCAGTTCGGCAGCGCCACCGTGCCAATCTACCAGACCAGTACCTTCAGGTTCAAGAATGCCGATCATGGCGCAGCCTGTTTTGCCGGCGAATCGGAGGGGTATATATATACCCGGATCAACAACCCCACCATCGATTCGCTCGAAGTCCTGATGGCCGAGCTGGAAAATGGCTATCGGGGCATTGCCTGCAGTTCGGGCATGGGAGCCGTAAATACCATTTACATGGGGTTGCTCAGACAGGGCGACCACATGATCAGTACCGATGCGGTATATGGCCCCTCGAGGATCGTCATGGAAAAACATTACAGCAAATTCGGCATCGAATCCACCTATGTCGACACCACCGATCCCGCGAACATTCTCAAGGCCATACGTCCGAATACCCGTCTGTTGTTCATTGAAACCCCCTCCAATCCAACCATGGGGATCAGCGATCTTGAAGAAACAGTGCAAATTGCACGGAAGCACGGTCTGATCACGGTGGCCGACAATACATTTTGCAGCCCCTACCTGCAAAAACCCCTGGATTTTGGTTTTGACGTGGTCTTCCATTCGCTCACCAAGTTCATTAACGGACATGCCGACGTTGTCGGTGGCATCATCGTCAGCCGTGAAAAAGGCATCCACGACCTGCTTCGCCCGATGATGGTCAGCCTGGGCTGCAATATGGACCCCCACCAGGCTTACCTGGTGATCCGGGGCCTGAAGACCTTGTCGCTGCGTATGGAGAGGTCGCAGGAAAACGCCATGAAGATTGCCAGTTTCCTTGAGGAACATCCCAGGATCGAATGGGTGAAATACCCTGGCCTGCCTTCCCACCCTCACTACGAACTGGCCAGATCGCAAATGAGAGGCCCGGGGGCCATGATCAGTTTCGAACTGAAGGGCGGGCACACTGCCGGGAAACGGTTGATGAACCAGGTCAGGCTTTGCATTTTGGCCGTATCCCTGGGAGGGGTGGAGACCCTGATACAGCACCCGGCATCCATGACTCATTCAAAGCTGGACCGCAGTGCCAGGGAGAAAGCCGGAATATCTGATGGTTTGGTACGTTTTTCGGTAGGCATCGAAGATGTGGACGACCTGATCGACGACCTGTCCCAGGCCCTCGAACAGGTGTAATTCTTTTGCGGGGGGCGTTTGGAATCTTGCCCGAAAAAAGCGAACCAGACGGGTTTTTTTTTTAATTTTGTTCTCCGCGCCCATCGGGTCGTACGGACAAGGGATCTTATGCCGGATTATCGGCAGTCACACCAAGGAAGGTGTTATAATGAAGACACGCTGCTTTCACTTTAATTAGTAACAATCAACTCTCGTTTCGATGGAAAATAAGGAAGAACGCCATCCCAGGGCCGAAGATCAGGAAAGGTCCAAAGGGGATAACCTGCAAAATGACCAGGACTCGCCACAAACTCCTGCTGAGCAGGACCAGGAAACAAAGCAACCGCTCCAGGAACTGCCGGCTTCAGAACCTCTCGAAGAACCCCCCACCGTTGGGGAGGAAGAGGTAGAGGAAGAAGCTGCGGTCCCGGCCGAAGAACCTCCCACCGGAGAATCACCCCTTACCGAGGAACATCCCGAGGCTGAAGTTCCTCCTGCAGAAAAATATCCTGCTGAGCACCCCATTGGCGAAGAAGAGGAAGAAATCCCGGGCCTTCCTCCGGCTACCGATACCATCACGGCTGAGGAACTTGAGCAGGAGGCCCCCGAGGGGACAGCTATCGAAGAACAAGACGTTGACAGAGACGTTCCGGAACAGATCGCTGAAGAAAAGACCATTCCGATGGTGGTCGAGGAATTGCCCGAAGAACAGGAAACCATAGAGGAATCCCTTTCGGAGGAAGTCTTTCCTGAGAAACAAGCCGCAGAGGAAAAACCCGCAGACGAACAACCCGCAGAGGAAAAACCCGCAGAGGAACAAGCCGCAGAGGAAAAACCCGCAGACGAACAACCCGCAGAGGAAAAACCCGCAGAGGAACAACCCGCAGAGGAAAAACCGGCGGAGGAGAAATCCGTGGAGGAACAACCGGCAGAGGAACAACCGGCGGAGGAGAAACCCGGCTTCACCCAAATGGAAGACAATGATGCCCTGATGGAGAAGTACAACGTTATGGACAGGGATCAACTGGTGAAAGCCCTGGAAGAACTGGTCGGCAACGGGGAGGTTCAGCACATACGCCGGCATATCGGTTTCATTAAGGCCGCTTACCGCAAATTGCTCAGGGACGAGAATTTGTCTGATTTTGAAAAGAAGCTGGGGCGGGACAGGGAAGAGGATGCGCCTGGTGAAACCATGGTGGATCCGCTCTCCACGCGTTTTGATGCGGCCTTTGCAGTATATAAGGAGAAAAAAGCCGTTTTTGACCAGCTCCAGGAAAAGGAAAAGCATGAAAACCTGGTCATTAAGGAAAAAATACTGGAGGAGCTCAGGCTGCTCATTGAATCGGAAGAGGAGCTCAAAAAAACCTACGACCTGTTCAATGCCCTTCAGGAGCGCTGGCGCAGCGTAGGCCCCATACCACAATCGTCAAAAAGCACCCTCTGGAACAACTACCATTTTCTGGTTGAGAAATTCTTCGACAAGGTTAAGATCAACAAGGAGCTCAAAGACCTTGATCTGAAGAAAAACCTGGAGTCCAAAACCGAACTGTGCGAAAAAGCAGAAGAATTGCTGCTGGAGTCCTCGATCACCCGTTCGTTCCAGCAACTGCAAAACCTGCATGAAGCCTGGAAAGAGACCGGACCGGTACCCAAGGACAAGAAGGATGAAATATGGCAGCGGTTCAAGGCCGCCACCGACAAATTGAATAACCGCCGGCAGGAGTATTATGAGCTGGTGCGCGATGAGCAGAACAACAATTATGCGGCCAAGCTTGTTCTTTGTGAAAAAGCCGAGGAACTCAATACTTCTGTTCCGGAAACCCCCAGGCAGTGGCAGCAGAAAACCGATAAGATCAATGAGCTGTTCAAGGTGTGGAAATCCATCGGTTTTGCACCCAAGAAAGTGAACAATGAGGTGTGGAACAGGTTCCGCTCGGCCCTGGACACCTTTTTTTCAAATAAAAAGGAGTTTTTTAAAAAATACAAAGACCAGCAAAGGGACAACTACAACCAGAAGCTGAACCTCTGCCTCCAGGCCGAAGCCCTGCAGGACAGCGACGACTGGAAAGCCAACACCGACGCCCTGATCAACCTGCAAAAGGAATGGAAACAGATCGGCCCGGTGCCGGCCAAGTTTTCCGACAAAATATGGAAACGTTTCCGCCAGGCATGCGATCACTTCTTTAAAAGAAAGGGCGAGCATTTTGAAAACATCGGTTCACAACAGGACGGGAACCTGAAGCAGAAGCTGGCCCTGATCGAGCAGATAAAAAGCCACCAGTACACAAGCGACAATACGGAAAATCTGAATATCCTGAAAGATTACCAGCGCCAGTGGATGAACATCGGCCACGTGCCTATCAAACAGAAAGACAGGGTGCAGGCAGAATTCAGGAAAGCCATCGACCATCAGTTCGAAACCCTCAATATCAGCAAAAAGGCCAAGAATACCCTGTCGTTCCGCAGCAAAATAGAGAATCTGAAAAATGTGCCCCATGCCGGCAACATCATCTATAAGGAAAAGAATATGCTGATCAGCCGCATCAATGCCCTGGAATCGGACATCAAGGTGCTGGAGAACAACATCGGGTTTTTTGCCTCCTCCAAAAAGGCCGACATCCTGAAAGCCGAATTTGAGGAGAAAATCGAAAAAGCCCACAGCGAGATCGATGTCCTGAAGGAGAAGCTGAGGATACTCCGGGAGGCTTAATGCCGTTTTTTTTGTATATTCAGGCATGTTTTGTTGCATGATAAACCCTGCTTACCATGAAAAAATATGCGTTGCTGTTTTTGTGCGCAGGATTGCTGCTATGCGGTCCTGAGGCTGCCGCCAACGGGATAGGCCTGCGTGGGGGGATGAACTTCACCTCGGTCCCTTCCCTGAAACAATTCAATTTAAACGGCTTTGAACTGGAAGCCTTGCCCGATTCCTATACTGGCTTTCATTTTGGCTTTGTCGGCCACTTTTCGCTTAACGGGATCTTTTTGCAACCCGAGTTGTTGTATGTGGAATCCGGGCAGGAGATGGTATTGAACACCGATAACCTCGAAACACAACAGGACTATTTCACCCACAGGTTCAGCCACCTGGCCCTGCCCCTGGTCGGTGGTTTCCGCTTTGGCCCCATCCGGGTGGGCTTGGGCCCCGTGCTGTCTGTATTGCTCGACGCACCGAGATATGGCGGAATTCAGCAGATGGAACTCCATTACCAGGACCTGATGCTTGGCTACCACCTGCTGGCCGGGCTAAAGGTGGGCAATATCCTGCTCGATTTCAAATACCAGGGCAGCCTGACCCGGTTTGGAGACCACATACGTCTGGGCGACCGCGAGATCGAGTTCGATACCCGGCCCAGCCAGTATATTTTCAGCGTCGGGTTGCTGATACTCTAGGCGGCTTGCCTCCCCGCTCAACTAAACCGGATCGCCTTTACCGGCCTGATGCGTGCAATGATATAGGAAGGCAGGATCAGCATGAGCATGGAAACGGCAAAGGTTCCGGCATTGAGCAGCAGAAGATGGCTCAGGCGGATGTTTACCGGTGCCTGGGTCACGTAATAGGATTCCGGGTCCAGGGTGATCAGGCCGAATTGCAATTGCAGCAGCAAAAGTCCCAGGCCGATGAGGTTCCCCCAGAACAGTCCCCTGGATATCAGGATGGCGGCGTGGTAGAGGAAGATTTTCCGGATCAGGATGTTGGGTCCGCCAACGGCCTTGAGGATGCCGATCGCCCTGGTTTTCTCCAGCACAGAGATCAGCAATGTGGTGATCATGTTGATGCCAGCCACCAGCACCATCAGGGCAATGATCACGTACACATTCATGTCGAGCAGCGACAGCCAGTCGAATATCTGGGGGTAGATTTCGCGTATGCTCCTGGCTTCTAGATGATAAGGCATAATCTCCAAAAGCTGGCCGTGCACGGCAGTCAACTCATCGAACCCGGAAACAAGTACCTCGTAACCACCCACCTGATCCGGATCCCAGTCGTTGAGCCGTTGAATGTGGCGGATATCGCCCAGCACAAAAACCCTGTCGAGGTCTTCCAGTCCGGTACTGTAAATTCCTGAAATGCTCAAACGCCGGATGCGGGGGGGGGTCTGAATGAAATACAGAAAAATGTCGTCGCCAACGCCCAGCTGCAGCCTTCGGGCGATGTGCCCGGAAATGATCACATCGTCCGAAGGGCGGTCTTCTTCCATGAAGAGAATACGGCCTTCGGTAATCCGGTTGCGGAAAAAGGACCAGTGAAAATCGGTGCCGACCCCCTTGAGGATCACCCCATGGATGTCGTCGTCTGTTTTAATGATCCCGGGCTTGGTGGCAAAGGCCTGGATGTGCCGAAGGCCATCTATTGCCCCGGCCTGCCTGATCAGGTCCGGATCGACCGCTATGGGCCTTGGCTCGAAAGACACATTGTAATCGAAGTTGGTGATCTGTATATGGGATCCGAACCCAATGACCTTGTCACGGATCTCGTTCTGAAAACCGGTGACCACTGCCAGGGAGATGATCATTACGGCCAGGCCCAGGGCAATGCTGAGAATGGCGATCTTTTTGATCAGGGAGATGAAGCTCTCGCCGGGTTTCTGGCGGCCCATCCGCCTGGCTATGAAAAGAGGGACATTCAAAGACGCAAGGTTTTCTCAAAGTTAACTCTTTTGCCCGACATGGAACACCAGGCCGCCGCTCTCACTGTCCACCCTTACCGGGCTACCTGATTTGATGTTCCCCGAGAGGATTTCTCTGGACAACTTGTTGAGCAGGCTCCGCTGGATTACCCGTTTCAGTGGCCGGGCGCCAAATTGCGGATCGTAACCTGCTTCGGCAATCCAGTCAACGGCTTCCTGGCTTACATCAAGCTGTATGCCATTTTCCTCCAGCATCCCCGCCACTTTGTTGAGCTGAAGCGATACAATATGGTGGATCTCTTCCCTGCTCAGGGGGCTGAACATGATGACCTCATCGATGCGGTTCAGGAATTCGGGCCTGATCGACCGCTTCAGCAGCAGAAACACCTCGTTGCGGGTTTCTTCGATGAGTTCTTCCTGGTTCTGGTCGCTGAGCGACTCCATGCGTTCCTGTATGAGCCCCGAACCAATGTTGGAGGTCATGATGATGATGGTGTTCCTGAAATCGGCCGTACGGCCTTTGTTATCGGTCAACCGGCCATCTTCAAGTACCTGAAGCAGGATGTTGAACACATCGGGATGGGCTTTTTCGATTTCATCGAGCAGAACCACCGCATAGGGTTTGCGCCTCACGGCCTCTGTAAGTTGCCCGCTTTCCTCATACCCCACGTAACCCGGGGGAGCGCCGATCAGACGGCTTACGGCATGCCTTTCCTGATATTCCGACATGTCGATGCGCACCATGGCATTTTCGTCGTTGAACAGGAATTCGGCAAGGGCTCTGGCCAACTCAGTTTTGCCCACTCCCGTTGTGCCCAGGAAAATAAAGGACCCTACCGGCCGGGCCGGATCCTGCAGCCCCGCACGGCTGCGCCTGATGGCATCCGAAACGGCGGCAATGGCTTCGTCCTGTCCCACCACCCGCCGATGGATCTCTTCTTCGAGGTGAAGCAGCTTTTCCCTCTCACTTTGCAACATTCGGCTTACAGGAATTCCCGTCCATCGCGACACCACGTCGGCGATGTCTTCGGCGCTTACTTCTTCCTTAATCAGGGAGGATTCGGCCTGCATCTGTTTGAGTTTGTCGTGGAGTTGGGCGAGCTTCTGTTCACTCTCCTTGATGCGACCGTAACGCAGTTCGGCCACTTTGCCGAAGTCACCGCTGCGTTCAGCCTGTCCGGCCTCAAAACGATATTGCTCAATGGCTGCCTTGTGGCGCTGTATCTCTTCTACCACGGCTTTTTCGCTGGCCCATTTGGCTTTGAGACTGTTCCTTTCCTCCTGCATATTGGCCAACTCTTCGCTGAGTTTTTTGAGCCTGGCTTCGTCCTTTTCGCGTTTTATGGCTTCACGTTCAATTTCGAGCTGACGGATTCTGCGTTCGGCCTCGTCCAGTTCTTCGGGTACCGAATTCATTTCCAGGCGAAGCTTTGAGGCCGCCTCGTCGATCAGGTCGATGGCCTTGTCGGGCAGGAACCTGTCGGTAATGTAGCGGCGGGAGAGGTCTACGGCTGCGATAATGGCCTCGTCCCTGATGCGGACCTGATGGTGTGACTCGTAACGCTCCTTTAGCCCCCTCAGAATGCTAACCGCATCGGTTTTGTCCGGCTCATCTACCATTACGGTTTGGAACCTCCGCTCCAGGGCCTTGTCTTTCTCAAAATAACGCTGATATTCTTTCAGGGTGGTGGCCCCGATGGCCCTGAGTTCGCCCCGGGCAAGGGCGGGTTTGAGTATGTTGGCAGCATCCATGGCCCCTTCGCCGGCGGCCCCGGCACCTACCAGGGTATGTATCTCGTCGATGAACAGCACATACTCTCCGTCCGAAGTAACCACCTCCTTTACCACGGCCTTGATGCGCTCTTCAAATTCGCCCTTGTATTTGGCCCCGGCAATCAGGGCCCCCATGTCGAGAGAGAATATCTTTTTCGATTTCAGGTTTTCCGGCACATCTCCGTCGATGATCCGGTGTGCAAGCCCTTCAGCGATGGCTGTTTTACCCACTCCGGGTTCGCCGATCAAAATGGGGTTGTTCTTGGTGCGCCTCGACAGTATCTGCAAAATGCGCCTGATCTCTTCGTCGCGACCAATTACCGGGTCGAGTTTACCCGAAAGGGCCAGGTCGTTGAGGTTGTTGGCGTATTTGTTCAGGGCATTGAAGGTTTCCTCGGCACTCTGGGTGTCTACCCTGGAACCCTGGCGGAGATCTTCAATGGCCTTTTTGAGGTTCTGTTCGCTCAATCCGCTGTCTTTCAGCAATTGGGCAGTGTCGTCACTGCCCGAGACCAACCCGAGCATCAGGTGTTCGACCGAAACGTATTCGTCTCCCAGTTCCCTGAGCCTGCCCATGGCCAGTTGCAGCGTCTGCTTGCAGGAGCCGGCCAGGTAAACCTCGCCTCCGGCCACTTTGGGATATCTGCCAATGATGCGGTCGAGGGCCTGCTGCAGGGCGTTGATGCGGACATTGTTTTTTTTCAGAAGGAAAGGAACCACGTGGTCGTCGACGGCAAGTATGCCCTTGAGCAAATGCCCGTTTTCCACGGCCTGATGCTGGAACCCAATGGCAATTTCCTGAGCCTTTTGCAAGGCCTCCTGCGATTTGATGGTTAAGCGGTCACTGTTCATAATGTTTTTTATAGCCTGCATCAAAAGTCAAACCATTCGAAAAAAAGGCCTTATTTTCAGACAAAATGACACTGGACCCGGACAGCCTGGTGTCAACCTTTCACCCGCGAAGGGAGGGTGGGGGTATTAATTAGCAAAATCGGGTTTGTTTTTGTATTATTGCCGCCAGTTTTACCAGTCGCTAACCCCATCAATAAACAATCTTAAGAAAATGAAGCGGATCAAACTTCACTGGCAGATTCTGATTGCCCTGGTTCTGAGTATTATTTTCGGGTATTTCTTCACCGATCATGTAGAATATGTGACCTGGATGGGCGATCTGTTTTTGCGCGCCCTGCAAATGATCATCGCTCCCCTGATCTTTTCCTCCATCGTTTCGGGGGTTCTCGGACTTGGCAGCGCCCAGAACCTCGGCCGGATGAGCGGAAAGACCTTCGGCTATTACCTGCTGACCAGCCTCATTGCTGCAGTCATCGGACTTTTGTCTGTCAATATTTTCAGGCCCGGCGTGGGTGCCGATCTGGGGCTTACCGAAGAAGGCGTTGTGCTGGAGGCCGGTGCCGGGACCTTCGGGCAGACACTGATGAACATCATCCCCACCAATATATTCCAGGCATTGGCTCAGACCGATATGTTGTCCATTATCTTTTTTGCCATTCTTTTCGGTTTCTTCGCCACCCGGGTCGGGCCAAAATACAGAGACCCACTCGACAAGGGATTCAATGCGGTATTTGAGGTGATGATGCGATTGACCATGTTCATTATCCGTTTTGCCCCCCTGGGAATCTTTGGCATCGTTTCGGGCATTGTGGCCGAGCAGGCTCACGACCTGCTGAGTATCTTCAGCCGCATGGGTCTTTACATGGTGGCAGTGATCCTGGGCTTGTTGATCCATGCTTTTGTGGTATTACCACTGTTGATGAAATACCTTGGGGGCATTAACGCAAGAAAGCATTTCAAGGCCATGTCGGTGCCCCTGCTGACGGCCTTTACCACCTCAAGCAGCAGTGCCACCCTGCCCCTGGCCATGGAAGCCGTCGAACTACGGGCCGGTGTGTCCAAAAAAGTCACCAGCTTTGTGCTGCCCCTGGGGGCCACGGTTAACATGAACGGAACCGCCCTTTACGAATGCGTTTCGGTGTTGTTCATCGCTCAGGCCTACGGCATTGAACTCAGCCTGATCCAGCAGGTCATTGTGGTCATGACGGCTTTGCTGGCTTCCATCGGGGCTGCCGGCATCCCCATGGCCGGCCTGGTGGTGATCACCATCATCCTTTCGGTGCTCGGTTTGCCACTGGAAGGGGTGGGGCTCATCCTTGCCGTTGAGAGGATACTGGACATGTTCAGGACCTCGGTGAACGTTTGGAGCGATACCTGCGGTGCCGTGATCATCGCCAAATCGGAGGGGGAGACCCTGCTGGTATAAAGCTACTGCCCGGCAAGGGCAGGGTTGTCAGTTAAAAGCCCCGCACCACGGGGCTTTTTTTTGTGCGGATGGGGGGCTAATCGCCGGTATAGAGGTCGACCAGGCCTTCGGGCGGGTCCAGGTAGATTCTCTGATTTTCGTGGTCTACCCTGTGAATGATCTTTTCAGCAGCAGGCACCAGGATCTCCCGGGATCCCTTCATGATCCGGAAGACCGGGTTGCCCGGATATTCGAGGGTTTTTTCGACAACACCGAGGTAGTTCTCCGAAATGTCGTAGGCCCGGTAGCCGGCAATGTGGTGAAAATAAAAGTCCTCCCGGGGCCGGGGCGGCAGTTTGCTGAGCGGAAGGTATATTTTGCTGTCACAGATCTCCCTGGCCTGTTCCGTGCTGTCGATGTCTTCGAAACGGATCACCGCTTCCTTGTCAGAAGAACGAAAAATGATCTCTTCGATAAAAAAAGGAACCAGTTTTCCCTGCAGCAAAAGGAAAACCGATTCCAGGTCCTTGTATTCCGACGGGTTGACGACGTCAAAAAAAACCACCACCTCGCCTCTGTATCCAAATGATTTGGAAACATACCCCAGATAATAACAATCTTTTGTCCTCATCCGCTTGGGTTTTCAGAAGGGATCGCTATTCTGGCTTTTCGCCGCCGGCGGGCTTGTCTTCTTTTTTGGGTTCCTCTTTTTTTTCTTCAGCGGGGGCTTCCTCTGCTTTGGGGGCTTCCTCTGCTTTGGGGGTTTCCTCTGCTTTGGGGGCTTCCTCTGCTTTGGGGGCTTCCTCTGCTGTGGGGGCTTCCTCTGCTTTGGGGGCTTCCTTTGCTTTGGGGGCTTCCTCTGCTTTGGGGGCTTCCTCTTTCGGGGGGGCTTCCTCTTTCGGGGGGGCAGGCGTTTCGCCGGCTGCTTCTGCGGCAGGGGTGGTTGCCCCTTCGGCCTTCAGGTTTTCTTTGGCCCGTTTCTTGGCCAGTTCGGCGGCGCGTTCCTCATTTACCCTGCGCTCTTCCTCGAGCCGCTTTTTTTCTATTTCCTTTTCGGTAAGGTCTTTTTCCTTGCGGGCGTTCTCCAGTTTTTCCTGCTTTTCATTGACCCAGGCCTGGAATTTCTCTTCGGCCTGTTCCTCAGACAGGGCGCCCTTGGTGACCCCTTTGAGCAGGTGGTGTTTCAGCATGACGCCCTTGTTCGAAAGAATGCTGCGGGCGGTATCTGTAGGTTGGGCCCCCTGCTGCACCCAGTGCAATGAGCGATCGAAGTTGATCTCAATGGTAGCCGGGTGCGTCATGGGGTTATAGGTGCCAAGTCTCTCAATGAACTTTCCATCTCGGGGTGCACGACCATCCGCTACTACCAGGTGGTAAAAAGGCTGTCCTTTTTTACCTTTTCGCTGTAGTCTGATTTTTGTTGGCATTTGTTGATCTGATTTTATATTAGATTCAATAAAAAAACTTGCTTTTTCCTGCAAGGCTGCAAATATCGGTTTTTTTTCTGAATAAAAAAAATTATCTGACACGAAATCAACAGAGCCAAACCGGTGCAATTTGCCTATTTTTATGGTTTGAAAAATGACCTTTATGCCTGTACCGGATTACACTCATTTGCATTTGCATACCCAATATTCTATTCTGGACGGAGCCTGTTCCATTACCCCTTTGCTGAAGAAAGCCGCTGCCGACGGGATGAAAGCCATGGCCATTACCGACCATGGCAATATGTACGGGGTTCTGGAATTCATTGCCAGGGCCCGGAGTCACGGCATCAAACCCATTATCGGTTGCGAGATGTATGTGGCCGAAGGCAGCCGTTTCGACAAGCGGGGCCGGGAAGACCGCAGCGGTTACCACATGATACTGCTGGCCAAAAACCTCCAGGGTTACAGGAACCTCTCAAAGCTTTGCAGCCTTGGTTACCTGGAAGGCTTTTACTATACCCCCCGCATTGACAAGGATCTGCTGCGAAAGCACCGCGAAGGGCTGATCGCCACCACAGCCTGCCTGGGGGGAGAGATACCCCAGGCCATACTGACCAGGGGGGAGGAAGTTGCCGAAATCCTGTTGCTGGAATACCTGGAGATTTTTGGCGAGGATTTTTACCTGGAGCTGCAACGCCACGGCCTGGAAGAACAGGAACCGGTGAACCAGGCACTGATCAGGCTATCGCGCAAGCATGGCGTACCCCTTATTGCCACCAATGATTGCCATTACATCGATGCCGGCGATGCCAGGGCACACGACATCCTGGTATGCCTGCAAACCGGACGCGATCTCGAAGACGAATCGCGAATGCGGTATTCCGGACAGGAATACGTGAAAACCCGGGAGGAGATGGCCCGGCTTTTTTCGGATTTGCCCGAAGCCCTTGCCACCACCATGGATATCGCCGCCAAGGTGGAAGATTATGAGATCACCACCAAAAAGGTGATGCTGCCAGACTTCCCCCTGCCGGAGGGTTTCGGGAACCAGGACGATTACCTGGCCCATCTGTCCTTTGAAGGTGCCCGCCGTTTGTATCCCGAAATCACTCCTGAGATCAGCTCAAGAATCGATTTTGAGCTGAAGGTGATCCGCGAAATGGGTTTTGCAGGTTATTTTCTGATCGTTCAGGACTTCATCAACAAAGCCCGGGAGATGGATGTGGCCGTAGGACCGGGCAGGGGGAGTGCGGCTGGCTCGGCAGTGGCTTACTGCACAGGCATCACGGCCATCGACCCCATCAGGTACAACCTGCTTTTCGAGCGTTTCCTGAATCCCGAAAGGATATCGATGCCCGATATCGATATCGACTTCGACGACGAGGGGCGGGACAAGGTCCTGCAATACGTGATCGGGAAGTATGGGCGGGATAAGGTGGCGCAGATCGTGACCTTTGGCACCATGGCGGCCAAGTCGTCCATCAGGGATGTGGCCAGGGTGCTCAAACTGTCACTTTCCGAGGCCGACCGCCTGGCCAAGCTGGTGCCTGAGAGGCCCGGAACCTCACTGGACATGGCTTACCGGGAGGTGCCCGAGCTGGTACAGGCATTGAAAGACCCTGATGCAACCATCAGGGAAACCCTTGAATTTGCCAGGAGCCTGGAAGGCTCTAGCCGGCAGACCGGGGTACATGCCTGCGGGGTCATCATCGGCCCGACCAGCCTGGTCGACTGCCTTCCACTGAGTACCCAAAAAGATACTGACCTTCCGGTGACCCAGTACGACGGAAAGTACGTGGAATCGGTAGGCATGCTGAAGATGGACTTTTTGGGGCTGAAGACTCTCTCGGTGATTAAGGAGGCCGTGCGCAACATCGGGATGCGCTACGGCAGCAAGATAGACATTGAGAACATCCCCCTTGACGACGGGCAAACCTATGCACTCTACCAGCGTGGCGACACCATCGGGACCTTTCAGTTCGAATCGCAGGGCATGCGCGAATACCTCAAGGAACTAAAGCCCACCAATATCGAAGACCTGATCGCCATGAATGCCCTTTACAGGCCTGGCCCAATGGATTTTATCCCATTGTATATCAAGCGCAAACACGGGCAGCAGAAAGTAGAGTATCCTCATGAGTGGCTCGAGGACATCCTGAAGCCCACCTTCGGAATCATGGTCTACCAGGAGCAGATCATGCAGGCCGCCCGGATCATGGCCGGGTTTTCCCTGGGCAGCGCCGACATTCTTCGCAGGGCCATGGGAAAGAAGAAAAAGGGGGAGATGGACCGGCAAAAAGCTTTCTTTATCCGTGGTGCCAAAGAAAAAGGCATCGAAGAGTCCCATGCCGAAAAGATCTTTGAGGTCATGGCCCGTTTTGCCGAATATGGCTTTAACCGTTCGCATTCGGCAGCCTATTCGGTGGTGGCCTACCGTACGGCCTATCTGAAGGCCAACTACACCGCCGAGTACATGGCAGCTGTGCTGACACATAACTTCAGCGACATCAAGAAGATCACCGCGATGATGGAAGAATGCCAGCGGCAGCAGATACCTGTTCTGGGGCCTGATGTCAACGAAAGCATCTTTAACTTCGTGGTCAACCAAAAGGGGGAGATACGCTTTGGATTAGGTGCCATCAAGGGAGTGGGGGAGGGCGCTGTTGAAAACATTGTCAATGAAAGGAAAGCCAACGGGCCTTTCAGGCATGTTTTCGACTTTGCCCGGAGGGTGAACCTGCGCACGGTCAACAAGCGGGTTTTTGAATCTCTTGCCAAGGCGGGAGCCTTCGACTGCTTCAGCGGCTGTCACCGCGCCCAGTTTTTCTATTCGGAAGACAACGGGGCAAGCTGTTTTATTGACAAGATCATCAGGCACACCCACCAGGTGCAGCTCAGGGAAAACACTGCGCAGATGGACCTGTTCGAAGAAACCTCCGAGATCAGCCTGCCCGATCCTGCCCTCCCCGAATGCCCTGCCTGGGAAAAGATAGAGATGCTCAGGGAAGAAAAGGATGTTACCGGGATGTATCTGTCGGGGCATCCCCTGGACGACTTCAAAATACATATACAAAGTTACTGCAACACCGGTGTGGGTGATCTGAAGAATCTTCATGCCCTGAAAAACAAAGAGATCAGCTTTGCGGGGATCATTACTTCGGCAGCGCACAAGCACACCCGCAACGGCAAACCCTTCGGCAGCTTTCAGATAGAGGATTACTCGGATACCCACCAGTTGTTCCTGTTTGCCGAAGACTACCTCAGGGTGAAACATTTTCTGGAGAATCAGAATGCCGTGGTGGTCAGGGGCAGGGTGCAGCAAAACCGATTTAAGCCAGACCAGCTCGAGATCAAAGTCAAGGGCATGAGCCTGCTCAGCGAACTATCCGAGAAGGAAAACGCCGAACTGCTGCTGCAGATCCCCGTAGCCGATATCGACGACTCCCTCACGGATCGACTGAGTTCGCTGGCCCTCAAGCATCGTGGCAAAACCCGGCTTAAGGTCAACCTGACTGATCCCCTCGACAATTATTCGGTCGAGATGATCTCCCGCAGTATCAAGGTGGAGCCCATCGGTTTTTTGAAGGAATTGCTCAAACATTATCCGGTTAACTACCGTTTAAATTAAGGCGGCAAATCCCCGCCACATTGTGAATAATTCAATTAAATTTGTGGTTTCTCATTCATCATCAATATTTTCATTATGGCGCTCGAACTGACTGATTCCAATTTTGAAGAAATCGTACTGAAGGCCGACAAACCGGTGCTGGTCGATTTCTGGGCCGAATGGTGCGGCCCCTGCCGCATGGTAGGACCCATTGTGGCTGAAATTGCCGAAGAATATAAAGACAAGGCCGTTGTGGGGAAGCTGGACGTGGACAGCAACCCCGGGGTAGCCATGAAATATGGCATACGCAATATTCCCACCATCTTGTTTTTCAAGAACGGGGAAGTGGCCGACAAACAGGTGGGGGCGGTACCAAAATCTGTGCTTGCCGGCAAGATCGAAGGCCTGCTCTGATCCCTTGCCGGAATAAGAACCGGGAAGGCTGAGTCATCGGCCGCCACCCGCATAATCTTCTTCCTTTGATCAAAAAAATTGACCCGGAAGTCCCCGGACGTTTTGGTAACCTGGAGCTCCTTGCCCGTCAGGTGGTGGAGGGCTTTATTACCGGCATGCACAAGAGCCCTTTCCATGGCTTTTCGGTCGAATTTGCCGAGCACCGCATCTATAACCCCGGCGAAAGTACCCGCCATATCGACTGGAAGCTTTACGGGCGCACCGACAAGCTGTTTGTCAAACGTTTTGAGGAAGAGACCAATCTGCGCTGCCAGATCGTGATCGACAACTCCAGTTCGATGCATTTTCCCGGCAGGGAAGGCCAGGGGGGGGAGGACTCCAAGCTGGTCTTTGCCGTGCAATGTGCTGCGGCCCTGTCCTATTTGCTCAGGAAACAGAGGGATGCCGTGGGACTCAGTGTGGTATCCGATCAGATGGAGTTGCATACCCCTGCCCGTTCGTCGAGTGTGCACCACAAAATGTTGTTCTCTCAGCTTGACAGGCTCTGCCACAAAGACAACAAACAACTCAACAAAACCACCCGGACAGCCGAACTGCTGCATTTGCTGGCCGATAAGATACACAAGCGTTCCCTGGTGGTGATATTCTCCGATATGATGGACAACGAGGCCGCACCCGGATCCATGTTCTCGGCCCTGCAGCACCTCAAGCACAACAAGCACGATGTGATCCTTTTCCATGTTTATGAAAAACAGAAAGAACTCCTGTTTGAGTATAAAAACCGGCCCTACCAGTTTGTGGACATGGAGACCGGACAGTCTGTGAAGCTGAATCCGGCCGGGTTGAAAACGCATTATGTGAAAAGCATGGAAGATTATTTTCACCGCCTTCGGCTGAAATGCATGCAATACAAGATAGACTTCGTACCTTCGGACATACACGAAGGATTTGAACAGGTCTTGCTCTCTTTTCTTGTGAAACGTTCCAGGTTGTTTTAAAACGCCGGGCTTATGAATGGAACACCGATTGTGCTGTTATTGCCGGCCCAGACCCTGATGCCGGTACTGTCCGTTTTGCTGCTTCTTGCCTGGATGGCCACCCTGATGTTTTTTTTCCGTTACCGGCGGCGTTCCAGTCGAAAGATCCACAAACTGCTGGGACGTCTGGCCGTAAAAAATCACCAGAGTGCCAGGGCCCTGATCGAAAGGGAGGAAAAGTTCCGCAAGCTTATCAGCCACATGAACGAAGGCCTCTTGCTTACCGATGCCGGCCATCGCATCCTGTTTGCCAACCAGAGTGCCTGCGGCATCCTGAACGTAGCGCCCGAATTGGTAAACGGAAGGTTGTTGTCCGATTTTGCTGCCGGGCCTACGGAAGCCGCCAGGATAAACGCCGCACTTGACAAAAAACGGCGTGGCTGCCATAGCAGGGAAGAGGTCCAATTGATCCGGAGCCGGAATGATATGTTCTGGGCCAGCCTGAGCATCAGTTACCCCAACGATCTCAAGGAGATAACCGGGGGGGCCATGATCGTGCTGGTTGATATATCGGGGCAGAAGTCGGCCGAACAGAAACTGCAACGGCTGACCACGGGCCTGGTTCAGAAGGTCAGGCAGTTGAATTGTGTTTTCGACATCCAGGAGCTGGCCACCATCCCCGGTATTTCGACCGAACGGCTTTTTCGGGAGGCCCTGAAGATCATTCCCGGGGGGTTGTTGCATGCAGAAGATGCATCGATCGAGATTGTATTCCGAAACCAGCGTTTTGCCACCCCGGGCTACCGGGTCACCGGCTGTGCCTGTAGCTTACCCCTGAAGGTGAATGGCCTTAGGGAAGGGCAAATCACGGTCTGTTATCCGGATCGCTTGCTTTACCGGGTCAAAAACCCCTTTCGGGTAGGACAGAAGGTTTTGCTAAGGAACATCGCCGGCAAGCTCGGGCAGGCAGTTACCGTAAATCAGTTGATGGCAGCGGGGCCCGGGGGCGGGCCTCCCCTTACATGACGTCGACGATCTTGCCTGTTGCGTATTTGCCCCCGTCGAGATTGTCCTTTACCCGGGCAAAGGCATCAAGGGTATATTCTACGTCTGCCAGGGTATGATTTGCTGTGGGGATCAGCCGCAAAATGATGACTCCCCTGGGCACTACCGGATAGGCCACCACCGAACAGAAAATATGGAAATTCTCCCTCAGGTCGTGGGCCAGGTTGGCTCCCTCCGGAGTGTCGCCGTTGAGCACAACAGGGGTGACCGGCGACTGGGTATTCCCGATATCGAATCCCCTGCTTTTCAGACCTTTTTGCAGCTTATCGGCAATAAGCCAGAGTTTCTCCCTCAGCCCGGCCTGCTCCCTTATCAATTCAAGGCGTTTCAGGGCACCCACAACCAGAGGCATGGGCAGGGATTTGGCGTAGATCTGGCTGCGCATATTGTACATCAGATAGGTGATGACTTCACTGGGGCCGGTAACAAACGCACCGATCGAGGCAAAAGCCTTTGCAAAGGTGCCGAAATACAGATCGATCCCGTCCTGTACGCCGAAATGCTCTCCGGTCCCTGCCCCGGTGGGGCCCATGATCCCGCATCCATGTGCATCGTCGACCAGGAGGCGGAAGTCGAAGTCCTTTTTCATGGCCACGATCTCGTCCAGTTTGCCAAGGTCGCCCGACATGCCAAATACCCCTTCGGTGATGACCAGCACCCCACCTCCGTTTTGCTTTGCCAGCAAACTGGCCCGTTCGAGTTGCCTGCGGAAGTTGTCCATGTCGTTGTGGGGATAGACATAACGCTTCCCCAAATGCATGCGCAACCCGTCAATAATGCAGGCATGGCATTCCGAATCGTATACAACCACATCTTGACGGTCGAGCAGAGAATCGATAATGGACACCATGCCCTGGTACCCGAAATTCAGCAGGTAACCCGCCTCCTTGGAAGTAAATTCGGCCAGTTCTTTCTCCAGCTGTTCGTGTTCCGGGGTTTGTCCCGACATCATTCTGGCCCCCATGGGCAGGGCCAGTCCGTATTGACGGGCCGCTTCGGCATCTGCCTGCCGCACTTCAGGGTGGTTGGCCAGGCCCAGGTAGTTGTTCAGGCTCCATACCAGCATTTCCTTTCCCCTGAATATCATTTTATTGGAAATGTCTCCTTTGAGTTTGGGAAAGGTGAAATAACCGTGTACCTGACTGGCGTACTGACCCAGGGGGCCCATTTTGGCGGTTGCCTTTGTGAAAATATCCATCATAAACAAACGTTGGTGTAGTGAGAGCGAAAACTGGTCAAAAATACAACTATATTCTTTGTGCGGAAAATATTTCTTTGCTCGATTGTCATTTCGTTCGTTCCGAGGGCATTATAACTTCGACCAGCTTCATTTGCTGTGCAGTTTCCCGAAAAAAGGTGCCGGGTCGATGCATAGTTTCCTGTAGACAGGGAGTTCAGCAAGCCGGCTTACACCCGGAAAATCCCCTTCCTGCCCCCTCATGTCGGTGATCACCTGAAAATGCAAATGGGGTGGCCAATCGCCGTTTTCAGGGGCATCGCCTACCTGGCACAGCACATTCCCGGCCTGCACTGCCATGCCCTGGCTCAGCCCCTCGATGGACGAACGGTTCAAGTGGCCATAAAGCGTAAAGAAACGCTCACTCTCCAGCAGGTGTTCCACGACGATGGTGGGCCCGTAATCGCCGAATGTGCTGTTGTCGCGAAAGCTGTGAATCCGGCCCCCGAGGGGCAGGTAGACCTGGGTGCCTGCCCTGGTCCATACATCAACTCCCAAGTGTACCGATCTGGGGGTCCCGGTGCCGGCAAAAAGTGGGCTGCGTTGATATACATCCCTGTTTTCGAGGTAGCCTCCGTAAGCATAGGTGCAGTTTTCCGACTGCATCAGCCCGAAGATGGCTTGCCCGAAACTGACGGTGTCGGCAAATTGCATGGAAGCCAAGGCCCGATTCCCTTCAGACAGGTCGAGCCTGCAGGTATTGCCGGGGTAAAGGTCGGGAAAAAACAGGGGGTGAAACCGGTGGCTGTGTTTTTGAATAGCAGCATATATCGACATTACAAGAATTTTTCCTTGAATAGTTTTTCCATGGCAAACATTTCATCTCTGGCCCTTGCAGCCACGATAAAATCCAGTTCTTTGGCAGCTTTTTCCATTTGCCTGCGGGTTTGGTTAATGGTTTTGCGCAACTGATCCCTGTTCATGTACTGTATAACCGGATCGGCCGCCGGGTTCAGCCCCGTAGTTTCAACATATGCTTTGCTTTGGGCAGGCCTGTCTGCCACAAGGGTCTGGCCGTGGATGGCAGCCACTGATTTCTGTATCTGCGCCGGGGTTATCTGGTGTTCTTTGTTGTATCTTATCTGCTTTTCGCGCTTGCGGTCCGTTTCGTCAATGGCTGTTTGCATGGAACGGGTGATGCGGTCGGCATACATGATGACCAGGCTGTTGATGTTGCGGGCAGCCCTTCCGGCGGTCTGTATCAGCGAACGCCCCGAACGCAGAAAGCCTTCGGAGTCGGCATCCAGTATGGCCACCAGAGACACCTCGGGCAGATCCAGTCCTTCCCGCAACAGGTTCACGCCCACCAGCACATCAAAATTCCCCAGCCTCAGGTCGCGAAGTATGTCGACCCTTTCGAGGGTGTCGACGTCCGAATGGATGTAACGGCAACTCACTCCGGCATGGGTAAGGTAATTGGTCAGTTCTTCGGCCATCCGTTTGGTGAGGGTGGTGACCAGCACCCTTTCGCCAGCAGTGCTGCGGATCCTGATCTCCTCCATCAGGTCATCGATCTGGTTCAGACTGGGCCTTACCTCTATGGGGGGCTCGAGCAGGCCGGTGGGGCGGATCAGCTGTTCCACCACAACCCCCTCGCTCTTCTCCAGCTCGTAATCGGCCGGGGTGGCACTGACAAAGATGGCCTGCCCGATCAGGTTCTGGAATTCCCCAAACTTCAGCGGCCTGTTGTCCAGGGCCGCTGGCAGGCGGAAGCCGTATTCCACCAGGTTCTTCTTGCGGGAAAAATCTCCCCCGTACATGGCATGGACCTGTGAAACGGTAACATGACTTTCGTCGATGACAGTAAGAAAATCGTGGGGAAAGTAATCCAGAAGGCAAAAAGGCCTGGCACCGGGCCTGCGGCCATCGAAGTAGCGGGAATAATTCTCTATCCCCGAACAATACCCCAGTTCCCTCATCATTTCCATGTCGTAGTTGACCCTGTCTTCCAGCCGCTTTGCCTCCATTTCCTTTCCGTTGTTCCTTAAAAAGGCCAGCTGTTCGAACAGGTCGTCCTGTATTTGCCTGATGGCCGATTGCATCTTGTCTTTTGAAGTGACAAATATATTGGCCGGATACACCGACAAATTGGCGGTGCGTTCGATGGTTTTTCCGCTCCCGGGATCGAATGATTCCAGCGACTCGATCTCATCGCCCCAAAAGACAATGCGGTAGGCGATATCGGCATAGGCTGGGAATACATCCACGGTGTCCCCTCTGACGCGAAAGCTGCCCCTGCTGAATTCGGCGGTGGTGCGGCTGTAAAGCCCCGACACCAGATCGTGCAGCAAGCGGTTGCGGCTGAGCAGCTGACCGGTATGCAGGCGGACGATGTTCTCGTTAAAGTCATCGGGATTGCCAATGCCATAGATGCAGGATACCGAGCTGACCACGATGACATCCCTTCTGCCCGAAAGCAGGGCGCTGGTGGTGCTTAACCTTAATTTCTCGATTTCTTCGTTGATGGAAAGGTCTTTCTCAATATAGGTATTGGTGGTGGGAATGTAGGCCTCGGGCTGGTAATAATCGTAATATGATACAAAATATTCAACGGCATTACCGGGGAAAAAGTGTTTGAACTCCCCGTAAAGCTGTGCAGCCAGGGTTTTGTTGTGGCTAAGCACCAGGGTGGGCCTCTGTACCTGCTCAATGACGTTGGCAATGGTAAAGGTTTTGCCCGAACCGGTAACCCCCAGCAGGGTCTGGAAAGGCACCTCCTGCTTCAGGCCGTCGACAAGTTCTGCAATGGCCTGCGGCTGATCGCCCGTTGGCAGGAAGTCGGAAGTGAGTTTGAAGGGCATGGTTTATTTGTCTCCCATTTTGAAGAGCAGCTCTTTTTCTTCACTGGTCAAACTGTCGTAGCCGCTGCGGGAAATCTTGTCGAGGATATGGTCTATTATTTTTTGCCTCTCAGCTCTTTGGGCGTTGTATTCCTCATCGGTAAGCGGCCACTGCCGGGTATGCTCCACCCTCATCCGGGGTTTTGGCCTGAACAGCCGGCCGACCTTCCCCAGGTAGAATCCGAGTACCAGGGCAGGGTCTTTGCCAGACTTTAACATCATGGCATACAGAAATCCCCACAATGCACCCCCCAAATGGGCCAGGTGACCGCCGGGATTGCCTTTGTCGATGCTGATAATATCGAGCACCACAAAGAACAGGGCGATGTATTTCAGCCTGATACGTCCCAGCAGCAGCAGTGGTAGCTGGTAGTTTGGCATGTAGGCGGCAACAGCAATAAAAATGGCGAGCACCGAGGCAGAGGCCCCGATGGCCAGCGAAAAGGCGACCACATCGCCGAATACAGGGAAGATGTTGAAGGCGGCAATATAGAACACAGCCCCCGACAAACCTCCGAGCAAATAGGTAGCCGTGAGGCGGTCGGCCCCGATGAAGTCCCTGAACAGCCTGCCGCCCACATAGAGCACGATCATGTTGAACAGGATGTGCATGAAGTCGAAATGCAGGAACATATAGGTGATCAGTGTCCAGGGCCTGTGCAATACCAACTGGATATTGGAGGAAACCCCCAGCCATCGGCTCATGCCCGCTGCGGCCCCTTCTGCGTTCCACAGGAAAAAAATGACCCTAACCAGGTTCACCAGCACAAAAATGGCCACGTTGATCCCGATCAGTCGCGACAGGACAGATCCACGTATAAAGAAATGTCTGATCTCCTTTACAACAGAAGCATGTGGGGGCATTTGCGAAGGCATTCTCGGGAACGGCTTAGTAATAAATAGATCCTTTATTTCTCCAGTACCTGATCAGCAGGTACCCAAATACCATGCCACCCAGGTGGGCGAAATGGGCCACGTTGTCGCCGGGCCGGTCGGCAATGCCAAAATATAGTTCCAGGGCCCCGTAGGCCATTACAAAATATTTTGCCTTTACCGGAATGGCAAAAAACAGGTAGATATAGTTGTTTGGGAAAAACATACCGAAGGCAAGCAGAATACCGAATACCGCCCCCGATGCCCCGACGGTGGGTATAAAGAACTTCACGAGGTAGCTGACCAGGGTCTGTTCCGATACCCCAGGCAATACGGTATAGCTGCCGGTTTGAACGAACTGCCGCAGATCGGACAGGGTATAGCCTGCCGCCAGGAGTTCGGATCGCAGACTCAGCATTTCGATGTAGCTGACGCCCAGATGCAGGAAGGCGGCGCCAAAACCGGTAATGAGGTAATAGCTGAGAAAACGCCGGGGACCCATCAGGTTCTCAATGGCCATGCCGAACATCCACAGCGCGAACATATTGAAGAAAATATGGGAAAAATTCGCGTGCATGAACATATGGGTCACCAGTTGATAGGGCTCAAAATCGGGCGAGCCGGGCAGGTGAAGCCCCAGTACCTTGATCAGGTTGATCTGGAAAGCCCCGCCCAGAGAAATGGTCGCAAGAAAAAACAAGCCGTTGATGATCAGAAGATTCTTGACCACCAAAGGCAACAGGTTAAAACCACCGGGTCTGTATTGCATCATGGAGTATTGCTCTTGAATGAAAAAAATAACAGCCTGCTCCGAAAAATACTGCCTTTCCCTTATTGCACAGGCCGGGTCTGAATGTCAAAAATACAATTAAATCCGCTATCTGAACCTGGCAGAGAGTTCTTCAGCATCCAGTATGCTGAGCACGGGCTTTCCTCCGGGCGAATGCTGGGGCATGGCGCATGCAAAAAGCCTGTCTGTAAGTTCGGCCATTTCTTCATGAGAAAGGGCTTTTCCGGGCTTCACAGCCAGCCGGCGGGCCAGCGAACGGATCACACAGCTGCGCAGGTCGTGTCGCGGATCGGCCTGGTATTTTTGCACGTTTTCGATGATGCCCTCCACGAGGCTTTGCAGTGGGCTGTCTTCGTGCATGCCTGCGGGTATGGCGTTGATTGCGAAGGCATTGTTGCCCGATTCATGGATGCCAAATCCCAGTTTGCGGATCTCGTCGATGATCTCCTGCAGGATGCCCGCATCGTTTTCGTTCAGCATGATTGTTTCGGGGAAAAGCAGTTGCTGGGAGCCCCCCCCCCGGTTTTCGGCAACCGCCTGGTATTTGTCGAACAGCACCCTCTCGTGCGCACGCTGCTGGTCAATGATCATCAGCCCCGACTTCACGGGGGTGAGAATGTAGCGGTTGTGCAGCTGAAAGAATTTATTCTGGCCGTTATCCTGTTGTGATTCCTGCCAGTCGGGGCTGATCAGGGTCTGTTTTGGCGAATCCTTCCCGGCAGGCAGCGGATGGTCTTCGTTGCCGGGGAACAGCTGCTCCCATTGTTTGGGGCTGAAGCGGCCCGAAAGACTTTCAGTGGCCCGTGCCGGGCTATTGCTGTCCCGGCCGAAAGGATTGTACGCGGGGTCGATGTGGATGGAGGGCGGGGTGATCGCCCGCCCCCCTGCCAGGGGCAGGTCGTCGAAGGCGGTTTCCCGCTCAAAGTCAAGGCTGGGCGATACGCTGTAGCGTCCCAATGCCCGTTTCACCGAAGAACGGGTGACCTGGTACACATACTTTTCGTCCTGGAATTTGATTTCTGTTTTTGTGGGATGCACATTCACGTCCAACTGCTCGGGTTGCAGTTCGAGGAAGAGAAAAAACCCGGGATGGGCATCATTGGCTATCAGTTCTTCGAAGGCCTTTTCAACAGCATGGTTGAGGTAGGGAGAACGCACATAACGCCGGTTTACGAAGAAAAACTGTTCACCGCGGGTTTTTTTTGCGTATTCGGGCTTTGCGGCGAATCCGCTTACCGAAACAATGTCGGTGTGCTCTTCAACGGGCACCAGGCGCTGGTTGTAGTGATGCCCAAACAGGCCTCCGATGCGTTGCTTCAGCTTGCCTTTTTCGAGCTGGTGGGTGAGTTTCCCGTTTTGGTAAAGCTGGAAGGAAATATCAGGGAATGCCAGAGCAATGCGGTAGAACTCCACAAGGATATGCCGCTTTTCCACGCTGTCAGACTTGAGGAAGTTGCGCCTGGCCGGGGTGTTGAAAAACAGGTTCTTGACAGCGATGCTGCTGCCCGCAGCGCATTGAACCGCTCGTTGCGACTCCAGTCGGGTAGCTTCCACAATCACTTCGCAGCCCATTTCGTCGGTTGTCCTGCGGGTTTTGATCTCCAGCCTGGATATGGCAGCGACCGAAGCCAGTGCTTCTCCGCGGAACCCCATGGTACGTATGGAGAACAGATCGCTGGCCTGTTTTATCTTGGATGTGGCATGCCGCGCGAAACACAGCCGGGCGTCGGCCTGGCTCATCCCCGAACCGTTATCCACCACCTGGATCAGGGTTTTCCCGGCATCTTTAATAATCAGCTGCACATTATCGGCCCCTGCGTCGATGGCATTCTCGAGCAGTTACTTCACTGCAGAGGCAGGCCGCTGAATGACCTCACCCGCAGCGATCTGGTTGGCCACAGCATCGGGCAACAGCTTTATCAAATCGGACATCTGGGGGCTTTTTTTCGGGTATTTAAAGGAAGAAGATCAGGTAGACTAACAGGAACATCACCACAAAGATGAGGATCAACCGCTGATTGGAGGCCTTTCTGCTCCTGGCGCCGGAGCTTCGCTTCCAGCGCAGTTGAAGGCGGTCGCGAAGGGCCTTTTCGTAGTTCTCTCCCCCCCCTTCTATGGCTGCCTTTTGACGTTTCTCACGTTCTTCCTTTTTTTTGTCGTAATAGACCGGTTTGTAATTGTATTTTTTATTTCGGGGCGTTTTGAAAAAGGTAAGTGCCATGGCCTGGGATTGTATTATGGGGTTTTCCCATTCGCAAAATTACGGATTATCTGCCTAAACAACAAGTGATAAAAACCCCCGGCGCCCATAGGCAACAGCGTCCAAAGGCAGCAGGCATGCGGTTGTTCACAAATAAAAAAACCCTTTCCACTGCGGAGGAAAGGGTAGGGGTGCTGCCGGGCCCGGAGCTCAAGCAGGTTTCAGAACAGGGAACCTGAGCTGGACCAGGTAAAAGCCACCGAAAAATACCGCATTGTAAAACAGGTCGCCCAGCAGGCTGGCGTGGAAAAACGGAATGGCCATGGTATAGCTGGTAAGCAATCCCTGAACATTGCCGGGATAATATGGGGTCATAGCCCATACGCCAAAGTTGGTGATCAGGAAAAAAAGCAGGGAGCCGGCCAGCGAGCCACCGATGACATAGGGAATACGGATGTTGTTGCGTATCAGGTGACCGAGCAGGACGATCAGGGCAAATCCGAGGTATACCGGGATCATCATTTCGTGGAAACCAAGGAAAAAATCGCTGATTAGAAGTGCGATCAATGGGATGAGCAAAGTGAGCCGGCGTTTGCCCAGATGTGCGCCCCCGAACAATGCGATGGCGGCCAGGGGGGTGAAGTTGGGGAAGTGGGGCAGCAGCCGCATTAAGGCCGCAAAAAGAATTATGCCACTAATTACCAGCATCTTGGGTGTGATCCATTTCCAGTTCATGTCATGAAAGTTTGTTGAGGCATCTTTTTAAGTCTTGAATCCGTCACAAAAGTAAAAAAACCTTTTAAACCAAAACAAGCAATGGTGGCTTTTTGACAGGAAAGATCGACAGGACAATGGAAAGAAGGTAGAAGGTGAAAGGTAGTAGAAATAAATATGTTGAAGGGTTGAAGGGTTGAAGAGTTGAAGAGTTGAAGAGTTGAAAAGTTGAAAAGTTGAGGAGTTGAGGAAAAAAATATCAACATATCAAATTAAACCTTTTTGTCCTTGTGTCATCAAAGGGATAAATGAAACCCTTAATTTTGTAAAAAACTTTCCGTATGAAAACAAAATTGTTTATCAGCTTCTTAATGGTGTTTTTCCTGTTAATTTCTTCGGAAGCCTTTGCCCAAAGAGGCAGGAGGGCACCTGATTTACGTCTGCAGCAACGCCAGGCAGAGCGTTTATACGACCACGACCGGGCCGGGCGACCCGGGCAGATGCCCATGCAGGCCTGCCTGGACATTCCCGGGCTTACCGGGGAGCAACAGGATCAGATCAGAGACCTGCGGTTGCAGCAGTTGGAAAGGACCACACGCCACCGTAGCAGTATGGATGAACTGCGGGCAGAAAAGCGCAGCCGGATGATCGGCGACGACGCAGACATCGAAGCCATTCACCACCTCATTGATCAGATGACCGAATTGCGCAATGCCCGGCTGAAGGAAAATGTTGAGCACCGCCAGGCCATTCGCGAACTGCTTACCGACGAGCAGCGGGTGATCTTTGACAGCCGCAGCACCCGGGGTCCCGGCAGGGGCACCTCCATGGGGCAAATGGGCAGGCATGGAAGGGGGGCTCCCCAACCAATGGGACGTGGACGCTGGTAGTTGTCTGTCACCCATACCTTACCAGGGAGGCTGCCCTGTCCGGGCAGCCTTTTTTTTTGGTGGTGTGCCGTATAGAGGAGAAGCAAGGTTGAGGATACACCCCAAAAGTGTGGAAAAGATGAAGGCCAAAATTAAAAAGCTGACATCAAGAAGCAACGGATGGGGCAACGAGCGCAGAAAGG
>PWJC01000112.1 GCA_003560165.1 Bacteroidales bacterium
CCGTAGATTTTAGCAGGGTCCACAGCGAGCGGCGATTTTTCTTTTTGGTACTTTTTCTTTTGATCGCCAAAAGAAAAAGTACAACCAATGGAAAAAGAACGAAACAGGAAAGCCTAAGGAAGAGGGAAGACGGTGGGCGGAAAGAACCGGAAGCTCCCCTGAGATTTCTCAGCGCAATCGCTTCGAAATGACAGGATGCTTAAAAAAGGGAGGGAGCCCTGAAGAACATGAAGGAATCTGGGAAGGTATATTCCCCAAAACCTTGCTTTTACGATGTGACGGAATAAGCAAGGCCGCCCCGTTCAGGCCAGCAGCCTGAGGTAGCGGTCGCGGATGGCTGAGAGTTTGTCGGGGGTGAGGTTTTCCCGGTAGATGCGCGCCAGCTCCACCACTGTGGCATTTTGATAGATCATGGCCTGGGCCGCATCAAAGAACAACAGGTCGGTATCGTATTTCACCTGTTTGGTGAGCTCTTTAAAGGCTTCCCAGCCGATATGCCGGGGCAGCACGAAATAGGCCTTGTTTTCGTCACGCTGATCGAGGTACATCGAATCATCTAAAGGTTTCAGGTAGACGAATTTATACAGCCTGATCAGGGCCATCTGTTCACTAATACTGCGCTGCCGGCTTTTGAAACGGACTCCCTCGGCCAGGAACAATTCCTGAAGGCTTTTGATCCGGTCAAAATTCCCGATGTCGCGAAGGCGGATTACCGGCATGGTCTTCGCAAACAGGCTTATGCTGCCAACCGCTGCATCAAAGGGATAGTTCGTGCCGAACTGAATCCTGGCCGAGATGCGGGCGATGTCGCCAACTGTCACATGATGATCGAGTACCAGGTAAACATAGGGCTGCATATCGGTCATGGGGGCATCGTGATAATAACCGAAAAAGGGAGAAGTGGCCTCCAGCACGCAACTTCCGGGCAGAACCCACTCATCTTCCAGGGTACTGATGGGTTCCTCCTTCAGCAACTCACCAAAACGCTCGATCGTTTGCAATGCTTCCATAGCGGTGGTTATTTGGCATACAGGGTCAGGCAAATAAATATACAATATATTAACCATATGCGCAAAAACGCGATGCGGGTCTGCCCTGATCAGCATCTTTTGGGCATCGGCAAGAAGGGATAAACAAAAAATCCGTAAATTTGTTCCTCTTTTTTGGGGTTCTGCCACCGGGCAGGCTTCCCCGCAATTCGCCACAAGGCAGCACCATAAATCAAATCAAGGTTTTATATATAAAAAAAAACAAGATGGATAAGAGCGACAAGAAAGTTTATTTTTTTGGAGGGAAAAAAGCAGACGGCGACACCACGATGCGGAATCTCCTGGGAGGCAAAGGTGCCAACCTGGCCGAGATGGTAAATATCGGGATGCCTGTCCCCCCCGGGTTTACGATCACTACCGAAGCCTGCACCATGTTTACCCAGGAGGGCTCCGATGCCCTGATCAGGGAGATCAGGCTGGAAGTGGCCGAAAACATGAAAAAAGTGGAACAGGAAATGGGGACTGGCTTCGGCGACAGGGAGAACCCCCTGCTGATGTCGGTGCGTTCAGGAGCCAGGGCCTCCATGCCGGGAATGATGGATACCGTACTCAACCTCGGCCTGAACGAGGAGACCCTCGAAGGCCTTGCCCGCAAAACCGGTAACGAGCGCTTTGTCTGGGATTCCTACCGCCGTTTTGTGCAAATGTATGGCGATGTGGTCATGGGAATGAAACCTGCCAGCAAGGAAGAAGAAGATCCCTTTGATGTGATCATGGAACAGATGAAGGAAGAAAAGGACGCCAAAACCGACCAGGACCTCACCACCGACGACCTGAAAGAGCTGGTAAGCCGTTTTAAGAAGGCAGTAAAAAAAGAAACCGGGAAGGATTTCCCGGAAGACCCCTGGGAGCAGCTCTGGGGCTCGGTGATGGCCGTCTTTGAGTCGTGGAACAACCCCAGGGCCACCTACTACCGAAAGATGCACAACATACCGGCAGAATGGGGCACTGCCGTGAACGTACAGGCCATGGTGTTCGGCAATATGGGCGATCAGTCTGCCACCGGGGTAGCCTTTACCCGAGATGCAGCCACCGGCGAAAACGTATTCAACGGCGAATACCTGGTCAATGCCCAGGGAGAAGACGTGGTGGCGGGTATCCGCACCCCGCGGGAAATCACCAAAGAAGGCTCCAAGCGTTGGGCCAAACTCCAGAATGTGTCCGATAAAGAGCGGAAAGAGACCTATCCGTCGCTCGAGGAACTGTTCCCGGAACTTTACCGTGAGCTTGACCAATTACAGAATAAACTGGAACTGCATTACCACGATATGCAGGATCTGGAATTCACCATCCAGGAAGGCAAGCTTTGGATACTGCAAACCCGCAACGGAAAGCGTACCGGCCCGGCCATGGTGAAAATTGCCATCGACATGCTGGACGAAGGCATCATCAACCAGGAAGAGGCCCTGCTCAGGGTAGAGCCCAATAAACTGGATGAACTCCTTCACCCGGTATTCGACGAGAAGGAACTGGCCAAGGCCAGTTTGCTCGCCAAAGGACTGCCCGCCTCTCCGGGAGCTGCCACCGGGCAAATCGTCTTTTTTGCCGACGACGCGGCAGATTGGGCCGCCACAGGGAAAAAAGTGATCCTGGTGCGGATTGAAACCTCCCCGGAAGACCTCAGCGGCATGGACGCCGCGGTGGGCATCCTCACTGCCAGGGGGGGCATGACCTCCCATGCCGCCGTTGTGGCCCGAGGAATGGGTAAGTGCTGCGTATCGGGGGCCGGCTCCGTGAAGGTCAATTACAAAAAACGCACCATGACCATCGACGGCAAGGAGTTCAAGCAAGGGGATTTTATTTCGCTCAACGGAACCACTGGCGAAGTGTTTGACGGCAAGATTAAGACCAGGGATCCGGAAATGAGCGGAGATTTTGC
Source organism: Bacteroidales bacterium (assembly GCA_003560165.1). GTDB lineage: Bacteria > Bacteroidota > Bacteroidia > Bacteroidales > UBA7960 > PUPG01. The sequence continues at coordinate 2,929 of PWJC01000112.1, forward strand.
CAGGCTGATGGACCTGGCCGAAACATTCACCCGCATGCATGTCCGCACCAATGCCGATACCCCCAAAGATGCCAAAGCGGCCCGCGAGTTCGGAGCCAAAGGAATCGGTCTGTGCCGCACCGAGCATATGTTTTTCGAAGGGGTGCGGATCAAGGCCATGCGCGAAATGATCCTGGCAAAGGACGAAAAGGGGCGGCGCAAGGCACTCGACAAACTGCTGCCGATACAAAGGGAAGATTTCGAAGGTATTTTTGAGGCCATGCAGGATCTGCCGGTAACGGTGAGGCTGCTCGATCCTCCCCTCCATGAGTTCCTTCCCCACGAAGAAGAGAACCAAAAAGAGATGGCCGAAGAAATGGGCATCAGCCCCGAAGAAGTGAAGTCTGCAGTCGATGCGCTTCACGAGTTCAACCCCATGCTGGGGCACCGGGGCTGCCGGCTCGGCAATACCTATCCGGAAATATCCGAAATGCAGGCCAGGGCCATTATTGAGGCGGCCCTGAACCTGAAGAAGAAAAAGATCAGGGCCATACCCGAGATCATGATTCCCTTAACGGGAACCCACGAAGAAATGAAGCTTCAGGAAAAGATCGTGCGCGACACCGTCGAAAAGGTGTTTGAAGAACGCGGAGACCGGGTGGAATACCTGGTAGGCACCATGATCGAGATCCCCCGGGCCACCCTGATCGCCGACAAGATAGCCGAAAACGCCGAATTCTTCTCCTTCGGCACCAACGACCTTACCCAGATGACCTTCGGGTATTCGCGCGACGATGCCGGGCGCTTCCTTCCGGTATATCTGGAAAAGGCACTGCTCAAAGACGATCCCTTCCAGATACTGGACCAGGAGGGTGTCGGGCAATTGGTCGAGCTGGCCATTGAAAGGGGGCGGAAAGGCCGTCCGGGCCTGAAGATCGGTATCTGCGGAGAACATGGGGGCGAACCCAGTTCGGTAGAATTCTGCCACAGGGTAGAGATGGACTATGTCAGCTGCTCTCCCTTCCGTGTGCCCATTGCCAGGCTGGCAGCCGCGCAGGCGGTGGTGAAGGAGGCCCTGGAAACCAAAGGCAGCGTTGCCTATTCTACTGCATAGGCCCTGCTGCCAGAAAAAAAGCGGTTGCCGGAATTTCCGGCAACCGCTTTTTTTTGTCATGTCCCGTCAGGCAAGGTGAAAAAAATCAGCGGCAGAGCGCCTGGCTATAAAGTCATTTGCCTTTTTCATCTCGACATACATCAGCCTGTCGTTTTCCACAAAGGGTACTTCTTTCCTGAAGGCCCCGAGCAAACGGGCAAGCACCGGCGATGTCTTTTCTGCCTCTCGGAATCCCATGGCCTGGCAGGCTGTCAACAGCTCAATGGCCAGTACCCTTTCGAGGTTGTTGGTAACGCTCATTGCCTTGACCGCAGCATTGGCGCCCATGCTTACATGGTCTTCCTGCCCTTGAGACGATTCGATGGTGTCAACCGAGGCCGGGGTGCACAGTTGTTTGTTCTGGCTGACAATGGAAGCCGCTGTATACTGGGGGATCATGAAGCCGGAGTTCAGCCCGGGCCTTGCCACCAGAAAAGATGGCAGTTTCCGCTTGCCCGAGATGAGGCGGTATATCCTTCGTTCGGATATGCTTGCCAGTTCGGCCAGGGCAATGGCCATGAAATCCAGGCCGAGGGCCAGGGGCTGACCATGAAAGTTGCCTGCCGAAATAATCAGGTCGTCGGAAGGAAAAATGGTGGGGTTGTCGGTTATCGCATTCATTTCGTTAAGAAATACCCCGGCCACGTAGCCGATGGCATCCTTGCTGGCCCCATGGACCTGCGGAATGCAACGGAAGGAATAGGGGTCCTGGACGTGGTTCTTTTTTTCGGCCATCAGCCCACTGCCTTCGAGGATGCTGCGGATGTTCGCTGCGGTATCTATCTGCCCCGGATGAGGCCTGACCCGGTGCACCTGTTCGAAAAACGGCTCAATATGTCCCTGAAAAGCTTCCAGCGACATGGAAGCGATCAAATCGGCCCATAATGAGAGTTCGAGCGAACGTGAGATCACGGCTGCCCCCCAGGCCCCCATGAACTGTGTCCCGTTGAGCAGCGCCAAACCTTCCTTCGAAGCCAATTCAAGGGGCTCCCATCCCAACTCTTCCAGAACCCCGGGCGCAGCCAGCTTTTGCCCTCCCCTTCTGAGCTCACCCATTCCCAGCAAAGGCAGGGCCAAATGAGCCAGGGGGGCCAGGTCGCCCGATGCCCCCAGCGATCCCTGGGTGTAAACCACCGGCAGGATGTCGTGATTGAAAAAATCCACCAGTCTCTCCAGGGTTTCCATACGAATTCCCGAATGCCCATAGGCCAGCGACTGTATCTTCAGAAAAAGCATCAGCCTGACAACCGGATCGGGGACCTCATCCCCCATCCCGCAGGCATGCGACATGACCAGGTTGCGCTGCAGGCTCCGAAGGTCTTCGGTCGATATGCTGTGGTCGCACAGAGAGCCAAAACCCGTGGTCACCCCGTAAATGGGACCTTCCTGCCGCTGTATCCTCTTATCGAGGTAATCCCGGCAAGCCATCACCCGGCGCCGGGTCTCCTCTGGCAGCTCAAGTTTCAGCCTGCCCTGCATCACCCCGGGCACCAGTTCGAAACCTATGTGATCGTTTGTAATCGAATGTGTTTGCATTTCAGACTTGATTATTGGGTTATTCAAGCTTGGGATAGCCTCAACCGCCTTCCCGGGCCAGCTCTTCGATCACCCCGGAGGCCGGCAGGGTCTTCTGCTCCCCGCTCTGCATGTTCTTCAGCGAGTACAGCTGGCTTTTCATTTCTTCCTCTCCGGCCATCAGCACAAAGGGAATGCCGTTTTTGTCGGCATACTGCAGCTGCTTTTTCACTTTGGCAAACCCGGGATACATTTCGCAGCGGACACCTCCGGCGCGCAACTGCGAAAGCAGCGGCAGGCAGTAATCCCTTTCGCGGGGACCGAAATTCACAGCCAACAGCTGGCTGTAAATGCCCGGAGCATCCGGGAAAAGCCCCAGGGAAATCATCACATCGTATATCCTGTCGGCTCCAAACGAAATGCCGATGCCAGAAACGCCCTCCAGTCCGAATATGCCGGTAAGGTTGTCGTACCGTCCACCCCCGCAAATGCTTCCCATGGGCACATCCAGCGCCCTGACCTCGATGATGGCCCCGGTATAGTAATTCAGGCCCCTGGCCAGGGTAAGGTCGAAGGTCAGTTCACAGTCTGTGGGGGTTACCGCAACAATGTCGAGCACCTCCCTGATCTCGGCAATGCCCTGCATCCCGGCCTGGTTGCCCTGCAGTAACCCCGAAAGGGCCTCCAGCTTCGAAGCGTTGGTACCCGGAAGCAAGAGGACGGGTTTGAGCTTCTCTATGGCGTCGTGGTTCAGCCCCTGTTCGAGCAATTCGTTGCATACCTCATCCATCCCGATCTTCTCGATCTTGTCGATGGCCGTGGTGATGATTTCCATGCGGTCGGGGTGCCCGATGTAGTCAGCCAGCCCGGCAAGTATCTTGCGGTTGTTGATCCGGATCTCGACATTCAGCCCCAGGGAAGAGAACACCTCGTCGATGATCTGCATGAACCCGGCTTCGTTGACCAGGGAATCGCTGCCAATGACGTCGGCATCGCACTGAACAAACTCACGGTACCTTCCCTTTTGCGGACGGTCGGCCCTCCAGACAGGCTGAATCTGGTATCGCCTGAAGGGGAAGCTGATCTGGTGCTGGTGCTGAACAACAAAACGGGCAAAGGGAACCGTAAGGTCGTAACGCAAAGCCTTGTCGCAGATGCGGGCCGACAGCCGGGCGGCATCCCTCGACTGCCATTCTTCATCACTAACCCGGGCAGGAAAGTCCCCGGAGTTCAGAATGCGGAAAATCAGGCGGTCGCCTTCCTCCCCGTATTTGCCCATCAGGGTCGACAGATTTTCCATGGCAGGTGTTTCGATGGGCCTGAAACCATGGAGCTCGAAAACCCTGCGTATCTGACTGAATATCATTTCTCTGCGGGCTATTTCGAGGGGGTTGAAATCCCTGGTGCCCTTTGGTATTCCTGGTTTTTCCTTTGGCATACATACTTGCTTTAGCCCACAAAATTACGTACTTTGGTGAAATATCGCCCCCGATTTACACAAAAAGGAAGAAAGCCCGCAGATCGGTGATTTTTATTTATTTTTGCCTGCATACACATAGCCCTTTTTAGTTATACCTGAACCTGATATCATTTTTAATCGTTTGTTAAACTGTAATTATTCCGATCGGTCTTATTCTATGGAAAAACAATCAAGCCTTACACGTATCGGCGTGTTTTATGATGGAAATTACTTCCTGCACGTCAGCAATTATTACAATTATGTGCATCCCCGCAAGAAACGCCTGAGCATTGCCGGCCTGCACGAATTCATCCTGCACCAGGTGAGCATTTCGGAGGGAGTAAGCACTGACTTGTGCCGTATATCCGATGCCCATTATTTCAGGGGGCGTGTCAGCGCACAGGAAGCTGCCCAGAGGGGGAACCAGCTTTATTACGAAAGGGTCTTCGACGACATCCTGATGTCGGAGGGCCTGGTCACGCATTATTATCCGATAAAGACCTTCCACGGCAAAAGGGAGGAGAAGAACGTAGATGTTTTCCTGGCCCTGGAGGCATACGATATGGCCGTTTCCGGAAAAATGGACCTCTTGGTATTGATTGCTTCCGACGGGGATTTTGTCCCCCTGATCCGCAAGATCAATGCCATCGGGGTCAAGGTGATGTTGCTTTGCTGGGACTTTGAGTTCACCAACGACGAAGGGCAGAAAGTGATCACCCGCACCTCCCAAGCACTGCTCCGTGAGGTAAGCTACCCGGTAAGGATGAATGCGGTAATCGATGGGCGTACGGCACAGAGCGACCCCGTCCTGATCAACCTCTTCGTTCCGGACGAAGGGCATGCGAACGGCCGGCCGGCCTCATCAAGCATACAGGAAACCGAAACCGGGGAGGTATTGAGTCTGAAAAACGGATATGGCTTTATCCGCTATCCCAACAACAACCTGTTCTTTCACCACACCGATGTGCTCGACGAAGGCTTTAACGAACTGGAAACGGGCGATATGGTGGAGTTCACCATCGAGCAGAAACACAACGGCCAGGACGTGGCCAAAAACGTGCGGAAAATCATATAGTCTTGTAGTTGGGAGAAAGGACGGAGACGGAGGACAGAAGACAGAAGACGGAAGACGGAAGACAGAAAGAAGTAAGTTGAAAAGTTGAAGAGTTGAAGAGTTGAAGAGTTGAAGAGTTGAAGAGTTGAAGAGTTGAAGAGTTGAAGAGTTGAAGAGTTGAAGAGTTGAAGAGTTGAAGAGTTGAAGAGTTGAAG
>PWJC01000093.1 GCA_003560165.1 Bacteroidales bacterium
AAAATAGCCAGGGAGCTTGTTAAGGACCGCAGGGCGGTATGGTGTTCATGCCCCGATCGTGTTTTATGCCGTTTGAGCCCGGTATGCGGAATAGTGTTGCATATTGGGCGATGAACGAAACATTGCCAGGTATAATGGTGGGAACAGCCGTAAAGTCGTTTCCGGGATTATTGCCTAATGCTGCAAAAAAACAAAAGAAGCTGCCATAATGCTGGTGCGTATTCCGCTCGCGCCTGTCGTGATCGCCCGGTCGAACGAAACTTGTAAAATTTCCGAAAAAATTCATTGGGGGTATTGCTTTTATATATTTATTTTATTATATTGCTATATATTTATGTGCACCTATTTCCTTGCTTGACCATTTTTGCCTTTTTTCCAACAGCACAACGCGACTTCAGCATGCATTAACGGTGCCGGAGCATCCATTCATAAAGCCACGGGAATTAATTGAACCACACAGACCATCCACCAGCATAGTACAAATTATCCTGATTATAGTACAATATGCTTATCCATTAAATTGATCGACATGAAACGGATAATAACCGTCCTGGTCCTGACCGTCGTACTGGCTGCGACAGGAAAAGGAGAACATATGCGGGGGCGGGAGACTCAACCGCATGAACTGAATGGCCGTATGCTGCCTGCTTCCATTCAATCAAACCAACGTGAAGGCATTGACCAGGACAAGGGCTTTCATCCGGTTTATCTTGAACCTATGCTCAGGATGCGATCGGGTGACAATACTCCGGTTTTGAAGCTTGATAGTGTTATTCTGGATAAGGCATGGAAAGAAATGTTTTTGTATGATGAGCTTGGCAGGATCAAAAACATATTCATTATGGAATGGGACAAGGAAATGAGCGTATGGGCTCCTTTTTGGGGCATGGAAGAATTTATTTACCGCGACGACGGACTTTTGGAAGAATTCTCAAAATATGTGTGGTATTTTGGCAGCAACAAACTGGTGCGGTATGACAGAACTTTGTATGCATATGACGAGCGGGGGTTTCATTCAACGACCATCGTGATGGGGTTCATACCCGACAGCTCAGAGTGGATAAAGCGTAATCAATTTGATTACGAATACGATGACCGGGGCAACAGAATAGCCGCGTACGCATCCGGCCAGCATTACGGTAGCGGGGAGTGGACGCACTGGAATAAAACCCTCTACACATTCAACGATTCAGATCAGCATACCCGGGAAATTACCTATGCATGGGACAATGAACACAAAAGATACATTCCTGCCACAAAAATCGAATACCAGTACACCCAGCATGGCCAAATAAAGGACAGGTATCACTACATATGGTCCGACCAGGCTGGACAGTGGGTGAGTAGATCCTGGCAAGAATCAGTATACGATGATCACCAGAACCTTGTTTCCCAGGTCATGCATACCCGAAGTTCAGAAGCCAGACCCTGGCTAGCGCAGCACAAACATGAATACCGGTATGATGCATATGGGAACCCCATAAAATATGAACCTTCCGAATATCTGAACGGGCAATGGCAGGCCTGGGAGCAGACAGAGCTGGTCTTTAACCATGCATACAGTTTTTCCGATTTGGCACTTCCCCCGAATTGGAGCCACTACAGAGGCATGCTTCCAACCAGTAAGCTATCATCATTTTCAACCCGCTACCGGCGAGACGGATCGTGGTCAAACGAGTACACCTTCCATCTTTTCTATTCAGCGCATTCGGACGCCGAAGTCGCATCAAAAGACGAACCCGCGGTGCCTGCTATTATGCCATATCCGAATCCGGTTAAGGAACTGTTGAATGTCCAACTGCCCGCAAATGTTCCGGAGGCAAGGTTTTTGCTGTACGATACTGCCGGCAGGCTGTTGATGTCCAGGGTTATCAAGGGGCAGGACAGCTTTTCGTTGCCGGAGATCAAACCCGGGGTATATGTTTACCGAATCACCGGGCACGGACTGGTTCAAAGCGGCAAAATACTCAAGGAGTAAGCGGTACCGATCCGGCGCAATTTCATGTCCTGGCTTGGTCCGGAATATTTATGCGGCTCCGTTCGACGCGCTATGGCCGGCCTCGCTCAGTAAACGAACACATTGCCCTGGAAGACAAACAAAGGGGCTGCCCCGCATATACGGAACAACCCCTTTGGGCATAATAAGAACGGGGAGCCTATACTTCGTCTTCGTACTCCTTGAGGATGCCCTTTACCCCGTCGGTAGTCACCCTTCCGTAAGTCTTGTCGCCTACCATGACCACGGGGGCCAGGCCGCAGGCGCCGACACAGCGCAGGCAGGTGATGGAGAATTTGCCATCGGCAGTGGTCTCGCCCACCGGAACCTTCAGCAACCGCTTGAACTCGTCAAGAACTTTCTCGGCACCGCGCACATAGCAGGCCGTTCCGGTGCAGATCGAAATGGGGTACCTTCCCCTGGGCAGCATGGTGAAAAAGGAATAGAAGGTTACTACGCCGTATACCTTGGCCACCGAAACATTCAGTTCGCTGGCAACCACCTCCTGCACCTCGGCAGGCAGGTATCCGAAGATCTCTTGTGCCTTGTGCAACACATTGATCAGCTCTCCGGGCTTGTTGTCGAACGACCTGGCAACCTCTTTCAGCTGTTGCACTTCGCTTTCTTTCAGTTTAAGTTTTATGGATGTCATGATACTTGGTTTTATCAGTTATTACCTCATATGCCCTGGCAGTGCGCCAGCTTAGTCGAGCAGCACATCTTTGCGTTTTTTGTCAAAATAGTGGGTGTGCAGCAGGTGATGGGCCTTTTCGCTCATCGGTTTGCCGAGGAATTCGTCGTACAGTTTGATGATGGACGGATTCTCGTGCGACTTGCGGATGGGCTTGCCGGCATCTTCCTGATAAATGGCCTTTTGCCTCGCCTTGATGATCTCGGGGTTGCCATGGTGCAGCGGCTGTCCGCCTCCGCCCACGCAGCCGCCCGGACAGGCCATGATCTCGATGGCGTGGTACTGGCTCTTTCCTGCCTTGATGTCGTCAAGCAGTTTGCGGGCCTGTCCCAGTCCGTGGGCAATGCCGATTTTGATCTCGACTCCGTCAAAGTCAACGCTGGCCGAACGGGTGCCCTTGATGCCCCGAAGCTGCTCAAAATCGATCTTTTCCAGGGTCTTTCCGGTGTGGAGCTCGTAGGCTGTGCGCACGGCGGCCTCGATCACCCCACCCGTGGTGCCGAATATCACGGCAGCGCCGGTAGATTCACCCATGGGCATATCGAATTCTTCGTCGGGCAGGCTGGCAAAGTCCATATTGCTTCGCTTGATCAGCATGGCCAGTTCGCGGGTAGAGATGCTGTAGTCCACATCGGGATTGTCGTCAACCTTAAACTCCTCGCGGGTGCATTCGTATTTTTTGGCAACGCAGGGCATCACCGACACCACCACCATCTCGTCTCGCTTGGTCTCTATCTGGTCGGCAAAATAAGTTTTGGCTATAGCCCCGAACATCTGCTGGGGCGAACGCGCCGTAGAAGGGATGTCGCGCATGTCGGGGAAATGATATTCAAAAAAGTTGACCCACCCCGGGCAGCACGAGGTAAGCATGGGCAGTTTCACTTCCTTGTCCCCGTCGAGGAAACGGGTAAGGCGATCAAGCAGTTCGGTGCCTTCTTCCATAATGGTGAGGTCGGCAGCAAAGTCGGTGTCAAACACATAGTCGAACCCAAGTCTGCGGAGGGCTGCCACCATTTTACCGGTGACCAGGGTGCCGGGCTCCATGCCAAAGGCTTCGCCCAGGGCTGCCCTGACGGCAGGGGCGGTCTGTACCACCACTTTTTTGGCCGGATCGGCCAGATCGCGGATCAGCTGGGTGGTATGGTCGACCTCGGTAAGGGCTCCGGTGGGGCAAACGGCAACGCATTGGCCGCAATAGGTACATTCGCTGTGGTCGAGGTCGCGTTCGAAGGCCGGGGCAACCACGCTTTCAAATCCCCTGTGGATGCCCGAGAGCACGCCCACGGTCTGGAAGTCGTTGCACATGGTTTCGCAGCGGCGGCACATGATGCATTTGTCCATTTCGCGGATGATGGCCGGTGAAAAATCGGGTTTGTAGGTCGATTTCTCGCCCTGGAATGGAATGCTGCGCACCCCCATTTTGATGGCCATGTTCTGCAGGTCGCAGGTGCCGCTCTTGGCACAGATCAGGCAATCGAAAGGATGGTCGGAAAGGATGAGTTCCAATACAGTTTTGCGGGCATTCAATACGCGCATGCTGTGGCTATGAACCACCATGCCGTCGTAGCATTCGGTAGCGCAGGCCGGTGCCAGGTTGCGGCGGCCTTCCACTTCGACCACGCAAACGCGGCAGCCACCGGGTTTGTGCTCAATATTCAAATCGCCCAGATTCATATAACAAAGCGTCGGGATATCGATGCCCAACTTTTTGGCTGCATGGAAGATGGTAGTCCCTTTTTCCACCTCTACAGTTCGGTTGTCTATGTTGATTTTAATCAGTTCCATTAGTGCGTTTTCTTAGTGTTTTTAAATAATTGCTACTGCGTTAAACTTGCATTTCTCGAAGCAGGCATTGCATTTGATGCACAGCGACTGGTCGATGACATGCAGTTGTTTTCTTTCGCCGGCAATGCAGTTTACCGGGCAATTGCGGGCACACGCCGTGCAACCCACGCAGTTTTCAGGAATGATCTCATAGCGTATCAGGTCTTTGCAAACCCCCGACGGGCAGCGGTCTTCTTCCACATGGGCAATGTATTCGTCCATGAAATTATCCATGGTGGAAAGTACAGGATTGGGAGAAGTCTGTCCCAGCCCGCACAGCGAAGAATCCCTGATCACTCCACAGAGATTGCGCATATTCTCGAGGTCTTCCTTGTCGGCCTGCCCCTTGGTGATATTGTCGAGCAGTTCATACAAACGCTTGTTTCCGATGCGGCAGGGAGAACATTTCCCGCAGCTTTCCTCTACGGTAAAGTCGAGATAGAATTTGGCCACGGCCACCATGCAATCGTCTTCGTCCATCACGATCATGCCTCCCGACCCCATCATCGAACCGGCCGATAACAGGTTGTCGAAATCGATGGGAGTGTCCAGGTGTTTCTCGGTCAGGCAGCCCCCGGAAGGTCCACCGGTTTGCACCGCCTTGAATTTCTTGCCATCCTTGATGCCTCCGCCGATTTCGAAGATCACTTCCCGGAGTGTAATGCCCATGGGGACTTCGATGAGCCCCACGTTGTTGATCTTTCCGGCCAGGGCAAACACCTTGGTACCTTTTGATTTTTCGGTGCCGATGCCGGCAAACCATTTGGCGCCCTTGTTGAAGATCACCGGCACATTGGCAAATGTTTCCACATTGTTCACATTGGTGGGTTTACCAAGGTAACCGCTTTGGGCAGGGAAAGGAGGCTTAAAGGTGGGTTCTCCTCTTTCGCCCTCCATGGAGTGTATCAGGGCGGTTTCCTCGCCGCATACAAAGGCCCCGGCACCGTAACGGATCTCTACGTCAAAATCAAAACCGCTCCCCAGGATGTCCTTACCAAGCAAACCGTAGTCGCGGGCCTGCCCGATGGCGATCTTGAGTCGGTTGATGGCCAGGGGGTATTCGGCCCGGATATAGATCAACCCTTTGGTGGCACCGATGCAATACCCGTTGATCACCATGGCTTCCAGTACAGAATGGGGATCGCCCTCCAGTATGGAGCGATCCATAAAGGCCCCGGGGTCACCCTCGTCGGCGTTGCACACCACATATTTCTGGTCAGCCTCCACCTTGCTGGCGATCTGCCACTTGATACCGGCGGGAAAGCCGCCACCGCCGCGTCCGCGCAGTCCGGAATCGATCATTTCCTGTATGGCCTCTTCGGGGCTCATTTCGGCAAACACCCTGCCCATGGCTTCATAACCGTCGGCAGCCAGGTATTCGTCGATGTTTTCCGGGTCTATCAAACCACAATTGCGAAGGGCAATACGGATCTGTTTTTTGTAGAAGCCCATACCCCTGGAGTCGGCAATCTGCTGTTTGTTGGTTGGGTCCACATAAAGCAGCCTATCTACACGGCGGCCCTTGATGGCGTGCTCGGCAATGATTTCCCCGGCGTCGCCGGGCTCAACCGATACATAAAAGGTATTGTCGGGGATCACCTTGACGATGGGCCCTTTCTCACAAAACCCGAAACAACCCGTGGTGACTACCTGAACCTCATCCTGGAGGTCCTGTGCATTCACTTCCTTTTTTAAATTCTCTTAAAGCATGTCGCTGGCAGAAGCACGGCAACCAGTGCCACCACAAACCAGCATATGCATTTTGAATTTTGCCATTACGATCGTCCTCCTTATTTATTTTTTTCAATGGTTTGATAATTCATCGGGATGATCCCCTCGACCAATTCCTGGTTCCGGATGTATTTCTCAATGATCTCGTCCGCCTTTTTGATATCTACATAGCCGAACACTAGGGGTTCATGACCGGGAAGGTTTACCTCGATGGTGGGTTCGGCATAGCAATAGCCCATGCAGCCGGTCTGGGTGACGATGGCGTCGATGTTGCGCTTGTCCATCTCATCCACCATGTATTCCATCACTTCTTTCGCGCCCGAAGCGATCCCGCAGGTGGCCATGGCCACCTTGACCTGCACGCGGCCTTCGGGTTTGTCGCTTTTTTCCCTCAGGGCTATCTTCGACTGAAGCTCGCCTTTCATCTTTTTTAAATCGGCCAAAGATTTAATTTTTGTCATCGTTTTCTACTTTAAATGTTATTACTGTCTGTTGATTTTTCAGATTGCCTGTATCTCCTTCAACTGCTCACGAATCATTTCCCTGACATACCTGATCACTCCGGGTTCACTCAGGGGCACGCCCTCAATGGCTTCACCAATCTCGCGGGTGTCGATCAGAAACTCCTTTTTGTCCCTCACGTGGCGGTAACAAAACCTGATTTCGGGGTTCCCTCCCATCAGCAGCGTCACTACCCCGCCCATATCGCCAAGTTCCTGCCGGTCGATGTGGTCGTGCCTGAACATGGCCTCGACAGCGGTCCCCTTCCCCCGGCTTGAGCGGATCTGCAAATACCCCCCGGCCTGCTCTGCATGTTGCCTGAACAGAGGGATGCCCAGTCCCACCTTGCGGGTGGTGCGCGAGGTATAATAGGGGTCGGTCGCCTTTTCCACCTCCCGGGGGCTCATCCCGCAACCGTCGTCTTCTACCCGGATCAGGAAAACGTTGGCCGCGGTATCTTCCTCCACCTCCACCCGAATGGTTTTTGCACCGGCAGTGATAGAGTTTTGCGCTATATCCATAATATGCAAGGCCAGATCCTTCATCTTTTACAACTTATTGCAGGGGGGCATTTACAATTTCCACCCCTCTTCCCCCTGCCTTTCTGAGGGCCTTGCCGATTTCATCAAAACTGATCTCCTTCATGCAGAACCTCGAAAACCTTTTTCCGATCTGAGCAGGATGGTGGGCGTCCGAATTCCCGATAAAAGAATAGGACCCCAGCTCGGGGTACAGACCGATGATCTGCTCTGCCGTGGTATTGGCACTGATCTCCAGGGCATCGGCTTTCAGCCCCGGAGGTATAAACCCAAGCTGGCTCATCAAACTGAAGCTGGGCCGGTCGATATGGGCCGGGATGAACAATCCGCCAAGGCTGTGTACCTTCTCTTCCACCTGCTCCAGCGACTGCTCGATACCAGAAATCAGCAACGGCCCGATCTCTTCGACAATCATTTCCTCCTCGTCCACCACCACCTGGTGCCCAAAAACCTCCGGACGGTTGTTTATCAGGGGGAGGTATGTTTCAAGGTATTGCTGGAACTCCTCAAGCAACTCATTGTTTTCAAAGAACGCAAGGCAGTGAATCTCTTCCCTGGTGGTCACTTCCGCCCCACCAAGCACGAAGATCCCCTTTTGCTCTGCCATTTTTCTGATCAACGCACAATGCTTTGTGTGGTTGTGGTCGGCAATGCCCAAAATGTCGATGCGCTTCCGGGCAGCAGCCTCCACAATGTTTGCCGGGCTCATATCCAGGTCGCCGCAGGGCGAGAGCACGGTATGCACATGCAGGTCGGCGCTGTATTTTTGCATTATTCTTGTTTACTGATCATTTCGTACAATTTCCCGCTCAGTTCAAAAGCAGGCATCGTCGTGCCAAGAACAGGGATATCTTCCTCATTGCTTTGCCCCGCAGTGTTCGCATCGGGCTTGTGTCCGTTAACCAGGATAACGGCAGCCAGATCCTTGAGCGAAGCAACGGCCATTACATTCTTGTGCGTTTGCAGGGTAAGCCATA
>PWJC01000101.1 GCA_003560165.1 Bacteroidales bacterium
TGGTTGCGCCAGGTATGCACCTCGTACATATAGCCGGGGATGATCTCCCCGTCGTGGGTCTGCCCCCAGGGGTTGAAATCGGGCCTGGCGGTAAGCCGGCGCAGATCGGCATTGGGCGAAGAGCTTTCGGTATAATCGATAAGCCGCGAGTGCACCAGCCGGTAGGTCAGGTGGAGTTGGCTGTTTTCCGATACCAGCTGGGCCGACTCCATGGACTGGGCAATGGTGTTGGCAATGCCGCTTTCGTTTTGATCAGCCCATTGTGCGGCGGCAGGCGTGTATACGATCAGCACATCGATGGTGGCATGGTCGTCCGGGCCCAGTTCCTTTGTTTTCAGGCGTTCTTTGATTCGTTCCTGCTCCCTGAGTTCATCAGGGCCGGGTGGTGGGGGGATTTCGGTGGGACAGTCGTGGTATTCATCCATCTGTGTTTTGTCGAGCTCCACCAGGTAATGCACCCCCGTTTCAGGATGGCTGGTGATGCGGAAAAAGGAAGTACTCCCGATCAAATTAATGTTGACCAGACTGCGCCCCCCCCTGCTGCTCATGATCACATAGCCGGGCAGGGGGTCACCGATGGCGGCCCTGATCACGAAGGTTCCGTTGGCATCGGTATGGGCGCGTTCGATCACTGCCTCTGCCAGCAGGTCGGGAAAAAGGTTCAGAATCAGGCGGTCGCCTGCTTTGGCCACGGAACGCTCCGTGAGCTGGCCGGTCAATTCAACGGGAACAAAGCGGCTGATGGCAGCCACATCGTCCAGGAAATTCAGTTCGTCACGGGCAGCCGCCCCGGATTTGGCGGCCCCGTGCTCCTGGATCAGCACAAAGGAGGTCTGTGCTGTGGCAGCGGCAAGCGGGACGCTCACCAGAAAAACAAGAAGCAGCCGGGCTGCGTATGAGGCAAATCGCGGGCGGAACATCATTCCTTAAACAATAGATAAATGACTGTATTTCTGACAGCCATAAAAATAATAAAAAAAAACGGCCACAACCGGAAAAAGCATACCGGTTGGGGAAAAAGGCAGGAAACTATCTCCGGATCCGGACCCTGGAAGAAACCAACCCGTTTTCGGTAGTTGCCTGCACTATATAGATCCCCCCGGGCAGGAAGGACACATCGGCCACCAGGGTGTGCTCACCAGGGCTATGAAGTGTAAGCACGACCTGACCCAGCATATTGACCAGCCTGAGTTCCCTGATTGGGGCGCCTGTTTGCATGGTAACGGTCAGTTGCCGGGATGCCGGATTCGGAAAAACCTTGATTGCCGGCCCGGCGGAAGGACGATGGACGAAAGTGGGGTCGGATTCAAAATGGGCCGTAAGCGTCAGGTCGGCCGCTCCCATTTCAAAACTGTATTCGGGCTCGGTGCTGACAAAGTCGCTGTCTTCGTCCCTGCTCCAGCCGGCAAACAGAAAATCGGGGGCCGGGATGGCCTCTACACTTATCTGAGTGCCGGGGGCATAAGGCGCAGCATCGGTACGGTCGATGGCCACGCCGCCATTTTCGGGCCGGACCTCCAGATTCAGTGCATAGGCCAGATCCGACAAAACGGCATCGAAGAAGGCGTCCTCTCCGGCCAGGATAAATACTTCCCGGGCTCCCGAATAACCGGGCAAGCGTACCCGGTATTGATACATCCCGTCGGGTAGCATAAAAACAGCCTGTCCGTTTTCGCCGGTGATCAGGGTCAGGGAATCCTCTTCCTTGAACAGGCCCCCTCCGATGCGCAGGGCGTCCAGCATCAGGATAAAGGCATCGTGCGATACGTAATGTACGGCAAAATGGATCTCCTTCCCCACAAAATCGCCAAGGTCAAAGTGGTAGGTGGTCCAGCTTTGAGGCACTTCGATATAGGGGTCGGGCGACAATTCATGGATGAAATCATCAGGATGATCCCCCGAAGTGGATACCAGTACCCGAATCCTTTCCAGGCCATACTGGGCAGTGATCGATTTGGCATAAAAGCTGAGTCTGGCAGCCCCTTCAATAGATACGGCAGGGGAGATGAGCCATTTATTCTCATCGCGGGTGGGGCTGTGCGCCGACGAGATGGCCACCACATAACGACTGCCATCCACCGGAGGATGGTCGATGGGGGGGCTCGTTTCGAAAGGGTTGAAGCTCATGAAGGCAAAGGGCTGGGTGGCTCCGGGAAAGCTGAAGGTCTCCGCCCCGTAGGTAAGTTCTCCAATGGGGTCTTCGGTATGCCAGGGCGACAGGTCGGTGACAAAATCGCCGTAGCCTTCCCAGTTCTCGTAGAACAGTTCATCGGCCTCCTCCACATAGGGGGTTACCGTAACCTCGGCCCCTTCGAGCGGCTGCCCGTGCTGGTCGGTCACGGAAACGACGGCCTCGTACAGGACCACCGGCTCCTCAACCAGGGCAAATACGGTATTGGACCTTTCCGACTCACCCGTGTCGTCGTAGAGGGCGGTCACAAAATAGGCATACTGACCGGGTTCCAGGCCGCTGTCGGTAAAGTTGAGCATACCGGGGTCGTCGATGATGGCCAGCAGGGCATTGTCGCGATAGACACCAAAGCCCGACAGGGCAGGTTCGCCATCGGCTTTGCAGTGATGGCTTCCTAGTGCTGCATGCCTGATGGCCGGCGAACCGCCGGAAGTCGGGGTCAGGCGGCGGGCGGACGGCCACGACCCGGAAGGTGAAGAGATCCATTGAGCCGGCGATCTGCTTTTGTCGCCACCAATGTGTACCATCATATAGAATTCGAAATACCCTTCGTCGCCCACATAGGGGTTCCAGTTGCCGGGCGAGCCGATAACCGATTGGGAGTGGGCGGCCTCATCCATCAGCTTCATGACCGAAGAGGGATGGCCGCTGTTGTGGGCCGGAGCAACAGCCACATAGAAATCGGCGGCAACTTCAAGGGGCTGGTCCAGGGTGTATACGAAAGGCTGGCCGGAAATGGCCGTAAGAAGAACCGATTCGTACAACAGGGATTCGCCGTCGGCATCGTATATCTTGAAGTCGAAGCCATCGCCGGGCCAGGGGTGTTCGGAATGCTCGTAAAAATAATGGGCCAGCCGGGTAATGGAGACCGGGTAGCTGAGGTCGAAGTCGGCGGCGCTGAACAGGGTGGCCCGCTGGGGCTGCTGCCAGCTCAGGTGGCTCATTTCGGTATTGTAGGCAAACCAGGCCCCGGCATCGGCAATGTAGCCGGGGGGCTTCCACGAAAGCTTCACCTCGTCGTCCACTACTTCGGCCTCCAGGCTCAGGGGTGGGTCGTACGGGCTGCCGTAGGGATCGAAACCGCCCAGGGCGGTGGGCTCCAGTCCCAGGGGGTCGAGCCAGGGCTTCAGGCGGCGGCTGTCGGCGGTGCCGTTGGCAATCCAGTGCCTGTCCATCCTGCCATAGAGATCGGGGCCAAAAGGTCCGCCACACTCCGAAACACCTCCAGAGAAGGTACCTACGATCAGGCCCTGGTGGTTGAACAAGGGAGAGCCCGAAGAGCCGCCCGCGGTGACCCCGTGGCCCGATTCGGTGGCGGCCCAGGTGAGTTGCCAGAAACCCTGGCTTAAGCCCCCCGGCCAAGTGGTGGCAGACAGTGGCATGGTGTAGGTGGAGATCTTTTTGGCATCACCGGCGGGATGGTGAATGCCCGCCCCTGAGGGGCTGGCTGTTTCCGACAAACTCCAGCCATTGTAATAGGGGGCGAAGGTTTCGGGAGGGGCATGGTTCAGCATCAGTAGCTTAAAATCGGATCCGCCGCTGAGCGCCCCCCTGGCCCTGAAAGAAGAACCGGTAAGCATTTGGTTTGGCGGAGTGCCGGTATCGGGGCAACCCGGACGTTCGTAGTTGAAGTAAAACTGCCATACATTGTAGTCGGCATCGGAGGCCGCTTCGCCGCAGTGGTCGGAAGTGAGCATCAGCGGAGCCCCGTCCCTGGCGGTGTTGTTGACCAGAGAGCCGGAACACCACCACCAGCGGGTGCCTTCGCGCAGCAGTATCCTCACCACCCCCCGTTTCTGGTCTTGCCAAAGGTTGCCGTCGGGGCAATTGATGTTAATGTGGCAATCATCGGACGAGCCCAGTTGCTTGGACTCATTCCGGGCTTGCCCGCCCCCCCCCCCGTCGATAAAAATGAGTTCCCCGATCTGCAAGCGGGAGGTCATGCCGGTGCCACCTCCCGGGGTCAGGGGTTCTTCCAGTTCAACGACCAGGGTATCGCCGGGAATGATCCGGGTGGAGAATACCCCCGACGGATGGTTGTTGGCCGGGGTAAACGCCCCTGCATGAACAGATCCACAGGGGCTGTAGACAAAGAGCCTGGCCCCTTTGGCCAGCTCGAATGCGTCGAACACCAGGCCCAGGCCCAGGGCACCGGGGGCATGCAGCTTCAGCTGCCACAGCAGGGTGTTTCCCTTGCCGGGCACAATGCGGCCGTGGCTGCCCGGACCAAGCGATACGGCAACGGCCGACCCTGCCGGCATGGGGCCTGAGCCCCGGTCTTTTTCAGGCAGCCGCTGAGGCTGCCATCCGCTTTCCCGGCCCAGGTCGAACAGGGGAATGCCGCTGACGGGAAGCTCCATCTCCAGGCCGGGGGGCACTCCGCCTGCAGCAAGCTGCGCCCGGGCGGGAGAGGTCATCCATACAGCCAGGAGCAGAGCCGATAAAAGCAGTGCGGCAGGGGCAGTAAGCAGCCTGAAGGGTACGAAAGGGGTTTTCATGGTACGGGTGCAGCGGCCCTGTCAGGCTTTGGCACGTCAATAGTTTACGGGAAGATAAAAATACGCAAATTAATAAATAAAAAAAAAGCCATCCCCGGGGGGATGGCTTTTCTGTTCATACAGAAAGGATCAATGAACGTTCTGTACCATGTGCTCGTTGGTGTCCAGCTCGGCACGGGGGATCAGGGAGACCCACATGGGCCCGCCGGCGGGGTATTCCATCAGGATCACCACGGCGGGGTTATAGTTGGTCCCGGTGCGGTCGAGCGGAAGGTTGAGGCGCTTGAGGTCGAGCCAGCGGTGGCCTTCGCCCCAGAGCTCGATGCGGCGCTGTACCATGATCTCGTCGATCAGTGCCTGTCCGGTATTGGTCGACAGGGTGTACTCGGGATCCCTGGCACTCACCAGCTCATACAATACCTGGGCAGCCTGTCCGTGCTGGCCGGCCCTTGCCAGGCCTTCGGCCTCGATCAGGATCAGCTCGGCAGTGCGCATATAGGGCACATCGCCCCGGCTGTCGCCGCTGCCTGCGGCACGGAACTTGAATGAGTGGTAGTTGGCGGCCGTAAAGTTGCCGGGAAGACCACGCTCCCTGGCTTCGGCCGCAGTTTCGGCCCAGAGTTCCTTGCGGATGTCCGAATCGGGGATCATGGCGTACAGCAGGCTGTTGATCGCCTTGGGGCTCGACCGGATATTGGTTGAACTGAAGTTGTACGACATAAACGCATAGAATGAGTGGAAATAAGTAGTTTGGTCTTCGGGAACATGACAGGCCCAGATAAACTCGGGGTTGTCCATGTTGCTGAAACCGTCCAGTACATGAGCGTGGCTCATGAGCACCTGCCCCTGCCGGGCCTGGTTGGCCAGGGAAGCGGCCAGCGACCACTCGCCCATGGTGAGCGCAGCACGGGCCTTCAGCCCCCGGGCAATGTTTGCGGTGATGTGGGATTTCGGGGTATTGGTGTCCCAGGTAACCGCTTTGCCCTCGAGCAGGGCGATGGCCTGGTCAAAGTCATCCATGACCCTGGCATACACCTCCTCGACGGTATTGCGCGGACGCCCTTCCTGTGTGGGCTCATCCATATAAGGCACACCAAGCTGGTTGTTGGGCTTGCTGGTCCAATCGTAGCGGTGCCCGTAGAACTGCACCAGGTTATGGTGTGCCCACGCCCTGTAGGCCAGGGCCTGCCCGAGGATAAACTCCCGGTCTCTTACAGGACCTTCGGCACCTTCGATATTATGGATGACCATGTTGGCGTTGCTAATCACCTGGTAGTAAAAGCGCCAGCGGTGCCATACATGGCCGCCGTTCTCGTTGTCGTGTTCCATCCAGCGCGACGAGCGGACAAACCACTGCCAGGCGTGAGGAACCACATCTTCGCCCATAAAATCGTTATGGATCATCTGTGCGCTTTGACCGGCTCGGTCCATGGCGCCGCCCTGCTGATAGAGCAGCCTGTGGATGCCGTTGATGGCGGCCCAGGCATTGCCTGTGGTCGCAAACACGTCGGCCTCTGAGACCGACTGGGTCGGGCTTACCTCCAGAAAGTCTTCGCTGCATGATTGCGGAAGCAGGAGTACCCCGGCGACTAATAGGATATTGAAAATTATTTTTTTCATTTTCACTGTTGTTTTAGAATGTAACATTTAACCCAAGAGTAAGCGTGCGTGCAGCAGAGTAAGTATTGTCGGTAACACCGGCAAAACTGTGCTGTACGTTCATGCCGCTCATGGCGCTGAACAGATGGAGGTTCTCGGCGGAGGCAAAAACCCGCATACGCTGGGTGCCCAACCTCTGTGCAAGGTTGCTGGGAACAGTGTACGACAGGTTGATGGAACGGATGTTCAGGTAGGATGCATCCATCTGCCAGCGGGTAGAGAAGGAGGGGTAGTTGGCCACTTCGGTCGGGTTCATGCGGGGTACATCGGTAACGTCGCCGGGCTGCTGCCAGCGGTTGAGCTGGTCAACGTGCATCGAATTGCCAAAGGTGCCATAGCCCATCAGGGTGGCGTACCGGCTTTCGTTCACCCAGCCGCCGATCTGATAGGTAAGCAGCACAGACATCTCCAGGTTGCGGTAGCGGAAGATGTTGGTGATCCCACCGAGCAGGTCGGGAATGGCGCTGCCCGAATAATCCCACAATGCAGCCGTGGGGGTGGTTGTCAGGGTGTCGCCGTCGATAAAGCGGACATGGGCCGCTTCGGGGTTGAAGCCCTCGACGCCGGTGTCGGCATAGTACAGTCCGAGCCCGTCGGCCGGGTCGACACCATACCACTGCCTGATCCAGAAGTCATAGATGCCGCGGCCTTCCATCATCTTCTTGGAGCCAGAGATGATCTCTTCCTGCGGAAGCTTGGTGATCTCGTTCTTGAAGGTGGTGGCGTTCACATCCAGTGTCCACTGGAACTCGGTTTCGGCCAGAATGTCGTAGGCCACCCTCAGCTCAAAGCCCTGGTTGTACATCTCCCCGATGTTTTCCTGGCGGTTGAGCACGCCGGTAGAAACGGGCAGGGGCACATTGAAGAGCAGGTTGCTGGAAACGCGGTGGAAGAATTCCAGGTTACCCCTCATGCGGTTGAAAAACCCGAACTCAAGGGCCAGGCCATAGCTGTTGCTCGATTCCCAAACCAGGTCGTAGGCAGGCAGTGACGACTGCTGGAATCCCGGCTCGGCAGCGTTGTTGCGGCCAAGGGAATAGAGCGACTGCCATGCATAATAGCCGATACCGGCATCGTTGCCCACCTCACCGTAGGAGGCACGGAGCATCAGCATGTTGATCCAGGGCAGATCGCGGACAAAGTCTTCGCGGTCGATGCGCCAGGCACCCCCAAGGGAGTAGAAATCGCCCCAGCGGCTGTCTCTGAAGAACCTGGAAGAACCGTCGCGCCGGTAAGAGCCCGAAAGGAAGTATTTGTCGTCGAAGCCATAGTTCAGGCTGGTGAAATACCCTTCGGTCCGGTAGTTGTGTTCGTACGAGGTGAGGCTGTTGGTGGTGGTGAAGTTCACCAGGTGGGTGTTGCCGTCCACCACGATTCCCTGACGGAAGCCGTAGGTATACTGATAGTTGTAGTCGTAGTGCTCGTGGCCCAGCAGCACGTTCAGGCTGTGAAGCCCGAAGGTGTTCTCGTACCTCAGCAGCTGGTTCACGTTGTAGATGGTGGTGGTGGTGTTGGTGCGCCGTCCCCTGCCGTCAGGGGCACCGTCGCCCACGATGTTGTTGTCGTATCCCTGGGCCAGGTAGGAGTTCACATCCACGCTCAAATTGGTGGTGAATGAGAAGTTGTCCAGGAAGTTGATGGTTCCGAAGGTTCTGGCGCCGATGTTGGCACGATCCCAGAGGTCGATGTTCCAGAGGGTCTCGGCAACGATGTGACGTCCCGGAGAGGCACCGCCTGGCCTGAAGGGCAGGCCGAGGTCGATGTGGTTGCCCAGATCGTAGAGCCTGTTGCCGTCATCGTCCAGCCAGAGCTCGCCGGTAAGGGGGTTGGCCTGGTAAATGGGGAAGATGGGACCGATGGCCCTGGTAAAATAGAAGGGGTTCACAAAACCGGTGGTCGATCCGTCGCGGGCGTTGTTGCCGGTGATCTTGCTGGCGTTCACGTTCAAACCGGTGTTCAACCAGTTGGTCACTTCCGAGTTCACGTTCAGGCGCCCGGTGAACCGCTCAAAGTCGGTATTGATCAGGTAGCCTTGCTCGTTCAGGTAACCGAGGGAAACATAATAGTCGTTGCGATCACTCCCGCCCGAATAGGTCATGGAGATATCGCTGCGGTCACCCAGCCGGGTAACGGCATCTTCCCAATCAAGGTCTTCGGCAGCATAGATCAGCCTGGCGTTGGGGTTCAGGCGGCCGTCGGTGCCCACCATAGCGTTATCGGCCACGCCCCAGGGGTTGTAGGCGATCTCGTTGATCAGCCGCTCGGAGGCCATCTGGTTGGCCGTGGCCATGTCATGACCCTGTGAATAGTGGAGCTGGTTTCGTAGGGCTTCCCACGCCAGTTCGGTCCACTGTTCGGCCCCCAGGCGGTCGTACTCGGGGATAGCCCGGTTGCTGAATCCCTGGTTCGCCCTGACGGTGAACTGGGTGCGGTCCCTGTCGCCACGCTTGGTGGTAATCATAATCACCCCGTTGGCGGCACGGTTGCCGTAAAGGGCGGTGGCCGCGGCATCCTTCAGCACCGAGATGCTTTCAATGTCGTGGGGGTTGAGGTTGTTGATGCCCAGGTCGTAAGGCACGCCGTCCACCACATAAAGGGGGGCGTTGCTGGCGTTGATCGAACCGAAACCACGGATGCGGATGGCCTGGCCCGAGCCGGGCTGCCCTCTGCCGGATGTCACCTGGATACCGGGACCGGAACCCTCAATGGCCCTGGCTACGCTGGTGATCGGCCTTTCTTCGATCCGCTCGGCGGTAATGGTCGTTGCCGAACCGGTAAACGAACTCCGCCTTGCCGTACCATATGCAACGACGATTACCTCGTCGAGGGCGGCCACATCGGGCACCAGCTGCACGTCGATCACATTTCTGTTGTTAACGGGAACTTCCTGGGTAACCATCCCGATAAACGAGAAGATCAGGGTGGCATCGGGGGCTACGCTGATTTGATAGCGGCCGTTGATGTCGGTCACCGTCCCAATGGTTGTTCCTGCCACCTGAATGGTTACACCCGGGAGGCTACTTCCATCGGTAGCGTCCGTAACCGTTCCGGTAACAGTGATTTGCTGCCCAAACAAGGTTCCCCCCATAAAGAGCAAACAACTCATCAAAACTAAAAACTTTTTCATGTTGTTTTGTTTTAGTTAATAAAATCAGATAATTAAAGCTTGTTTCTCTTAAAATAAGACGCCCAAAGATAGACTCTTTTCCAAAAAAAACAAATTTAAACTTAAAAAACGTTAACAGACTACAGGGATTAATTTAGACCAAAAGGGCTATTGGCGCGAAAAAACTGAATTTTCCGCCCACCAACGCTACCTATTTGTCTGCAACGCATTGTTTTCCCTGAAATCCCGGGTAAGGGCCCGGCTACTTTCCTGCACTTGCCCATATATATTACAGACGATAAAAAAGGTTAAATCGCTGCGCCGCGGGCAGATATTTTTTATATTTGACTCCCTATATATAATATGTAACCGATTGCTTACTTTTAGCCTTGAAAAGCTGAGCATATCCGCTGACCTTAACCCAGGAATATGAAGTTGAGAAGGTGGAAGGAAAGAAGGAAGGAGTGAACGAAGACGCAATAGTAGAAAAAAGTTTAAACAGTTGAGGGGTCAAAAGCCAACAGCTTATAATAACCAAAAACTCTGTCTTCTGTCTTCTGTCTTCTGCCTTCTGTCTTCTGTCTTCTGCCTTACCCAAATATAAATTCTATAAATACACGAAATCATGAAAACCATTTTGTGCAATCTGCTGACCACTGTCCTGGTCCTGTTGGTCACGGCCAGCTACGGGCAACCGAAGAGGGAGACCTTTCGCAGCACCGATCGTCAGGTGTTGATCGAACAATTGGCCTCGTTCGAAATGCAAAACCTGTTCGATGCAGCCCGGCCCGGCCATGTATATTACACAAACCGGAAAGAGGAGCGCGACCGTTTGAACTACAACCTGCTGTTCGACCTGTTCTACTATGAAAGCAGGCAGGGCAACCGGATTTTGGAAAGGCCAGCCGAAATCGACTCCATCCGTGTGGGCGGATCGCTATTCAAATTCTTTCCAGACAAAGGGTATTTTGAGGTGGTGACCGCTTCGCCGGGCCAGCTTTTGCTGATCAAGCACGGGATCGACATCTCTTCCGAAACGGTGGCCGTGGGGCCCTACGGCACCACCAGCCGTGCGGCCTCCATCGATGCCGTTCAGTCGCTGGTCGGAACCGGCGATGCCGACATTGTCGACCGCACCATTACGGTGAACAACCCCGGAGGACAGGAACTGCATATCAGTTTGAGGCGGGAAGAAAATTTTCACCTGTTGAAGAACGGGGAGCCCTTGAATGTTCGCAACCGCCGGATATTGCTGAGGGAATTTTCCGAATACCGATCGGAACTGCGGGGCTTTTTGCGGCAACACAGCATCGACTTCGATCGGGAGGCCGACATGATTGTTCTGGCCGGATTCATCAATAGCCTACAGGAATAGGGAGGGCGGTCCGGCCGAACCTACCTGGCTATGTGAAAGGCCTTCCTGTATACCCCCTGGAGGGTATGGGCGCGCAAAAAATAGACCCCGATGCCCAGCCACGACACATCCAGGCTGACTTCGCCAGCCCCGGGCGTAAGGCTCATCAGCCTGCGACCGGCCGTGTCGTAGACCCCGACATAGCTTATGCGTTCAGATGCCGACAAATGAAGCCTGTTGCTGGCAGGATTGGGGTAGAGCCTGAAATTCCCGTCCAGGACCGGAATGTTGCCTGCATCCACTGCATCGGGCTGCCCGAACACGTCGTTGACCTCCACGGGACCATCTACCTCAAGAGGCCGGTTGGGCTCGCCTTCCCATTCACCGAGATCCCAGCCTGGTTCGCCGGCCACCAAAAAATACTTGTATTCGTGTTCCCCTTTCGGCATGCGGACGGTGAGCGTATACAGATCCTGCTGATAAGCAGCGTCCGGATCGACCAGCGAAACGGCATCAAGGAACAGCATGAAGGCATCGTTCGACACATTCTCGACGGCGAAACGGATCCGCTGCCCGGCAAATTCGTCCAAGCCGAACCGGAATTCAGTCCATCCGGCCGGTACTTCCAGGTAGTTGCCTTCCGATAGCCGGGTAAAACCGGCCTCTTCATATCCCGAAACCGAAACCCAGACACGGATTCTTTCCAACCCGTACTGTACCGTTATCGAACGGGCAAAGAACACCAGATCATCGTTCGCTCCCACATCCACCTCGGGTGAGATCAGCCACTTGTTTTCCTCGTTCAGGGGGGGGCTTACCTTCGAAGCAACCGAGAACAGGTAGCGCCTTCCGTCATAGGCAGGGTATTCGGCAAGGACGGGGGGGGTAGTCTGGTGAGGGTCCATGACCATCCAGGCAAAGGCCTCCCCCTGACCGGGAAAGGAGAATTCGCCGGCAGTCCAGGTTTCCCCTTCGTGGGTGTCGATGGTGGTCCAGGGCGAAAGATCGGTCGAAAACGCCCCGAAGTTT
Source organism: Bacteroidales bacterium (assembly GCA_003560165.1). Taxonomy (GTDB): domain Bacteria; phylum Bacteroidota; class Bacteroidia; order Bacteroidales; family UBA7960; genus PUPG01. The sequence continues at coordinate 11,838 of PWJC01000101.1, forward strand.
TGGAAGTTCTCATAAAAAGGGTCCTTGCGCATTCTTTTACCCGCTAAAAGCAGTTCGTAGGCTGCGTCCTCTCCGGGCTGCAGCCAGCCGTTAAACGACCCGCTTACAAACACCCGGTGGACATCGGGATCAAAGGCCACATTGCCTTCGGCCACGGCTCCGGCCATATCCAGGTGAAAACCCACCAGGGGGTGGTCGGTATCTCCAGGAACGATCACCGGGAACATGCCGATGTCAAGATCCAGGGCGGCATTGATGTCGCCGGCCTGCACCCATCCGTCGCTTCGTTCGATCCAGGCCAGGTTCAGTCCGCCACCGGGGCCGCCCACCAGGGTGCTGGCCAAGGAAACCCCGTCGCCGGGTGCGGTCCACTCAAGGTCAGAATAGTCCACCCCGAGCACATAATCGGCGGTGACCACCAGCGGATGGTCAAATTCAACATAAAAGGTGCCGGCAAACTGGTCTGGAGTAACCCCCTCGGTAACCGGAAAAGCGTTCACATCTTCTATGGGTATGCGCACGCTGATCATCGGCACGCCCACTGAGCCGTCGAATTCATAGACCGAAAAAACGACTTCGCCTTCGGTGCCCCCCGCATTGCTGATCCAGAAATAGGCTCCGGTGATCTCGTAAGCGGTGTCGACCACAAAGCGCTGACCGGCAGCACGATCGCCGAAGGTGTTGTTCCCGAATATGTACCCCACCAGGTTGTCGTCGGCATCGGTCCAGCTGTAGGTGCCCACAGCGCCGGCCTGTGCCCAGTTGCCCGGCAGCAGCACCAGGCTGTCGGCCACCTTTTGCACAGGGCCGGGAGGCAGGGCTGCCGCCTTCTCCTGCAGGACCATGCCGGCCCTTTGTCCCAAAAGATTGAACGAAACAAGGATCAGGCCTAAAAAAACAAAACTCCGGCTCATGAGGTCATGTATATATAATGTATAAGGGAGCGGTATTATGATGAAAAGGGGAAGTGTGTGAAATTTCGTTTTTTCATTGCCTGCAGGCAGTGCGGCAGGTAAAACCAGGAAAAACCCCAAACAGGTTTAAAAGTTGAAAGGTTTAAAAGTTTAAGTATTTGATATTAAACTCTTAAACTCTTAAACTCTTAAACTTTCTTTCTTCTACATTCTATCTTCTATCTTGCACCTTCCACCCCAGCAAAATTACTTACATTATGGCGGAAAAGCAAAATCTTTCGCATAAAATCAGCCGCCGGCGGCGTATGCCCCTGCCCCCGCCTGAGATGGGTCCTGACCGGGCGCAATGCCACAAAAATGACTGAAAAATAAACCGAGTTTGGGTTTTTTTTTATTACTTTGGAAGTTCGTACGCTGCCTGAAAACCGTATTTTCGGCTGGGATTCCTGACACATGTGTTTATACTTCAGGAAGTTAAGAAAAACAAAAACCTAAAAAAGATGTCAATCAAACAAAAGACACTGGATCTGAAGCAAAGGATGCAGAGTGCTTTGCAGGGCGGAGGCACCAAGGCCATCCAGAAGCAGGTGGCTATGGGAAAGATGACCGCCCGTGAGCGCATCATTTCCCTTCTTGATCCCAATTCTTTTCATGAGTATGACCTGTTTGTCGAGCATGCTGCCAAAGACTTTGACATGGATAAGAAGCACCTTCCGGGCGACGGGGTCATCACCGGGACGGGGACCATCAACGGCTACCCCATCTGTATTTATGCCCAGGATTTCACCGTGGCCGGTGGTTCGCTGGGGCTGATGCATGCCCGGAAGATCGGCAAGATCATGGACCATGCCATGAAACTGAACATTCCCATTATCGGCATCAACGATTCGGGCGGGGCCCGCATACAGGAAGGGGTCAATTCGCTGGCAGGCTATGGGGAGATCTTTTACAGGAATACCCAGGCCTCGGGCGTCATCCCGCAGATATCGGTTATTCTGGGTCCCTGTGCGGGGGGGGCGGTCTATTCGCCGGCCCTCACCGATTTTGTGTTTGTGGTTGACAAGATCTCCAAGATGTTCATCACTGGCCCCGAAGTGATCCGCTCGGTGCTGGGCGAAGAGATCAGCATGGAAGAGCTGGGCGGGGCCAGAGTGCACAGCGAGATCACAGGCAACGCACACTTTTTTTCGGAGAGCGAGGCCGAATGTTTTGAAAAGATCAAAAAACTGTTTTCCTACATCCCCTGGAGCAACAAGCACAAGGCCGCATCATTCCCCAAGAAGGCGCCCAAAACAAGGCAGTACAAGATCGACAACATCATTCCCACCGACCCCCGCGAGCCCTACGATGTGCGCGACGTGATCAGGGCGGTCAGCGACGACAGCGACTTTTTCGAAGTCCAGGAAATGTTTGCTGCCAACATGGTGATCGGTTTCTCCCGCTTCAACGGGCAAACGGTGGGCTTTGTCGCCAACCAGCCCCTGGTGCTGGCCGGCGTGCTCGATGTGGATTCTTCGGACAAGGCAGCCCGCTTTATCAGGTATTGCGATGCGTTCAACATCCCCCTGGTGACCCTGGTCGACCTGCCGGGTTACCTTCCGGGCATCGACCAGGAACATGCCGGGGTGATCAGGCACGGGGCAAAGATCCTGTATTCCTACAGCGAGGCGACCGTCCCGAAGGTAACCGTGATACTCCGGAAAGCTTACGGAGGAGGTTATATCGCCATGTGTTCGAGGCACCTGAAGGCCGACTTTGTATTTGCCTGGCCAACGGCCGAAATTGCGGTGATGGGGCCCGAAGGGGCGGCCAATATCATTTTCCGCCACGAGATCATGAATTCGACCAATCCGGAGGAAACCCGCCGGAAAAAGGTGGAAGAGTACAAGAAGAAGTTTGCCAATCCTTATGTGGCTGCCGCCCACGGCTACATCGATGCCGTCATAGAGCCTTCCGAAACCAGGCGCTTTGTGATCCATGCACTGGAGATATCGGCAGAAAAATCGGAAAAGGGGCCCGATAAAAAGCACGGCATTCCCCCATTCTGATTTGCGGCTCCCCGTAAATACCTGTACAAAAGCAATCTTCCCCATCACAACGAATAAGCCGCTGAGCACGTCATGAAGAAAAAGAAAACCAGGAATAAAAAGGATATGATCTCCCTGATGGTCGACGACGTGGTGTACTCCACCCGGGCCAACAGGAAATACACCGCCAGGGCAGGGTACAAGGTCCCAGATCCCGACATCATTACCTCATTCATGCCGGGCAATATCCAAAAGGTATTCGTGCGCAAGGGGCAGAAGGTGGAGGAAGGCCAGGAACTATGCATACTCGAGGCCATGAAGATGAAGAACGTAATCCTGGCTCCCAGGGAGGCTTCGATAAAGAAGGTCAATGTTAAGGAAGGTGACATGGTGCCCAAAAACCACGTACTGGTCGAACTGAAAAAATGAACAGGATCAGGCTGGTGTTTGCCAGCAGCAACCCCCATAAAATTTCGGAGGTGACCCGGATCGCCGGAAGGGACTTCGTGATCACCGGCCTGGACGAACTGGGGTTTCACAGAGACATACCCGAACCCTACCATCGCCTGGAAAAAAATGCCCTGGCCAAGGCCCGCTTTGTTCACCGGCATTTCGGCTCAGATTGCTTTGCCGACGATACCGGCCTGGAGGTGGATGCCCTTGGTGGGGCACCGGGGGCCGCCTCGGCAAGGTATGCAGGAGAAGAAAAGGACCCGGGGACCAATATGGAGAAGCTGCTCAGGGAACTCTCGGGCAAAGCCGACCGCCAGGCAAGGTTCCGCACGGTGATCGCGCTGATATGGAAAGGGAGGGAGTACCTGTTTGAAGGCCTGGTCAGAGGCCATATCGCCGAAACACCAGCCGGTGAACAGGGCTTTGGCTACGACCCGGTATTTATCCCCCTGGGCTACGAAGTTTCTTTTGCGCAAATGGATGCAGCCGAAAAAAACAGCATCAGCCACCGCCGTGCAGCCATCGACAAAATGCTGAATTTCCTCAGGGCACAATCAGCGCCCTGACATGGCCTCGGCAATCATCATGGTGAACAGCTCCCGGCAGCTGATCCCTTCTACGGCTGCCTGCTGGGGCACGATGCTGGTGGGCGACATGCCCGGGGTCAGGTTCACCTCCAGGAAATACAAAAGGTCTTTGCTGAAGATGAAGTCGAACCTAACCAGTCCCCTTAGCTCAAGCAATGCATACAAGCGGGCCGACACTTGCCTCACCTTGGCAGTGAGGGCGGGCGGTATGCGTGCGGGAGTGATCTCATCGGCACCGCCGGGGGTGTATTTGGCTTCGAAATCAAAAAAGGCCGCCTTTGTTTTGCTGACGATTTCAGTAACCGGCAGGGCACGCACCCGGCCTTCGTAACGAAACACACCGCAACTGAGTTCAGTGCCTTCCAGATATTCTTCAACCAGTACCTGGCTGTCGTGCAGAAAAGCCTGCTCAAGGGCCGCCGGAAGCATTTCCCGGTTTTTCACAAAGGTGGTCCCCAGGCTCGACCCCCCGCTGTTGGGTTTGACAAAAACAGGAAGGCCCAGCCCGGCCGGTATCCTGGCGGTCGCTTCACTGTCTCCCCTGTGCAGCCTGAGTGAGCGGGCTACAGGGAACCCGAAGGAGGAAACCAACAGCTTGCAATAATACTTGTTAAAGGTCATTGCCGACGGCAGGAGGCCTGCCGTGGTATAGGAGATCCCCAAAAGGTCGAAGTAAGCCTGCAGTTTTCCGTCTTCTCCGGGGCTGCCGTGAATGGTGATAAAAGCACAATCGAACTTCAGGGTCTTCCCGTCAAGGAGTATGGAAAAATCGTTTTTGTCGACCGGCAATTCCCGCCCCGACGCATCAACATATACCCACTTGTGGCGGTTGATCAACAGGGTATAAACATTGTATAATCCGGGATCCAAATGCCGGCTGATCATCCGCGCGCTTTCCACAGAAATGACGTATTCGCCCGAATCGCCCCCGGCTACCAGGGCTATGTTTTTTTTTTGCATCTTCGGCAAGAGTTTGCATGGCTTGGTTCCGGAGGCAAACTTAAGAAAAAATAACAAAGCTTTCCGGGTACAGGCGAAACATAAAACGCCCAAAAACTCGTTTGCTACTATAGGACCGGGGTGCATTGGTACGCTTCTTGCGACAACAGGGGCTGAATACCCCAAATTGTATTATTTTTGTCCCGCAAGCTTAACCACAGAACATTATCCATGAGTGAACGCGATTTTATGTTCAGCAGGTATTTTCTCAGGCAACTGCTGATGGCCATGGCCGTGTCGGTAGCCATTATCTGGGGGGTTCTGAAGCTGCTGGACCTTTATACCCTGCACGGCCGCAGCATCGAGGTTCCCCTCCTTGAGGACTACCAGAAAGAGGATGCCATCCGGCTGCTGGAATCCCTCGACCTGAGGCATGCCATCAACGATTCCATATTCGACAAGCAAGGCGAAAAGGGCAGCATCGCCGCACAGGACCCCGCACCCGGCACAGAGGTCAAACGCAACCGCACGATCTACCTGACCACCGTGGCAGTCCTTCCCGAGATGGTGCCCATGCCCAATCTTCTCGACCTCTCACGCCGGCAGGCCATTTCGCTGCTCGAAACCCATGGTTTGCAGGTCGGGCGGCTCGAATACCGACCCGATATCGCCCGCAACGCCGTGCTGGAGCAAAAATACAACGAAGGAGCCATTGAACCAGGCACCATGGTCGAAATGGGTACGGCCATCGACCTGGTTTTGGGCGAGGGGCTGGGTGAAAACATCGTCGTTGTTCCCATGGTCATCGGGCTGGAGCGACAGGAGGCCATCCGGGCGCTGAACACCGCATCGCTCAATGTCGGCCACGAAGTGTTCATAAACGGGGAGCCGGAAACCGGGTCCATGAGGGTCTATACACAGGAACCCAATCCCCTGGAGCGCACACAATACCTTCAGGCCGGGAGCGTTGTTGATCTGAACTACCGCTCGGCCGGGGATTTCGATTTTGAGGCCTACCTCGGGGAGTTGCTTTCAGTACCCATGCCCGACCTTACGGGCATGACGCCCGATCAGGTGAGGGTATTGCTCGACAGCCTCGACCTGATACCCGGAGAAGAATTTTTCGAACAGGGGGCCACGCGCGACAACGCCCGGGTAAGCCTGCAGGAGCCGGCATACCAGCCGGACCTGAGGATACCGAAAGGTCAAACGGTAACTATCTGGTATATTCCAGCCGACAACGAAGTGTTCGACGACCAATAATTCCTGTGCGAATGAAACCCGAAAAAATCCTTCTGCTGTTTCATTGCGTATTGATCGCCTCCGGTATCCAGGCCCAGGAAATTCTGTTGCACCTGGAGCACAATCCTTCAAAATCCGATTCCGTTGCACAGGAACACCGCGCTGCCCTTAAGGCCACAGCCTATCCGCTCCATCTGCCCTTTCGCGACGATTTTACCAATCCCGGTCCCTATCCCGACACCAGGCTGTGGTCGGACAATGATGTATTTGTCAACAACCGCTTCGGCGTGCACCCGCTAACTTACGGTGTGGCCACCTTCGACATGCTGGATATGTACGGCCGCATTTACGCACATGCCGAAGCCAACAATATCCCCTTTGTTGCCGACCGCCTTAGTTCGCATCCCATCAGGCTGGATTCTGTTTTCGGGGGGAACCCTAGGGCCCTGTCGCCGGCCGATTCGGTGGTATTGTCTTTTTATTTCCAGCCGCAGGGACGGGGAGGCGATCCCCTGCCGGCCGATTCCCTGATTCTGCAGTTCCTTCGGCCGGCTGCTGACGGAGAAATGGAAGATGCCCGCTGGACAAATGTTTGGGGGGCTAGCGGCGAAAGCCTGTCCGGTTTCTCGGCCGACACCTTCCCCTATTTCAGACGGGTAGCCATCCCTGTTACCGATCCCGCCTATTTTCGAAACGACTTCCGCTTCCGCTTCCTCAACAAGGTGTCGATCCCGGCAGGTCAAATGAACAATTCGGGCACCCGCAGCATATGGAATATCGACTATGTAACCCTCGACCACGGGCGCAGCCTTTCCCAGACCGGGTATTACGATATTGCCTTTGCGGCCCCCGCCCAATCGATTCTCAAGGAATACACCGCCATGCCCTGGGCACAATACATTGCCGACCCGGCTTCGCATTTACGCGACCGTTTCGATATCAGTATCAGCAACCTCGACAATACTGCTTACAGCTATAGCTACAAGTACGAAATACAGGACGAAGGCGGAACCACCATTCGTACCTACTCGGGGGGAGCCTGGGTAATCCCTCCCTTTGTGGGGTCGGGCTACCAGGATTACCAGCCCCATGCCAACCCCCTGGTCATCCCCAACCCGCTACCGCTGTCACCCGCGCCTGAGCGGCGTTTCCGGATCAGGCACAGCATTCGTGAAGGGGCCACCGGCGATGGCTACACCCGCAACGACACCCTGATCCACCGCCAGGACTTCACCAATTACTATGCCTACGACGACGGCACCCCCGAAATGATCAACCTGCTCAAGGGGTACAACCCGGCCCGGGCCATCCGATTTGTCGCCTCCCGCCCCGATACCCTCGAAGCCATCCGCTTCTTTTTCATGGAAACCCTTCAAGGCAGGGAGCTGCCGTTTTACCTGACCGTCTGGAAACGGCTGGGGCCCGACGAAGAGATCATCTATCAGTCGGCAGAGCCGCTGTTCACCCCCCGGGGCGATCTCCCCGCCGACTTTGCCACCTATGCGCTGGAAGAAGCCCTGCTGATAGAAGATACCTTTTATGTGGGGCTGATGCAACCGGGCAATGCCCTGGAAGCCAGAGGCGCCATCGGCATTGGGTTTGACCTGCACAACGATGCCAGCCACCACCTGTTCAACAATGTGGGAGACGGCGATGGCTGGCAGGAGTCGGTGGCAAGAGGGGCTCTGATGGTCAGGCCGGTACTCAAACGGGAACTGACCACAGCCATCCCGCCATCTGCTCCAAAGGCAGCAGGCATCCACGTTTACCCCAACCCGGCCGGGGGCGATCATGTCCGGATAGAAACCGGTGAACATGGGCGCGCGGAAGAAGGCTTGCTTATGGAAGTGTTCGACTACCAGGGAAGGCTGCTGTATTCAGGGACCTTTTCATCCAGGCTGGATGTATCGCGTTATCCCGCCGGGCTTTATCTGCTGAGGGTTTCCGGCAAGCCGGGCCGGCCTTTGCAAACGGCCCGTTTCATCATATCCAGATAAATTCCAGTCGATGGCATACGGCATTTCCGTTCAGGACCCCCACAGTCAACATTCTGACAACGACGAGCAGGAGTTGTACGAACATCATCGCTTTGTTGCCGACAAAGGCCAGGGGCTGATGCGTCTCGATAAATTCCTGCATGCCCGGATGGAAGGCATCAGCCGCAACAAAATACAGAATACAGCCAGGGCGGGCAATATTCTTGTAAACGGCAAGGCAGAAAAACCCAACTACAAAGTCAAGCCGGGCGACGACATCAGCATTGTCATGGCTTACCCGCCCAGGGAAGTGGAACTCATTCCCGAGGATATCCCCATCCGCCTGCACTACGAAGACGATCACCTGGTGATTGTCAACAAAGAGGCGGGCATGGTGGTACATCCGGGTCACGGCAATTATACCGGCACCCTGGTAAACGCCCTGGTCTTTCATTTCAGCAACCTGCCCCGAAAAGATAAAGAAGACATCCGCCCCGGCCTGGTGCATCGCATCGACAAAGACACCTCGGGCCTGCTGGTGGTGGCCAAAACCGAACTGGCCCAGGCACGGCTGGCCAAATCCTTTTTCGACCGTACCATCGACAGGATCTACCATGCCTTGGTGTGGGGCGATTTCGATGAGGACGAAGGCAGCATTTGCGGGCATATTGGCCGCAGCCTGAAAAACCGCAAGGTCATGGAGGTATTCCCCGGAGGCAACCACGGCAAGCCGGCCATCACCCACTACCGGGTTCTGGAAAGGTTCGGGTACGTAAGCCTGGTGGAGTGCCGTCTGGAAACCGGGCGTACCCATCAGATCCGGGTGCATTTCAGGCATATCGGCAAGCCGTTGTTCAACGATGCCACCTATGGGGGCGACCAGATTCTCAAGGGCACCACCTATACCAGGTACAAACAGTTTGTAAAAAACTGCTTCCAATTGATCACCCGCCATGCATTGCATGCAAAAACGCTCGGATTCAAGCATCCGGCCAGCGGCAAGAAGATGCTGTTCGACTCAGACCTTCCGCCCGATATGCAACAGGTCATCGAGAAATGGCGCTCTTATGCGGTGCATAAAAAACCGGACAACGGATAGCCTATCCCCTTTTCAGGCCGTATTTCCCGATCTTGGCGTTCAGGGTAGGCCGGGTAATGCCCAGAATGGAGGCAGCTTCCTGCTTGTTCCAGCCCACCATATCCAATACATGCCCGATCTGTTCCTTTTCCATTTCGGCCAGCGAGGCAAGGCGGGCCTCCCCATCCTTTACCGCAGGGGCCTGGGCATGATGCAGGCCCTCGATATGAATGTGTTTTTTTTCGAGCAGTTCGCCCTGCGACAGAACCAGGGCCTTCATCAACACATTTTTCAATTCCCTTACATTTCCCGGCCAGTCGTGCGACTGCAGCAGCTGTATAAGGCCGTCCTCAAGCTTGTCGATGCTTTTGTTAAAGGCAGGGTTCATTTGCTGCAACAGATGCCTGACCAGTTCGGGGATGTCGTCCTTGCGCTCCCTCAGGGGGGGAACATGGATAGAGAACACATTGAGCTTATAGTACAATTCCTTGAGAAAATCATCGGAAGCGGCCAGGCGGTTCACATCCCTGCTGCTGATCGAGATAAAGCGGGGTTTCGGGCTAACGGCCTCCCCGTAGTCGTGCCCGTATTCGTCCAGGAGGTCGAGCAGCCGGGTTTGCATTTGGGGGGAGAGTTTGTCGACGGCATGCAGGACAATGGTTCCGCTTCCCACCTGATTCAGCTCGGAGGGCCATAGTCCGCGCAGCCGCGATGTGTCCCGGCCGCTCCGCTTGGCCTGGCTGGCCAGATATTGTTCGTTTTCAAGAGTAATGCAGTTGATCCATACCAGGGGGTCGTTCCTGTGCCGGCCCGACTGGTGGATCAGCCTGGCCAACCTTTCTTTCCCCGTCCCGGTTTCGCCGGTGATCAGCACATTGACGTTGTTTTGCGAAAAACGGCCGATGTTCTTGAATATCTCCTGCATGGCTGCCGACTTGCCCACCATCAGGTTGTCGTCATGGCGGACAGCCCGCTTCTGCAGGAGCGGGCCCGGAAGGCTGGTTACCGTTTCGAGGGTTTCCAGGCCGTTTTTTACTGTTTCAAGCAATTCTCTGGGATTGATCGGTTTTTCGATATAATCGAAGGCCCCGCTCTGTATGGACTTGATGGTGAGTGATGCATCGCCGTGTGCCGTGAGCATGATAACGGGCAGGCCCGGATCGATCTGCCGCAGATCCGACAACACCTCCATTCCCGACATGCCGGGCATCTGGTAATCGGTGATCACCAGGTCGGGCCGGCGGCCTTTTACCTGCTCCAGTCCTTCCTTTCCATCCCTGGCGAGCAGCACGTCGTAACCTTTTTTACGCAAAATGGCCGACATCAGCGACTGAACGGCCGGGTCGTCGTCAATGATCAGTATGCATTTCATGGCAAAAACACGGTGTTAAATGAAGCAAACCCCTCATGGACAGTGGCTAATGGGTAGAACACTGCAATGGTCCGGCTGCTTGTGGAAATAGGTCCCCCAAAGGTAAAGATATTTTACACAATACCCACGAGAGGTTATAAAATATTTTTCACCCCTGCGCCCGCCCTAGGGGCTGCTACTCAAAAACGCAGCTTGACCCCTGCCATGAAATGGCGTCCTGCCTGTGGAAAATACCCGTCGTCAATGGCGATCAGGCCCTCATCCCCCACCACGCCCTTGTAAATCCAGGCATTGGTTTCGTAGGTGGTATCAAGAAGATTGCTGACCTGAAGTACCAGTTCAAACTCACGGAAGGCCCTGGTTGTCAGTATATGGGTTATGCGCAGATCATTGACAAAGTAGGCAGCCAGCATCCGGTCGGGGCTCATGGTGTTGTCGATGTACTGCCTGTCCACGTATTTGCTGACAAGGGAAACGCCGAGGCCCTCCAGGGGTTTTATTGTCATGTTGCTGGAGGCGATCACCGAAGGGGAGAAGGCGATATCGGTATCTGCATATTCCCTCACGTCGGTGCCCACCCAGTTCCACTGGGCATCATACTTGTCGGAATGCTCCACAAAGAGGGGGATCTTGTTCCGGCTCAGGCTGAGGTTGCCCGACCAGTTGAACTTTTCATGGAAAAGGACGGCAGCCTGCAATTCGACGCCAAGGCGGTAGCTCTCCCCGATATTTGTACGTGAAAAACCGCCCACGTCGTTGATTTCGCCAGTAAGTATCAGCTGGTCGATGTAGTCCATCAGGTAGGCATTGATGCCAAACATGGTTTTCCGGGCGGTATAGTGATAACCCAGTTCGACATTCCTTAGTGTCTCGTGCCGGGGCCTGCTTTCGGGAGATGACTCGGTGAAATCGCGGCGCACGGGTTCGCGGTTGCCGATGCCGGCAAAAGCGGTAATCTGATGAGAGGGGGTGATCTCGTACGAAACTCCTGCCTTGGGATTAAAAAACCTGAAATCCACCTTCTGTTGCAGGGGCACCACCTCACCCAGCACCCAGGCCTGTCCGAGAAAGCTGTAGGAAACAGTCCGGTATTGGAGGTCGGCAAACACATTGACTCCCGGCCACACTTCGTAGGTGGCTTTCAGAAAGCTGTTGAAATCTTTTTTGAAACCATTGTTGTCGTAATAGCGGTGGCCGATATTGGCATCCGGGGCATGCCTGGCCCAGACGATCTCCCCGTAATGATCCCCGTTGTATTCATTATACCCCCCTCCAAGGATCAGGTTGAGCCCCTCACGGCTATTGTAGTTCAGCGACCAGGTCAGTCCGTAAAAATGGTTGTCGAGCCACCTTCTCCGAACCAGGTCGCTTCGTTCAAGGGACTGGTCGCCGATGACCATGGGGGGCAGGTTGTACCTGCTGAATCGATCGTTTTGCCTGAACTGTTCGTAATACCCCCGGCCACGTGTGTAGTGCAGGGCCGCATTGGCCAGCAAGGCACTTCCCAGGCTTCGGGAAACATGCAACTGGTAATGGTCTTGCTGGTAATTGTCTGTTTCGTCATCGTAAAAGTTGATGTTGCCATGCTCGTCGTAATACATTCCGGCCGGATTAAAGGTCCTGTTCACCCCAAGCGAGTCTGATGGCACCCCGTACCAGGCCTGATAGGTAGTTTCCGTACCTGAAAATGCCACGGCCTTCACCATGGTGTTCCTGCCGTAATAACCTCCCGACAGGTAAAAGGACTTCAGGTCGGCGGTGGCCCTGTCGATATAGCCGTCTGAGCCGATCCTCGACAACCGGCCATCGAAGGCCCATTTTTCGTCAAGCAGTCCGGTACCAAAGCTCACGGTGTTCTTGAACGTATTGAAGGAACCGGCCGAAGCACTGAGTTCGGCATAGGTACGATCCTGAAGCGGGGTTGTCTGCAGGTTGATGGTAGCCCCGAAGGCGCCAGCGCCATGGGTGCTCAGGCCCACACCGCGTTGTATCTGAAGGTTGTCGACCGAAGATGCGATGTCGGGCATGTTGACCCACCACACTCCATGCGATTCGGCATCATTGACCGGAATGCCGTTTACAGTGACATTGATCCGGCTTTGATCGCTGCCCCGGATGTTCATCCAGGTATACCCCACCCCGGCGCCTGCATCGGAACTGACTACGACAGACGGCGTATGGCTGATCAGAAAGGGCAGGTCCTGGCCCAGGTTTTTCGAGCCGATCTCTTCGCGATCGATGTTGGTGAAGGTGGTGGGGTTCCGCCCATCGGCCCTAAGGGCATACACCACAACCTCATCGGTGAGGGTGGCCCGGGGTTCGAGATAAAAGTCGAGCCCGGTATCGCCCTCCACATGGATCTCTTTTCTTAGGGTTTCATAACCCAGAAAGCTCGCCTCGATCACATAGTTTCCTCCAGCTACCCTGTCGAGGGCAAAGCTCCCGTCGAGGGTAGAAAAGGTTCCATGGTAGGTACCCCGGAGCAGGATATGTGCACCAGGTAAGGTGGTGTTGTCGGTACGGTCGATAACACGGCCGCGAATTTCGTATTGCCCCGAGGCAACAAGGGGCAACAGCAGGCAAATTGCCGCAAGCATCCGATAAAACAGCATAATACTATTTGTTGGTATGGTTAAACAATCAACGGCAAACAGGAGCCAAAAGCCGTTATTTGTTTATCTTCCCTTCCCTTCGCCGGCATTACCCGGATCAGGTTCAATGGGTTTGATCTCAGCCCGTGATTTGGGGCACCCCTATTTTTGATAAGCAGTGCAAAGATACAAAAAGCATGGCAAGTAGCATTGGCCCATTAATAAGAAATTGCGACATTTGTAAAAAAACATGCAGCATGCATATCCTGATACTCAATGGGCCCAACCTGAACCTGATTGGCAGGCGGGAGCCCTCCATCTATGGAAACCGCTCGTTCGAAGACTATTTGAAGGAGCTGAGAAGACACTGTCCGGACAACACCATCGGTTATTTTCAGAGCAATGTGGAAGGGGAACTGATCAACAGCCTGCATGAAGCCGACGGGCATTATGACGGGGTGGTGCTGAACGCCGGCGGCTACACCCACACTTCGGTGGCCATCGGCGATGCCATTGGCGCAATCCAGACCCCGGTGATCGAAGTACACATCAGCAGGGTCAGTTCGAGGGAACCCTTCAGGCAGCTTTCCCATATCTCGGCCAACTGCGCCGGAAGCATCAGCGGGTTTGGCCTCGACAGCTACCGTCTGGCGATAGAGGCCTTGAAACTCAGGTCGGAAAACCGGCGGACACCCCGCAAATAATAATCCATCACAATGCTGCCCCTGTACATCTGCGGGGGCAAAGATCCGGGCACACCCCGGCTTTGGGCGCGCATCTGCCTGAAATACCTGAAAAACCCACCCTGGGCCCTGAAAACGGCCAGGGCATCCCCCCATTTCCCCCCGAAAAAAAATTTAACGGCAGCCAACCAATCGAGTGCCAGCCTGGCTATAAAGACAGGGTAAAAATAGTGGGCTGGCAGATTTTTGGCCAGGGCAAACAAGCTATTGCGAAAATTAAGAAAGGTCTTCCTGGGGTTGGATGCCGGCAGCGAACCCCCGCCCAGATGATATACCACCGACCGTGGGCAGGCAATATTCCTGTAGCCCAGGTGGAGCAGCCGCCAGCAAAGGTCCACTTCTTCCATGTGGGCAAAAAAGCGCTCATCGAAACCCCCTGCCCTAAAAAAAGCCTCCCGGCGGATACACAGGGCAGCCCCGCTGGCCCAGAACACTTCGGCCTGGTGGTCGTATTGCCCATGGTCTTCCTCCAGTTGCTGAAAGATCCTGCCCCGGCAAAACGGATAGCCCAGAATGTCGATAAAGCCACCCGAAGCCCCGGCATATTCAAAGCCATTCCTGCTGGCGAGAGAAAGTATCTTAGGCTGACAGGCGGCCACCCCCGGGTCGGCCAGCATGAGTCCGAGCAGGGGGTCAACCCAGTCCGGGGTAACTTTAATGTCGGAGTTGAGCAGGATGAAATAATCGGCCTCCAGTTGTTTCAGGGCCTCGTTGTAACCGCCGGCAAACCCCAGGTTCCTTTTCATAGAAATAATTTTCACCTCCGGATAATGCCTGTGCAGGAACTCCAGTGATCCATCCGAAGAGGCATTATCGGCAACCACCAGTTGGACAAAACCGGGGGTATGCCTGACAACGGAAGGAAGGAAGCGCTCAAGGAGTTGCTTGCCGTTCCAGTTCAGGATGACCAGGGCAGTCGGGGGCGTGTCCATGCGGTTGTATTATTTCGAGGCGGGCCGGGGGCAGCGCGAAACCCAAAAATACGGTTTTTGCCGGGATCGGTGCACAAACAAAGGGTTATTGTTTTTTAAAACGATATTTTTTGTACTTTTGCGCCGGAGAGATGGCAGAGTGGTCGATTGCGGCGGTCTTGAAAACCGTTGGGGTGTAACAGCCCCCGGGGGTTCGAATCCCTCTCTCTCCGCATCATTTTAAAAAACCAGCCACGATAGTGGCTTTTTTTATACCCCGGCCCGCCAAAAGCTTGCTTTTGAGCGGGCCGGGGTATAAAAAAAAAGAAGCCAGCGTCAGCTGGCGCAGTTTTTTAAAATGATGCAAGGACCCCCAAAAACGGGATCAACAAAGTTAATCCCAAAGCCAAAAGCTTGCTTTTGAGCGGGCCGGGGTATAAAAAGTGGAAGGTGGAAGGTAGAGGGTAGAAGGTAGAAGATAGTAAGTAGCAGGTAGTAGGTAGGAAGAAGAAAGTTGAAGAGTTGAAGAGTTGAAGAGTTGAAGAGTTGAAGAGTTGAAGAGTTGAAGAGTTGAAGAGTTGAAGAGTTGAAGAGTTGAAAAGTTGAAAAGTTTAAAAGTTTAAAAAACCA
>PWJC01000157.1 GCA_003560165.1 Bacteroidales bacterium
TGCAATTCAATAATGGTATCAAAGGCCATGGTCGGATTGGATGATTCAGCCCGTAAAGTTAATAAAAAAGGAGCGCCTCCGGGAGGCACTCCTTTTTTATTCAAAGGTTCCTGCATGCAGGCTACTTCAGTCCGTAACGCATCAGGAAAGGCTCGATAGATGGCTCCTGGCCACGGAATTCGGTGTAGGCCTCCATGCCGTCTCTGAGCGCATTCTCGGCCAGTATATACTTGCGGAAACGAGCGGCCAGTTCCTGGTTGTAAAGGTCGCCGGATTCCTTGAATGCCATAAAGGCATCTGCATCCAGAACACCGGCCCACCGGTAAACATAGTATCCGGCGGCATAGCCGGTGCCGAAAATGTGGTTGAAATAGGTGGTGCGGTAACGGGGCTTGATCTCATCGATCAGGCCCATGCGGCCCAGAGATTCCTTTTCAAAGGTACGCACATCGATATTGCCTGTGTGCTCTGCCGTATGCCAATCCATATCCAGCAGGGCTGCTGCCAGGTATTCGGTCATGGCAAATCCCTGGTTGAAAAGCTGGGCGTTGAGCAAACGCTGCTGCAGTTCTTCGGGCATGGGTTGCCCGGTTTCGTAATGCAAGGCATACTCTTTCATGAACTCAGGATCGGCAGCCCAGTTTTCGAGTACCTGGGAGGGAAGTTCCACGAAATCCCTGGGCACACTGCGGCTGGTGCGGCTGTAACGCCCATCGGCAAAAAAGTTGTGCAGGGCATGCCCGAACTCATGAAAGTAGGTGGTGGTCTCGTCAAAGGTCAGCAATGCCGGCCTGCCTCCGGAGGGGCGGCTGAAATTCATGACAATGGTGACAATGGGATAAATCTTTTCACCGTCTTTGTACGAACCGCTGCGGTAGGTTCCGCACCAGGCACCGCCCCGTTTGCCGGGACGGGGATGGGGGTCGATAAACAATATGCCAAGATGGCTGCCATCGTGGTCAAAGACCTCGAAAGCCTCTACTTCTTCGTGATATACCGGTACTTCGGGGCGGGCTTCGAAAGTCAATCCGAACAGTTTGTTGGCCAGCAGAAAGTTGCCGTCGCGTACGTTGCCGATCGAAAAATAGGGCCTTAGTTCGGCATCGTCGATAGCATAAAGCTCCCTGCGGAGTTTCTCGGCATAATGCCACCAGTCCCAGGGCGCCAGCTCAAAGTTTCCGCCTTCGCGGTCGATGATCTGCTGCATCTGTCTGCGCTCGCTTTTGGCACGGGCCAGAGCAGGTTCCCAAATCTCATAGATGAAATTATATACATTTTCCGGCCGTTCTGCCATCTGAATGGCCTGGAAGAACTCAGCATAATTGTTGTAGCCAAGCAATTGTGCCATTTCCCGACGAAGCTGCATCAGCTCGGCAAAGAGGTCCTTGTTGTCATTTTCGTTGTCGTTATCCCCCCGCATGAAATAGGCGGTAAACACCTTTTCGCGCAGGTCTCTGCGCTCGGAATGCTGAAGGAAGGGTATCCAGCTCGGGTTGTGCAGGGTAACAATCCCCAGGGCTTCCACCCCTGCTTTTTCGGCTGCATCGGCTGCCGATGCCCTCACGCTTTCAGGAAGGCCTGCGAGGTCTTCTTCGGTCTCGAGTCTGAGCTGGAACGCATTGGTCTCGGCCAGTACATTTTCGCCCAATTGAAGCGATATCATCGACATGCGTTCATTGAGGGCGGCCAGCCTCTGGCGTTCAGCTTCGGGGAGAGCGGCACCGCCTCGTTCAAAATCGCGGTAAAACATCTCCACCACACGCATCTGCTCCAGGTCGAGACCCTTTTCATGACGCTGTTCGTATACGGTCCGGATGCGGGCGAACAGTTCCTGGTTCATCCGTATGGCGTTGCTGTGGGCCGACAGCATGGGGGTGGTCTCACGGGCAATCTCCTGCATACGGGGATTGGTTTCGGCAGAGCGCAGACCGCCAAAAACAGCATTTACCCTGCCCAGCATTTCTCCCGCCTGGTCGTAGGCAAGGATGGTGTTTTCAAAAGTGGGTGCCTGTGGATTCGTGACAATGGCGTCGATTTCGGCCTGATGCTGCCGGATGCCCTCTTCGACGGCGGGCAGAAAATGCTCGTTGTCAATCTTGTCGAAGGGAGGAACCTCAAAAGGGGTGTTGTAATCCGAAAAGAAGGGATTCTGCCCCTGATCCGAACAACTCACGATCATCATACAAATGGGAATTAAAAACAACAATAGTTTCTTCATATACATTGCTTTGTTTGGGTTAGTAATGGGATTTAAAGAAAAATATCATGGGTGTATGCCATTAATTTTGTTTCATGGATAATTTATATCCTACTAATCAACAGATTAGATGCGCAAAGATACGTTTTTTTTGTTCTTTCAAGCATAGAGTTTTCCGATTCGCTTGTTAAAAAAGGCAAACAGGGCGATCACCACCAGCCATTGCAGGAGCACGGTGGCTAGGCTGAAAGGCCGCAGGGGGTTATACCAGGCCTGGGGATCAAACTCGGTAATGGAAAGCCACATCCACCATATCAGCAGGATAAGGCCTGCGGCAGGTACGAAAAAGCGAATAAGGATGTCCCACCACCTGCCCAGCGGCCAATCGGCCGGCGAAAACTCCGTTTCTTTCTTCAACCTCGACAAACCATACCTGATCACAAACAACGCAATGAACACCCCCGAGATCATCAGGCCCAGGCCCCAGACAAAATCCTGGTTGCTCAATATGTCGAGGCTGATGGCCGAAGGAATGCCAAGCAGGTATACGAAGGCAATGATGGTCAGCACGGCCCTGTTGCGCTTGAAACCCCTGTCAACCAGGGCCCTGGTTGAAAGTTCCAGCATCGACATCAGTGAAGAAAAACCGGCGCAGGCCAGTCCGAGAAAGAAAAAGATCGCCAGTATGCCCCCTGCCCCCATGCGGGCAAACAGCTGCGGCATCCAGATAAAGGTCAACCCGGTGGAAGCCGGTCCACTGGTCTTCATTACTTCAAGCACCTCGGCGTCGGCGTAGCCGTATCCATATTGCAATACCGAAAACACGGTACCGAAGATCATGGTGGCCATCAGCAAAGAAACCAGGTTATTTCCCAAACCGGTGATGAAGGCGTTTTTTACCGTGCCATGCCTGGCATGCATATAAGCCGCATAGGACAAAAACAGCCCCCAGCCTGCCCCGGTGTCCCAGGCATTCTGGGTGAGCGCCTGCAGCCAGATATCCGGAGTGCGTAACTGGGCCCATTCTATCCTGAAAAGATAGGCAATCCCCGCGGCCGAGCCCGGAAGGGAAACGGCCCTGATCACGGCGGCGATGATGATCAGCAAAAGCAGCGGGATCAGCACCTTGTTGACCTTTTCGATCGATCTGACCCCCTTCCATATGGCCAGCCCGCCTGCTGCAACGGCCAGCAGGTGCATAACAAAGGGCCAGTGCGAAGCCTGAAAACGATCCCAGATGGCCGTTGAGGCGATGGTGTCGGCAGGCAGGGGGAAAAAAAGCATCTGAAGGAAATAGTAGATGGCCCAGCCCACGATGATGGCATAGAAAAACCCGATGGCCGTTGCCACAAAGGCCACAAAGGCGCCCATCCAGGCAAAACGCTGCCCCATCCCCTTGATAAAGGACCCGACTACCCCGAAACGGAACCTGCGTCCGATCAGGTACTCGGCAATGATCAGGGGCACGCTCCAAAGGAGGAGAAAGATGACCCAGGCCAGAATAAGGGCACCTGCTCCTTCGTCTCCCCCACTCTGGGCAGCGATGCGGGGAAAACGCCAGATGTTTCCGGTACCCACGGCAATGCCAAGGGCGCTGAGCAGCAAGCCCGCTCGTGTACCAAATCGCTGGTTTACTGAATTGTCTGCCAACATAGAAAAAAGATTAACAAGAAACCACGAAGGGCCAATGCCCCCCTTCGTTTTCATGACCAACCCTCTTTCTTTCCCGGGTTGATTTGCCTGATCGAAAGGGACTGTTGCCCAAAGGGGCTAAAGTTAACGGATTATCGTATGCGTGCAAAGTAAATTTGCCAGATTTCGGGGTGGCGATCAAGATAATCCTTCACGAAAAAAAAATCATGTATATTTGAGCCCTGAACTACGGAATCAGTTTTCCCCCTGATGGCCATGGGCCGATGCCCGCCAGGATTAAAGCGGATGGCATGCAGCGGGAGATATTCCGGGGGGCTTCACCAACAGTATAATACCATGACCAGATACCTGTTTTCCATTTGTTTGAGTTTATTGATGCTGCCGGGGCACGCACAAACCGGCAGCCAATACGGTGCCAACGACAAGGAAGTGCTGATCAGCGCACTCCATGCGGTTTCCGAAGAGGATATCGATCGCTGGATGAACGTACTGATATCCCCCGAAATGCGGGGGCGGCTGGCCGGCGACATTGGCTACGACATGGCTGCCCGCTGGTCGGCCGACAAACTGGCAGGCTGGGGACTGAAACCCTTTTTCGAAGAAGGTTTCTTCCAGGAGTTTGATCAACCCTACACCCTGGTAAAAGACAAAGGCCAGCTGGAGATCCATCTGCCCGCTGGCGGGCAGGTGATCACCAAAACCTATGCGTATGGTGACGACTATTGGCCCTGGGGCATATCGGGCAGCGGAGAAGTGACCGCCGAAGTGGTCTATGCCGGACACGGGATCTCAGCGCCTGAGTTGGGCTACGACGACTATGCAGGCATCGACGTGGAAGGAAAGATCGTTATCACCGAACTGGGCATCCCTTACAGGGGGCAGAACCAGGATAGCCTCCTCATGTGGGCCCCTTACGTGGACCACGCCAACAAGGTGAAATATGCCATTGAGAACGGAGCCGTCGGTCTGATCTTTGCTTACCACGTAGCCAGCCCCAGGCCTACGGCCGATCCCGATTTTATTTTCCTGGCAGCAGCCGACCATGTGGTCGAAGACTTTCTGGCCGGCACCGGCCATCAGCTTTCAGAAGTCAGGGAACACATCCGTTCGACCATGACACCCAGGTCGTTCAGCACGGGCAAGGAAGCTACCCTGGCCCTGTCCACCGAATACCATCCCGATGGCAAGACATCCAATGTGGTAGCTATGATCGAAGGCAGTGACCCCGAATTAAGAAATGAGTTTATCATTGTCGGGGCCCACCTGGATCACCTGGGCATGATGCCGGTATTGTTCCCGGGCGCACTCGACAATGCTTCGGGCAGTTCCCTTGCCCTGGGCATCGCAAAAGCCATCTCCACATCGGGAGCTGAGCTCAGGCGCAGCCTCATCATCCTGCTCTTTGGCGCCGAGGAGGTAGGCCTGGTGGGAGCAAGGCATTTTGTCGAACACTTCCCCTACCCTCAGCAACAGATCAAAGCGATGATCAACCTCGATATGGTGGGAAGGGGCAATGCTTTTTTTGCTTCCACAGCCCAGCCGTGGAGCAGCCTGCTGGAGGTGATTGAGAACAATAACGAACGATGGGTACACCGGCCGTTTGCCACCCGCAGTGGGCCGTGGAACTACCAGATCCGTCCGCGAACCGACGGGGCCGTCTTCCATAATGCCCAGATACCGGCCGTCACTTTCGGCACCAGGGGAGCCACCACACCCACCCTTTACCACGTACCCGAAGACACCATGGAGCAAATCGACATCGAGATCATGCGGGACGTGATCAAAGTTCTGACCATGAGTATAATAGAAATTGGGAACAAAGAAAGTATCCAGTTGGACACTCCCTGAGTAATCGTGGCAAACATTTAGCCAGGTATGCGAGAACACCTCCCCGATCTTCCACTGCCCGAAGGCGACCCCGACAAAAAAGGGATCGACCGCCGCTGTTTTATGAAGATGGGTGCCGTATTTGCCGGGGGCATTGCCTCCTTTGGCAGCCTGCTGGGTTGCAGCGGCAGCCAACAGGGAATACGGCTTCCGGGTATGCTTGAAAAGGATGGTACCGTGGTTGTCAGGGCCGGGTGCCCGGCCCATAATTGCGGCGGACGCTGCGTGTTGAAGCTCTTTTTGAAGGACGGTGATATCGTCCGCATCGAAACCGACGACAGGCCCGAAGACACGCTGGCCGATCCCCAGCTCAGGGCCTGCATCCGCGGACGTGCTTACCGCCGGCGGCAATACCACCCCGACAGGCTCAAATACCCTTTGAAGCGGACAGGGAAACGGGGAGAAGGGAAGTTCGAACGGATCTCGTGGGAAGAAGCCCTCGATACCATGGCCGCCGAGCTGATCCGGGTAAAAAACACCTACGGGAACTCAGCCATCCTGGTCCCTTATGGCACCGGCAGCTATAGCCAGACAAACGGCCGGCAGACCGCTGCCAGGCTCATGAACCTCTTCGGGGGTTCACTGGGTTTTTACAACAGCTACAGCTGGGCCTGCATCAGCCGCGCCACCCCATATGTTTATGGCAGCAGCGTTACCGGCAACCAGCGTCAGGATTGGGTCAACTCAAAATACATCATCATGTGGGGCTGGAACCCCGCAGAAATGCGCGATGGCACCAATAGCGAGTATTTTATTAAAAAAGCAAGGGAAAACGGGGCCAGGGTGATCTGCATCGATCCCCGGATGAGCATGAGTGCCTCGGCTCTGGCCGACGAATGGATCCCCATCAGGCCGGGTACCGACACTGCATTGATGAGTGCCATGGCCCATGTGATTATTTCGGAGGGCTTGCACGACAAAGACTTCATCAGGCGTTGCTGCATCGGGTTCGACAGCAGTCAGATGCCCGCCGGGCTTGAAAACGAAGAGAGTTATTCGGATTATATTTTTGGCACCCGAGACGGCCAGGCCAAAACACCCGAATGGGCAGAGGCCATTACCGGCATACCCCGCAACACCATCGTGCGCATTGCCAGGGAGTATGGCTCGATTAAACCTGCCATGCTCTACCAGGGCTATGGTATGCAACGAAGGGCATACGGCGAACAACCCGTACTGGGTGGCTGTGTGCTTGCCGCCATCACAGGCAACGTAGGCATTCCGGGCGGATGGGCCAGCGGCATTGCCCTGCAGGCCGATGACGGAGGGCCTTTCTGGAATATCTTCCCCACCGGGAGGAACCCGGTAAGGGCCACCATTCCGGTATTTTTGTGGACAGAGGCCATACTGAGAGGTAAACAAATGGGCCCGGCCGAGGGGGTGAGGGGGGCCGAAAAACTGGACAACAACGTCAAACTGATCTGGTGCGTGGCCTCCAATATTCTTATCAACCAGCATGCCGACACCAACCGGTCGGCCAGGATACTTGCCGATGAAAGCCTGGTGGAGTTCATTGCGGTCCAGGACCAGTTCATGACGCCTTCGGCCAGGTACGCAGACCTGGTGCTGCCCGTATGCACCCAGTTTGAGGTATGGGGGCTCGAAGACGGGTGGAAATACGGCGACGAGGTCATCATCATGCCCAAGGTGGCAGAGCCTCCTTATGAAACAAAAAGCGACTACCAGATCGCTGCCGGGCTGGCCGGGCGGCTGGGACTGAAAAACGAATATACCCTTGGGCGTAACGAACGCGATTGGATCGAATGGGCGGTTTCGTATTACCGGAATACCCGCTTTCCGGACATTCCCGATCTGGAAAGCCTTCATGAAATGAACCGTGGGGTGTATACCAGGCCGGTACATCAACCCAAAGTGGCCTTCCGCGACTTTCGCAGCGATCCCGCAAAGCATCCTCTGAATACTCCTTCGGGCAAAATCGAGCTGTTCTCCAAAACCCTGTTTGAACTGGGACAGCCTGAAACCATACCGCCCGTTCCCAAATACATTCAGGAGTGGTAAAGCCCTTTCGGGGCCGAAAGCCGGAAGTATCCGCTGCAGGCCATCGGCCATCACTACATGCCCAGGGTCCATTCGACCCACGATGGCATCGACTGGTTGGAGGAGGCCTTCCCCCAGCGTTTGTTCATCAACCCCATCGATGCAGACAGGCGGGGGATAAAGGATGGGGACCAGGTGTTGATCTGCAACGACAGGGGCAAGATCATCATCCCATGCCGGATCACCAAAAAGATCATGCCCGGCGTGGTGAACATCCCCCAGGGGGCTTGGTGGGAACCCGACAAGGACGGCATCGACCGCAGGGGCAATGTGAACGTGCTGACCAGCCACCGTTGGACCCCGCTGGCTTTTGGAAATGCCCA
>PWJC01000064.1 GCA_003560165.1 Bacteroidales bacterium
AAACTATGCCGCTAGAAAAGATGAATTACTCTGCTTTCAAAGATAGTGGAACGAGAATATCCGATCTCGTTGAAACACTCGAAAACACGACTAAAAAAGCAAAAATAAATAATGTTTTTGATTATATAGAGACGGCATTCAAATAGGAAAGCGAACATGGAATTTTATCTAAAAATCAGCGAGAAAGATAACAACGAAGTTCTTATTGAGCATTCCAATAGTTGGATCGATCGACAGTACTACACTTTAAGTGCCGAAGAAGCAATGGATGCTATCATTCCAAATGATTTTGCAAATATTGAAACAGGTATCTTGCCTCCTGTAGTTAAATATTTATCACCGTCTGGTCGAAACATCATTCTTGAAAGACCTCCTCAGGTGGTAACTTTGAAATATCATGGTGTATTGAAAGATAAAATAGATAAAGAGACTACTCTTCAACAATTCGACATAGCCTTACCTTGGACAATTTACGGTATAACGCTGAACGACAACTATCAACCCCTTGATGTATACGTCTACGCCACTCCCAAACCCATAGGCAGTACGAATGCTTTGCTCTATTTGCTGCCTATAACTAATTACGAACTTGATGGCAAGTTCTGTGCTCCATTAAACTTTGCAGATGAGGCCAAAACTATAGGCGAAGCAATTAATCTAGCATATTCAGCTGTGTGGAGCTCAAGTTTTAACTTAGATATCACCGAAGTGATAGAAGAATGCTTTGATGCATGGAAGCCAGAAAATATCTTTAACGGAAGAGGCGATAGAGATGTTATGAAGTCTTTGAAAATAAGCAACTTCTATAAAAGATGGGAAGAATTTAGCCTTGAAGAAGTTGCAAGATTTACCGACTGGCTCCCAGCAAGAATGGCCCATGATAACACTACAAAAGTAAAGCACCTCTTGCAACTCATGTCAGAAAACGAAGCTCAGCTTGTAGACCCGATGCATCTTTACAATAGACTTAGAACAAGAATCTCCGTTGTGGGGAAACAAATAGTTGACATTAAATAGGTGGCACTGTATTCTGGTATAATCCTCGCTAAACCTGCATAAACCAGAATACAAAGGCTTCGATATGTCAAACACTCAAAAGAAATCAGTAGAGCCAGTCTTCACTCGTGGCGATGTAGCAAAGATTTTAAATGTAACTCCCCTTACTATCGCTAATAGAGAAAAACAAAGACCTGACGGAAGTCCTGGTAAATACCCAGAACCGAAAAGAGATCTCAACAATTATAGGATCTACACACTGAGCGATGTTTTAAACCTTCAACGTCTTACCTATAATGCAATAGATACAAGACCTATCATGTCTCTGCTTTACGACAAAGGCTGGAGGGACATGAAGCAGCTTGGCCAGATCATCGATCAGGCTCTCGGACAACAGAAGGGAGCGATCTGATGTCTCAAGAAGATGTAAAGGTTAGTCACCTCAAAGAAATAGAAGACGGTATTCTTACACTTGTTATAACTCTCATACAGATGCTAGAACCTGTTGTGGGAAAAGAACATGCTAGAAAGCATGCTTTAGATTATCTCGATAGAATCCACAGCGGAATAAAACAAAGTCAGGAAGAAGAATGATCGACGCAAGAAACAACGGCAACCTTATCGGCGGGCTAGTAGCAGACCCAGAGCTGGTGGGTAACAACAACGATATCGTCAGGCTGAGGATCGCTTCTGATTTCTCTGGTCGCGACGCAAATAACCCAGACAATAAGACAGGTTACTTCCGAGTAACCATGTTCTTAAACGATGACAACCCTAACACTCGCTTTGTTAAGGGGCAGATCGAAAAGGGCAACCTTAAGAAGGGCAGCCAGGTCCACATCCTCTACCGACTCCAGCAAGATCGCTGGGATAAGGATGGCAAGACCATGTCTGATGTGACTTTGGTTGCTGAGTCTTTGAACTATGCAGGTAGCGCCCCGAAGAGCATGGAAGCTGGCGAGCCAACAGCTGCAGCAGGAAACATTCCGGATGAGTTCTGATCAAGAGTATTCTTCTGAGGAATTGGAAAAGCTGGTGCAAAGTGCACTAGCAGAAATAGAGCCTTCGGAAGCGAGGGCTCTATTTTCATTCGGTGACACTGGGCTATTGCCCAAGATGTATACCAAACTCAGAGAGAATCTTGGTGCAGCTGAGGCTACAGTAGTAATAGATGAACTTCGAGAAGATCTGTACGGGGGAGTTCATTTAAATAAGCCTGCTCAGCTGCGATCAATGCATGGCATGATAAAGAACTGTAAACTTTGCCCTGCAATGCAAAATCCACAACTTCCTAAATGGAATCTTCAAGATCCGGACGCGGTTTTCGTTGGAACTTCCCCATTAACGGGCGGTGAAGGCGATGCTCTCTTCGTAAAAGCTCTTAAAGATTCAGGCTTTAGGTCAACGAGAATCGCTTATACTAGCGTAACAAGATGCACCAAAAAGAAACTTGAAAAGATATTACCTGAAGAAATACAAATATGTTCTTCGAGATACCTTCTTGATGAACTACGACTGCTTTCTCCAAGGCTAATCGTAGCAATGGGTTCTGTTTCCTCGTCCATGTTGCTAGGGGAAACAACCGAAATCACTCAAGAAAGAGGAGAAATTTTCTGGGCAGGTCCCTGGGCAATACTTCCAACCTACTTAGGTGGATATGCATTTAGGTCTGACCGCCGAAAGAATGAGTTTAAGAATGACATCAAGAAAGCTTACGAGTTTCTCTACGGAAAGTAAGGAGCAATCAATGAAAGCAGATTTTCGCCAGGCAAATAAAGATTACAGCGATAAAGTTGCTAGAAACGTAAGAGGACTACTCTCTGAGCAAGAGAAGCGAGAGCTATTTACTGAACAAAACATCGAAATGACCTACACTGCTCTCAATGGGCTTAAAAAGGATGTCGAAGTTCAGCTTTCAAACCAGAGAGCTAGGTGGGTAAAGAAGCGTCACGAGCTTAATGAAATGGGCGATGACGGCACTGAGTGGATTGAGTTCCAAGCTGAGGAAGCTGACTGGAGAGCGCGTGCAATTAAGTTCTTGAGTGCGGTTGAAGCTCACCTGGCTACAGCAAAGCTAATCAGGAAAACTCACAGAACTTCGACGAACAACAACGATGAACTGCAGGAAATTCTTGAATCAATTTTTGATCATCAAGAGTCAATGAAGGATGATATCACCCCAACGGATGCAGACAAGCAGCTTTGGGTAAGAGCTCAAGAGATCTATGAGAGAATCTAATGACTCTTGAAGAACTCTTGCAGCAGCAGCCAACAATGTCTGAAGATATGTCTCAAAAACTGTTTTTAGAGATACTGCTCTCACATGGCTGGAGGACGTACGGACCTGGTATTTGCGAAGAGAGTGAAGAGCTCGCAAGAAGGTTCTTAACATTTCATGCAAAAATACCGGGATACTTTTCTAGAGAGATTTACGGTAAATATCCAGCAGGTATCTTCTATTTCGAATCAGAAAAAGAGAGCATAAAAGGTGCCCTTTTCCAAAATGGAGCCGTAATAGTCGCCAAAGAAAATTCTTCTGGAAAACTCAAAGTGAGTCTTGCGATAGATGAAGCCACAGCGGACAGTATGCAATATCCATCCGAGGGATATGAACGACTATCGCAAGACTAAGCGGGACAGGAATAAACCGTGTCTCATTCAAAAGAGTTAGAGCGAACAGAATTAGGATGTGATTTCTGCAGATCAAATAAACCTAAGTGGATATACCCAACAGAAACATTCACACAGGTGATGCTTCCAGGAGAACCGATCGAAAAAGAATATGAAATGACTGGAAGTTGGCTAGCATGCAGAACATGTCACAATATAATAGAAAGAAAAACGCCAGAAGAACTAGTAAACCATTCCCTTAAAAGCTATGGCATCAACAGGGAAAGTAAAGTTTATAAGAAAGCATTTGAAAGAATAGATGCTTTACATGCAGAGTTCTTCTTTTACAGAAAAGGACCTGCATTTAAAGCAAATCGTAAATATATCAATATTTGATAATACAAGCCCGGTTAGTGTTAGTGGTAAACCGTCGCCTTTACACGGCGAAGTCGAAGGTTCGATTCCTTCACCGGGTACTGTGGACAATCAAACAGGAGATTTTATCTTGGCCAGCCTTCCACGCATGTTCGTCAAGGCAGACATTGATCAGAAGCCTAAGCCTGGAGAATACCCTACGGAATTAGGCGTCATAACCTCTGAAGAGGAAGCAAATCTAGTTTCTTCAAAGCTCACCTATGAACATATGAATCTACATGCTCCTGCTCTGGATGTAGACCATAAAGTAGAGTGTTATGAGAGTTCTACTCCAGGACATTACCACATATTGATCGATGTTCCAATGCGCTGGTGGAAATATAAGATGCTTATGTGGTGGATGTATAAGTGCGGGATTCTAGAAAAAGGCTACTACAAGGCTTCCGCAAAGAAGAAAGCTTCTTATCTTAGGAAGAAAGGAATTCTCAAACCAGATGCCAAAATCCCCAGCGAGAATGCTGGAATTATAGGGGTTGGTTATATCGCTGCAGAAAAAGATAAATCATCAGTGATGGACTATTTAGATGAATTTATGAAAGATTTTAAGTCTGAGAATGCCTACAACATCCCTATGAAGCTCATAAGTGAAAAACAGCTAAAACAAGCAATAGAAGAATTAGACAACAAAGTAAAAAATGAAGCTCCAGTACTTGATTCTATAGAAAAATTAAAGAATATGGAACCCAAACAACCACCTCATGTGGAGGAATGGCAAACATGGCAATGAGAGTCGCGAGGATCACTTCAGAAGACGAAGAAGAAACATACTTCGTAGATGTTACAAATGATTCAGATAGGGATTATATAGCGATATCATTGCTTCAAAAGTTCTCAGAACACATCGTAAGTTATATGCCTAAAGATCCAGATAGCGACGATAGTAAGTTTGGCAGGCAGGTTAGACAAGAAATAGCGAAACTTAAGCTTATTACGGGAGAAGGTGAAGCCTTCAAAGATTATAGAGCAAAACTTCAAATGCTCGAAAGTGATCTTGATATTATGCGCATAAGATACAAGAAAGCTCTAGAAAGAAAGAACGAAATTGAAAAGATCCTAGAAGAAAAGGATGGAGCTAAAGCCTGTGAAACTATGCTCCGAACTTTTCCAGAGATTTTTGATATCATAGAGGTGGAAGAATTAAAACATGCTGAAGAAATTATAGATCTCATCTAGGAATCATCATGACGATTCATCGTCCGCATCCCATCCAGGGTGCCTGGAATGGCGCGGAGTACAATGATAGTGATACAGCCCTACTATACGACGACTGCCCAAGATGCAAAGAGCTAGTAAATAACCTAGGAAGTCTAGACGATAACAAGTTCAAATTGCTATGGAAAAAGATGATACGCGTAGAGTATGACAACGAAGTCGACTACTACGACAGCATCACTGAGGCAAGAGTCTGTTACCGTTTATTTGAGATAGCAGGACTACTACAAAGGCATTTCGGCATTAAAGCTAAAGAAGTTTCTTTATTGAAGACACAAATTACAACGATGCAGATGCATGGAAACTATTAAGATAGTTCATGGATCAGATTTAACTGACTATGTCTTATACGACTCGGAAGAAGAAAAATTAACCATCTTCTTCTTAGATACACAAACCACATGGGTTTACTATGGCGTCACTCAGGAAGAATACGAAGAGCTGATCGGTGCAAAGTCGGTAGGCAACTACTTTAACCATAACATAAGAAACGAGTTTCCTTGTAAGAGAATATGACCCCCCCGTGGTCCATGGGATAAGATCCTGCCCTTTCAAGGCGGTGAACCGAGTTCGAGTCTCGGCGGGGGGACAGCGCCACCGTAGCTCAGTCTGGTAGAGCGTCCGCCTTGTAAGCGGTTTGTCGGGGGTTCGAATCCCTCCGGTGGCTCTTGGAGTACAAAAGGATAAATAAATGCCTGAAACTAACTTTTTAGCGACGCTGAGAGGCTTTACAGATGGAAGCTTTGACATAAGTGTTGCGAACAATAGTGGCTACAACAGTCTCTTTAAGATTAACATAAACGAAGAGACTGCTCTCGAATTGGGCAAGTCTTTTGACGCTGCTAGAGGACAAAGCAACACAACCGTGGCACAAGTTATTCAGACCGCCCAACTTCGAGAAGCTCGTTTGGCAGAGCTTAGGAAAAATAGAGATAGAATCGATAAAGAAATAGCCAAGTTGGAACAAGTATGAATTCCAGATGCGGATGCCCTAATATAGTTTGGGCATTACAAGCCTATATGATATATTGGAAAATCCAGAACCCTATATCTATTCACCAGAAGAAGGAGAAGAACTTGAGCGGTAAGCGTAAGGGTAACAAGAAGAGCAAGTACAAGAAGAAGTCGCGCAAAGAACAACGCAGGGGCAGCTAATGGGTAGAGGAAATAAGAGAAAGAAAAAGAAAAACAAACACAATTATAATAATTATCAGAAAAGAAGATTATCTACTATAGAAGATATAAATCACATAGCAGAAAGTATTTTTGGTGGCAGATACTACTGCGTTGGAGAGCACAAAGAAAGAATTCGGAAGAAAAACGGGTTGGTGTAATAATCCAAATACTCGAGACCCAGAATCTTCACATACTAAATGCGATGGAATCTGGAACGAGAAAGATGGAATTATATTTCATTGCCCTTGCGAATGCCACCAAAAGAAACGACCTACGAATGAAGAACTTAAGCTTAAGAACGCCAAAAAATACAAAAAGAGAAGAATTAAAGATACTATTATCAAGAAGTGCCAACAGCACCCAAAATACACTGGGCAAAGGAAACCCAGAAGCGGATGTAAAGATTGCTTAGCCTTCTACGAATCTAATCGTAATGGGAATTGAGTAGTTCTAAAGTATCTTCCAACTGAGTGGCAACATCGGAGAATTGTTCTAAAACCTCTCGCTGCTGAGCATTTGCGACGAACAGGAGAGTCATCACTATCATAGCGAGAGCTATTACGGTAATCGCGTAGAAATAGTTAAGACGCTGAAGCTCCCTAAAACGCTTGTCATCTTTTTGTTGCGACATCGTTTACGCTCCAAAGCCTCGGGTGATCAGAAATATTATGACACCACCCATTACAGAGAGCAACATACCTGTGAAGGCAGTGGTAAGACTTTTGGAGCGTAGTTCGATATTATCCAAGCGACGATTCATTTCATCATGCTCCACTTTGAAAGTTTTTTTGTCGGCCAAATAGACGTCAGAACGAAGGGTCTCTGATCTAAGAATACCAAACTCTTGTTTGATTTCTGATGCCAAAGATTCAATCGCTCTTGCTAGCCGAGTAAGTTCTCTAGCAATCTCTCTGACTGTAATCTCTTGGTCGTCCATTTGATCTCCTATGAGCAAAACTGAGTCTCATTAACTAGTAACAGAAAGTTGTATAAGAGCTGTGAATTAGTTTGAGATATACATGATTCAGAGATACTATTTATGCGACAACTTTCCGAGGTAGCTCAGTTGGTAGTAGCAAGCGGCTGTTAACCGCTAGGTCGTCGGTTCGAGCCCGACCCTCGGAGCTGTAATAATCGAATCTGAATGGAGAAAATACGAGTGAAACCGATCTCTATCTACACCCAGATAACTCTTTTTGGGGAAAAAGAATATGTAGCGTACTATAAGGGTGGTAAGACGAAAATTTTCGATCATTATCCCTCTAATGAAGAACTAGAATTAAACGATTGACGCTCACAAGGAAGAGTCCACAGGGATTCAATGGGAAGTTAGGAGTTGTGGTGAGGTGGACGCTTGAGGAGATCGAGTTGCAGGCGGTCCGTGGCGGTGTGAACCGGCAGCAGGCCGAACAGCTGGTGGCTGAGGTGCGCCGGTTGCGGCAGGCCATCGAGGAGATCGCCGACGACAACAGTCCGCATGACGGCCAGCTTGTCGCCTGTTTCGTCGCAGAGACGTGGAGGGCTAACGCCCGTG
>PWJC01000103.1 GCA_003560165.1 Bacteroidales bacterium
ACGATGGAACGACAGAACGATGGAACGACAGAACGATGGAACGAATGAACGAAAAAGTTGAAGAGTTTAAGAGTTGAAGAGTTGAATATCAAATATTTAAACTTTTAAACTTTTAAACTTTTAAACTTTTAAACCTGTTGGGGGTTTCCCGGGTTTTAACTGACGCCTTGCCTGCGGCAGTGGAGAAACAACATGAAACATTTCAAATCCTTTAGCTTTCGTTTACCAAATATATCATTATGAATATACGCAAAAAATACCTGATCAGCATCCTGATCCTGACGGCTGGGCTTGTGGTCGTAGCCGGATGCAGCCGCCGGGCCGCCACCACAGGACCGGCTCCCGCTGAAGTGTCGGAGGGGGCGCAACTGCCGGGCCTGGCCCACAGAAACAACCAGTTCGCCTTTGATCTGAACAGAGCCCTGATCGATGAACGGGGGAATTTCGTATTCTCGCCCTACAGCATATCGACAGCCATGGCCATGACCTATGCCGGGGCCAGGGAGGCCACCCTTGAGCAAATGGCCTCAATCATGCATTTCGACACCGAGCAGCAACGGTTTCACGAGGCCTACAGGCAGTACAGGGAAACCCTGGAGACCCTGGCCTCTGACAAAGTGGCCCTGAACATCGCCAACAGCCTGTGGGCACAATCGGGCTATCACTTCCTGGACTCCTATTTCGAATTGCTGGAAAACTATTACGCCTCGGAGGTGTTCGAGGCCGACTTCACAGCCGACAGGGAAGAGATCCGTCAGGAAATCAATCATTGGGTGTATGTGGAAACCCGCGAAAACATCGAAGACCTGATCGCCCCGGGTGTGCTGTCGGAAGATACCCGGCTGGTGCTTGTAAACGCCATTCACTTTTTCGGCCCCTGGCTCACCGAATTCGACGAGTCGGTCACCAGCGAAGGACGCTTTAATACCGCCGAAGGCCCGGCCGTAACCGCTGATTTCATGTACCGCCGCGACACACTCAACTATTATGGCGATCCTGATCTGCAAATACTGGAGTTGCCCTATGCCGGAAAGGACTTTTCCATGGTCCTCATGCTGCCTGCACCAGGTAAGAGCCTTGCAGAACTGGAAAGGGCGTTGGATGCCCCGGGCTTATCGGACAAGCTGGAAAACATGTCCCCTGCCAGGGTCGAGGCCTATATTCCGCGATTTAAGGCAAGAACAGGCATTGACCTCGAGGAAACATTCATGGGCATGGGCATGCACCTTCCCTTTACCCGTGATGCCGATCTGTCGGGGATGACGGGTCGTAAAGACCTCAAGATCGATAAGGTGATCCACCAGGCCATGATCGAAGTGGCCGAAGAAGGTACCGAGGCCGCTGCCGCCACAGCCGTGGTGGTCATCCGCAAAACGGCCCTGGAACCCGAAGAGCGGATCGTGTTCAACGCCAACAGGCCCTTCCTCTTCTTCGTCAAAGACAATGCCCACGATGGCATCCTGTTCATGGGCCGGGTGGTCGATCCCACACTGTGACCCATTTTATTTCAATACTTCGAATTTCTTCCCCTTCGCATCCAGGGCCTTGCAAATGGTGTCGAGCTGTGAGGTATCTTGCAGGTTAAAGGTAATGGTCACCAATACATAGCCCACCGGCACCTTGGTGGTAGACCTTTCGTGGGATATCTCATTGATGTTGGCGCGCAAACGCTCCAGTATGCTAATGATGGATTTCAACTCACCGGCCACATCCGGAATGAGTACGGCGATCCTTGCGCGCAACCCTTCTTCCATCATTCCCTTTTCCAGGATCTGCTCCAATATACCCATATTGATGTTGCCCCCGCTGATGACAGCCACCACATTGCGGCCGGAGAATCCGGTCTTTTGGTGCAATATGGCGGCCATGGAGGCGACCCCCGAGGGCTCTGCCAGTATCTTGGCTCGCTGCAACAGCAAATAGGCTGTGTGGGCAATTTCTGCGTCATCCACCACCACCACTTCGTCCGCCAGTTTTTGTGTGGCCTCAAATGTGAGCCTGCCCGGGGTTTTCACAGCGATGCCATCAGCGATGGTCTGCATCTGTTTCAGGGGCCGGGGCTCACCCTTTTCCAGCGAATTTTTCATAGAACTGGCCCCGGATGCTTCCACTCCGATAATGCGAATATCGGGATTCAATCCCTTCAGGGCAATCGCAATGCCTGAGATCAGCCCCCCGCCGCCGATCGGGACCACCACATCCTGCAACGACTCGAATTGTGAGAACAATTCGAGGCCCAGGGTCCCCTGTCCGCTAATGATCAGGGGGTCGTCGAAGGGATGTACAAAAACTGTCCCTGATTTTTCGGCATATTCGGTAGCCAGGGCAAAGGCATCATCAAAGCTTTCTCCCTCAAGTACTACCTGGGCCCCATAGCTGCGGGTGGCAATGACCTTGAGCGGTGGGGTAAAAATGGGCATGAATACCCTGGCAGCTATTCCGAGCCGGCGGGCGGCATAGGCGACTCCCTGGGCATGATTGCCTGCAGAGGCGCATACCACTCCCCGCCCGGATTCTTCGGAAGAAAGACAGGCAAGTTTATTGCAGGCCCCCCGCACTTTGAACGAACCTGTTGACTGAAGATTCTCCAGTTTCATATATACATTGGCCCCCGACATGGAAGAAAATGACTTTGTATGTTCGAGCGGGGTCTGTTTGACCACTCCCTTGAGCCGGCCCTGGGCTCTGATGATGTCGGAAAGTTCCGGCAATTGCAGCATTGGTATGTATTTACGGATGAAACATAAGCTAATTCAAAGGCGACAAGAAGCCGGACTGTGTCCGGGGCAAAGCCGGTAAAAAGCGAGGGAGTGCCTGTGAGGCAGTCTGTGTCCCGCTTAGTTCCTGAACAAGTCCTGCTTCAGTATTCCGTATTCATTAAACGCACGCCTTGAGGTAAAATACACCGAAAGCGCCACGCTGACTGTCACGGCCGTAAATATGGCCAGCACAATGACAATCTGATATCTGATGGCAGTCTGGGGATCGGCACCCCCCAGTATCTGCCCCGTCATCATCCCGGGAAGGGACACCAAGCCCATAGTGGCCATATTGGCCATGAAGGGCTTTAAGGCAGCCAGCATGGAATCGCGGAAAAAGGGAAGGAGGGCTTCGTTTTGGCTGGCGCCCAGTGAGAGCAGGTAGAGATACCGCTTATTGTCCTTTTTGATCGATTCGTAAAAATGAGAAATTCCGATGATGGTGCTGTTGAGCGAATTCCCGAGCAACATCCCCCCCACCACTACCATGAGACGGGCGGTGAACATATTGTCGTAATTGACAATGATGCCGTTGAAAAACAGCAATATCATCCCGGCCCCGATAAAATAGGCCATAAAGACGGGGAAAAAGAAACGTCCGAACGAAAGCTGGCTGTTGACCATGGCCGAAAAACAGGCAAAGAAGATCATCAGGATGACCCAGGAAACATTGAGCCAGGGATTATCCCAGCGAAACAGGTAAAGCAGCACTATGGACATCAAAAATAGTTGTCCGGTCATCCGGCCGGCCGAAACAAGCAATTGACGAAAGATCCCTAACCTCACCGCCAGGGAAAGGCCCAGGGGGATCAACAACAGTCCGAAGGCAGCCATGAGCCGCCACAGTCCGATCTCAGGTGCTGCTTCCATGCTTGTCGAGGTTTAAGGTGGAGAAATCCTGCTGATGCCAGATTTTGTCGTGCGATGATATGATCAATGTCTTTTCTCTCAATCCGGTAAAATAGGAAACGATCAACTCCTTCAGCGGCTGATCAAGGGCCGAGGTCACCTCGTCGAGCAGGTAAATCTCCCTGTCGAGCAGAAGTGTCACGATAATAGCCACCCTTTGCAATTCGCCTCCCGACAAGTCTTCCAGCTTTTTGTGGATGGTATCCTCACTCAATTGGAAGTCTTCGAGCAATTCGAGTAACCTCTCGCGCCGGTATGAGATGCCGCGGTTTTTTTTGTAATTGAATATTTCCCTGACAAATGTTTCCACCCGCCCCCTGCCTATTTGCATCTCCTGGCTCACGTAGGCCATTTTCTGCCGTATCTCCCATACATTATCCAAATTCAACTCCTGCCCCACTATCAGTATCCTTCCCTTGTCGGGCAGCACAAAACCCAGCATCATCCTCAGCAAGGTGGTTTTACCTGTTCCGGAAGCTCCCTGTATGATGAGTCTTCCGCCCCTGGGCAGGTTAAAGGACAAGCTGTCGAACAACCGATTTCCACCAAACTTAAGCGATACATCCTGAAATTCGACCATGTTCATAAAGCTCCGGCTGATTGGTTACATACCACTTCCTACTTTAACAGGATATTGCCCAGCAGCATGCGGCCGCTTTTCCAGTAGGCCCTGAAATAGGGATTATCGGACAGGTAGACCACTTCGCCCCGGCCGAGGCGTTCTGACCCGATCACCAGGGTATTTTTCACAGTTTCCTGGAAACGGTAACCGGCAAAACCCGCAACAGGAGCCGCCCGGGTAATGTATCCGATGTTGTTTCCCGTTTCCAGGTAAGGCAGTCCTGTTGATTGCTTCATAATAAACCAGGGATTCCCCATCCCATAGGTATAGGGATGGCTGTCGTCGAGGTCTACCCGGTATATGGCGGCGGCAGAGCGATCCGAAACGGCATGGCGGCGCACATCCTCATAGCGAACCAGCAGGCCCTCATCGCCGGCATTTGTCCGGTCGTTGCCAGCCTTTTGCATTTCGGTCCGGCGTTTTGTGGCCCTGCCCAGGGCAGTATTTTCCATTTCGGCAAATATTGAAGAGGCATTGCCAATGGCCAGCACCTTGCCACCGCTGCGGACAAAATCCAGGATCTTTTCACCGAACTGCTGGTAATTACCTGGAGGCAGTATCAGCACCTGGTAGGCTGAGAGGTCGGCAGCACCAAACACGGCCGTATGGATAACGGTCATTGGGTATTCAAGCTCCTGTTCAAAAAAATAACGCAACTCGCCCAGGACCCCGGCAGCAATCCCCTCTCCGCCCAGTGTGGCAATTGCGGGAGGCGTCATGGGCATGGCATAGCGCGAACCAAAGTCGATGCCAACTTCTGCCAAGCCACTTGTTGCAGGGTGTAACCGGACTCCGCAAGTGTTGGCAGTATGCACCACGAGACTGTCGAAGCCCAGGGCCAGTTGGGTATTATCGCCCCGGGCGACAATGAGTGAACCCAAGCTGTATTCCCTTCCGTCCACAGTCATCGACCGGGTGATGCTGCGAACTCGCAATCCATTCCTGTAGAGGGCTGCCAGAAACCTGGCGGCATCAAAGCCATCCCAATCAGCCAGATAGGCATAGGGTTTGCTTGCTGGTATGGGATTGTGCACCTTTTCAAATACCGGCCTGTTCAGGGCTTCGATCCGCTCTTTAAGCGCATAGGACCTGAGGTTGAACACATAAGGCAAACCCCAAGCTGTCAGATCATAACTGACGGAGTCGCTGGCCAGGGATTCGGGTTCGAACAGCACCCGTACAAAATGTCCCTGGGGTTGATGTGCAGGCACCAGAATGTCGCCGGCCTCGATGCTGAACCTTCCCTCACGGCCCGAGAGGTAGTCAAAACCCTGGTAACTTTTTTTGTCGGGCTTTGCCAGGCTGTATTCAATCTTATTGTTATCGAGCAGTTCAAGCATGGCCTTGATGGCAGAAGGTTTGTTGTCGCCTTTAATGATAACGGCATGGTATTCGAAAGGAGGATGGGTACGGGCTGTTTCAAAATATTGATTGAATCCGCTGATCAGGCGCTCCCGGTTTTCATGAGCCACCCGGATTGTGGCGAGCGACGACAGATAATGGCCTTCGATCCTGTGTGCCAGCGTCAGGGTATCGCCCAGTTCTCTTCGAACCGCCAGCCCGGCCCTCCCGCTTCCGGCCTGCTCGTAGGTAAACCCCATGGCTCCGTTGAACAAGGGCCATGTATCCCCATAACTCGGGCTAAACAGGTCGAAGGTTTCGCCCGAATAATAGAGCCGGTAGGCTTCATCAAAAAGCCGTGCATTGGCCTTTCCGGTCAATTGGTGAAACTCCCGCTGCCAGCCGGTGACCGCCTCGTGTACCGGCTCGGCACCGGGAGGGAAGAAGTAATTGGTTTCCACTCCCATCTCGTGAAAGTCGGCGTGCACATGGGGCATGAATTCGTGGTAGAGTGCCAGGCGTTGCCGGGTCTCGATCTGGGTTTGCCATGTCCAGTCGCGGTTCAGGTCGAAAAAATAATGATTGGACCTGGCCCCTGGCCAGGGCTGATAACGCTCCCAGGAGTTGGGATCGGCATTGAGCAAAGCCGGCTGCAGCATCCGGTAATTGACAGCATACCGCTCGCGGCCGTCGGGGTTCAGGCAGGGGTCGATCACGATGATGCAACTCTGCAACCAGTCAGGAGCGTCCTCCACACTGTCAGACACGAGGGCGTGTACCACTTTCAGGGCCGCCTCCATCCCGACCGACTCGTTGCCGTGCAGGTTATAGCTCAGCCAGACAAAAGGGATCTGCTGCCCCTCCCCCTCATAATCGCTCAACCCCGTTTTGGCCAGGTTGGTCCTGCGAAAGTCCTCCAGCCTTTCCAGGTTTCCGGGTGAAGAAACAAATACCACCCCAAGTTCACGGCCTTCCCATGTTTGTCCGTAACTCCGGTACAGAATCTGTTCGGAATGCGCAGCCACGTATTTTAAATAGTCCAATGCACGGTGGTGGTAAGTAAATTGTGACCCCAGGGGATAATCCAGGAATTCTGACGGAGACTGGATGTTTTGGGCAGAAACTGCCACGGCCTGTATAGCGGCCGCAGCCAATAACAGAAAAACTTTCTTCATGTTTTGGAGTATTACTGGCTGTAAAAATAAGGGAATTATCCAAAGCCTACCGCATCGAAGCGATCTCATTTACTGCAGCAATGGCTGCATCGATGTCTTGTTCGGTGTTGAAGGGGCCGATGCTGAGCCTGACGGTGCCGTGAATGTCGATGGTGCCCAGGCGCTCATGCACCTTTGGCGCACATTGCAGGCCCGTCCGCGAAGCAATATCGTAATCCACGTCGAGCAACATCCCGACATCTGCGGCTTCCAACCCCCTGATATTGAAACTTAGTATCGGGTTCTGGTTTTCGGTGCTTTCGGCGCAATAGGTGATCACGTTCTCTATCCCTTGCAAGCCTTTTCTGAGCTTATCCCAAAGGGCAATTTCCTTTTTGTGCAGGGCTTCCATTCCCTGCTCCTGTATCCATTTTACCCCGGCATGAAGTCCGGCAACACCTACAATATTCAGGGTGCCGCACTCAAGCCGGTAAGGGAATTCCTCCAGATGGGTGAGCTGGGCTGAGCGTACCCCGGTGCCTCCGAAACGGGTATAGCGTACCGGCACGTCCTGCATAACATAGGAACCTCCGATGCCTGTAGGCCCCATCAGGC
This sequence comes from Bacteroidales bacterium, assembly GCA_003560165.1. GTDB lineage: Bacteria > Bacteroidota > Bacteroidia > Bacteroidales > UBA7960 > PUPG01. The sequence goes on from PWJC01000103.1 coordinate 7,401, forward strand.
ATTTATGCCCGGTGAATACAAAGACATCGATCCCCATGGCCTGCATGTCGACCGGGGTAATTCCGGCACTCTGGCAACCGTCCACTACAAAAAGCACGCCCGCCTGCTTGCATATGCTGCCTATTTCAGCTACGGGCTGCACCGTGCCGATGATGTTCGAACTATGGTTCACAACAACCATTTTGGTATTTTTCCTGATGGCCTTTTTAATATCGTCGGGATCGAGGTAACCCTGCGCATCGAATGGGACATAAGTGGTCTCTGCTGTTGCTTCGATCTCCAGATGGTGCAGGGGTCTTAAAACCGAATTGTGTTCCAGCATGGTCGATACGATGTGATCGCCCTGTTCGGCGAGGCCCTGTATGATCATGTTGAGTGAGTCGCTGGCATTGTAGGAAAAGGTCAGGCGATCGGGGTCGCCGTCGCCATTGAACATCTCCATTAACATGCGGCGGGTTTCGGACACCATTTCTTCGGTCTGTATCGAAGCATCAAAGCCCGAACGCCCGGGACT
>PWJC01000109.1 GCA_003560165.1 Bacteroidales bacterium
AAAAGACGGAAAGAACGACAGAACGAATGAACGACAGAACGAATGAACGAATGAACGAAAAAGTTTAAGAGTTGAAAAGTTGAAAAGTTTAAAAGACGGAAAGAACGACAGAACGAATGAAAGCCATATTATTAAGCAAATTCGGGGAGCCCGAACAATTGAGGATCGAAGAAGTGGCCCTGCCGAAGGCCGGCAGGGGGCAGGTGCTGATCCGTATCCATGCGGCGGGGCTGAACCCAGTGGATTACAAGATACGCAACGGCTCCATGAGGCTGATGTACAAAACCAGGCTGCCCATGATCCCGGGCTTTGATGTGGCCGGCACCATCGAGCAGGCAGGCAAGCGATCGGGCTTTTCGCCCGGCGACAGGGTATTTGCCGCGATCCCGTCCAAAGGAGGGGGATACGCCGAATTCGTGGCCACGGCCGAAAAATATGTATGCCGTATTCCGGAAGGCCTTTCCATGGCCGGAGCCGCCGCCGTGCCCCTGGCCGCACTTACGGCCTACCAGGCATTAAGGAAAACCAATTCGCTCAAACCGGGGAAACAGCTGCTTATCAATGGGGCCTCTGGCGGGGTCGGCTCATTCGCCGTGCAGATCGCCAAAGCGATGGGGGCCGTGGTCACGGGGGTATGCAGCACACCGAAACTGGATCTTGTCAGGCAGCTGGGGGCCGATCATGTGTTTGACTACACCGCCGGCGACTTTAGCAGGACCGGGGAGCGCTTCGACACCGTGTTCGACGCCGTAGCCAAAAGCTCTTTTGGCCGCTGCCGGCGCATTTTGAAAAAAGACGGCCGCTTCATCAGCACCGTGCCCAACCATGGCTTGTTCTGGCATATGGCCCTTAATGTATTCCGCAGCAAAAAAGCGGGGGTCATCCTGTTCAGGCCTTCGGGAACCGACCTCGGGGCCATTGCCGGCATGATCGGCACGGGAGCGGTACGTCCGGTGATCGAGCAAAGCTTTCCGCTCGAACAGGCCGCTGAAGCTCACCGCCGCCTGGAAACGGAAAAAGTCAGCGGCAAGCTCGTGCTGCTCACCGGGGCTCCCGATCACTGATCAGGCCTGGGGAACCCAGCGGCTCAGGATGCGGCATTTTTCCTGGCCGTCGCCCCCCCTGACCGACTGCAAACAATCAACGCCGGGGCCCTGTCCGCTCAGCCGGGTGAGAACCCGCACCCGGCTGCCGGCCAGGGTCTCCTTCAGCCAGGCAATGCGGATGCGCTGCAAACGGCAGTTTTCGTGCAAACGGGCCGGGATGGCCTCCATGGCCCATTGCACATACACCACGTTGTTCACATGGCGGTTGATGTCGATATCGGCCGTCCTGACCCGGAACTGCTTCACCCCCAAAGGCCCTTCAACGGCCGGAATGTCATCCATGTGCAGCTTCTCCCCGGCAAGCCCGCTGTAGCCATAGGCATTCTTCATGTCGTTGTTGACCCTCACCGGCCGCTTCCTCGCGGTGTCGACGAACAGCCAGGCTGAATCGGCCTCGGCCATCAGCCCGCCATCGGGGGCATGCACGCTGAATTTCCTGAAACCCAGGTAACGGTAAACCGAGCTGGGGAGGGTTTTTACCACTACCTTTTGCCCGAATCCCGGAAGGCGGTGCAGCCGGATGTCGAAGCGGTGCAGCAACCAGATAAGTCCATGGCGGCGGTAATACTCAAGACCCACCCCCATGGCCTCGCTTTGCAGCAGGGCCAGCTCTTCAAAATAATGCATCAGCGAATCCACGCGGAGTTTCCCGTCGATCCCGGTTTCATAATAGTGTACGGTGTATTTCCTTTCGAATGGTTTGCCGGTCATGGGCGGATCTGGTTTGAATCTCAAAAATAGCCATTTTATGCTTCGGGCAAATTCCGGTTTTTTGCCTACTTTGCATTCCAAAATAATACAAAAGCTGCCATACCCATGAAATTTGCGTCCCTGTTTTCGCTGACCCTGCTTTTTGTCTTTTATGCAAGCTCGTGCAACAACGACACCCCGCACGGGGTGCGCCTGTACTACGAGCAGAACCAAAGCCTCGACTACGCCCAGGCAATCGCCGCTTACGAAAAACTCGCCGGGCATTACCCCGAGGCCCGGCTCCTGGAAATGGGCCCTGCCGATTCGGGCAAGCCGCTCCATCTGTTCATGATCTCTTCGGACGGCGATTTCGACCCGGCCTCGATCAAAAGGACGGGAAAAAGCATTGTGCTGGTCGTGAACGGGATCCATGCAGGTGAACCGGCGGGCATCGACGCCAGTGTCAGCTACGCCATCGACCTGCTGGAGAACAGGAACGGAATGGCGAAGGTGCTCGACAATACCGTGCTGGCCATCATCCCGGTGTACAACATCGGCGGGGCCCTGAACCGCAGCCCCTGGTACAGGCTCAACCAGGACGGCCCCGAAGAGAAGGGGAGCCGGCGCAACGCGCGCAACCTTGACCTGAACCGCGATTTTGCAAAGCAGGATTCGCAGAACGCGCGTTCGTTCGCCGCCATCTACCATTTCCTTGACCCCGACGTGGTGGTCGACACCCACACCACCAACGGAGCCGATCACCAATATACCATGACCCTGATCCCCACCATGCATCAGAAGATGCCCCGGCCCATGGGCGAGTTCTTCGACAACACAATGCTGCCCGTCCTGTACGAACGCATGAATGCCGAAACCCCCTGGGGTATGGTACCCTATGTGCAAACATTGCGGCGGGGCGAGGGGCGCAGCGGCATCACCGCCTTTAACGACCACCCCTATTATTCCTCGGGCTATGCGAGCCTGTTCAACAGCTTCGCCTTCATAACCGAGACCTTGGTGTACAAGCCCTTTGCCGACAGGGTAAGGGCCACCCGCGACTTCATGGGCTTTTTGATGGAGTTTGTTTCCGAAAACAGCGCCGGGATCAACAGGCTAAGGTCGCAGGCCGTGGAACACACAAAGGCCACCACCCACTTTGTGCTCGACTGGGCCATCGACACATCCCGCACCCGGCCCCTCCATTTCAGGGGCTACGAAAGGGAACAGGCCGTCAGCCCCCTTACCTACCGGGTGGTCAACAGGTACAACCACAACAGGCCCTGGGCCGACACCATCCCCCATTATGCGTATTTTACCCCCATACTCGGGGTGGATGCCCCCAGGGCCTACCTGATCCCTCAGGCCTGGGACGAAGTGATCAGCCGCCTGGAACTGAACGGGGCAGAGATCGCAAGGCTCGAAAAGGACACCCTTATCGAGGTGGAGGTCTACCGCATCGAGGCGCATCAGACCTCTGCCCGGCCCAACCAGGGCAGGCAAACGGTAAGCAATGCACAGCTGAAAAGGGAGACCCTGCACAGGCAGTTCTACCGGGGCGATGCCCTGGTCAGCATGGACCAGAGAAGCAACAACTACATTGCGCACATGCTCGAACCCCTGGCCCCTGCCTCCTTTTTCAGCTGGGGCTTTTTCAATTCGGTGCTGGAAGACGGCGAATGGTTCTCGCTCTATGCTTTCGAAGACAAGGCTTACGAAATGCTGCAGGAAGATCCCGAGCTCAGAGAACTGTTCGAAGACCTCAAAGCGGCCGATCCCGGTTTTGCCAGGGACCCCCTTGCCCAGCTTCAGTTTCTCTGGGACAGGTTTGTACCCCCCTCCGGGCACCCCCCACACGGCATTTATCCGGTGGCCAGGATGCTCAGATAGGGCAGACCAGGTGTGGGAACCGCCAAAAGATGCTACTCGTGGTGGCTGCCGTGCTTGTCGAACCAGTGGTAGAGGTACAGCTGCGTCCTGATGTAATTGGATGGGTTGCTGCCCGTACCGTGAAATTCGTCCCTGAAACGTATCATGGCTGTGGGCACCTTCAGCACCTTCAGGGCCTGGTAGTATTCTTCGGTTTGCGAAATGGGGGTGCGCAGGTCGTTTTCTCCGCACATAAGCAGGGTGGGCGTGCTCACGTTGCCCACCAGCATCAGGGGGCTTCGCTCCAGATGCTCGGTGGGGTCGTCCCATGGGTACTCCCTGAAGTTGCGGTACCAGCTTACCCCGTCGGTGGTTCCGACAAACGACATCCAGTTGGTGACCGGGAAATTGACCGATGCGGCCGCAAAACGGTCGGTTTTCCCAACGATCCATGAGGTGAGTACGCCTCCGCCGCTCCCCCCGTATACAAAGAGGTTCTCCTCATCGATATAGCCTCTGCCGATCACTTGATCCACCCCATTCATCAGATCGTCGTAATCCTTCCCGGGATAGGCGTTCTTGATGGCGTTGCCGAATTCGCTGCCATAGCCCGACGACCCCCTCGGGTTGGTATACAGCACCACATAGCCCTGGGCGGCATGATGCTGCCAGGTAAAATTGAACCCCACATTGTACATGGCATGGGGGCCGCCATGGATCACCAGGATCAGTGGGTATTTGTTTCCTGGGTCGAAATCCGGCGGAGTGATCACCCAGCCGTGGACATCGAAGTCGTCGGTCGATGTGTACCAGATCTCCTCTACCTGCCCCAGCTTGATGTTGCGCAACAGGCTCGCATTGACCGAGGTCAGTTTGCTGATCTGGGGGCGGTTTACGTTGAAGGCGACAATGTCGGGGGGGGTGTGGTGGTCGGTGAGGGTGCCCACGGCCATCCCGGCGGCATTGATGCCGGTTACTCCCAGCATGTGATTGCCGGTGGTCACCTGCCGGTAATCACCCCCTAAGGGGGCAAAATACAGGTTCCTGGTGCCGTTGTAGTCGGCATTGAAGTAAATGCCGGAACCATCGGCCGACCATACCAGGTTTGAAGGTGTGCGGTCGAGTCCGGCAGCCAGCTCGCGGGAGCCGGAGCCGTCGATGTCCATCACATACAATTTGTTCTCGATATAGGTATCGTCGGTCCAGTCATAGCCGATATAGGCCACCCGACGGCCGTCGGGCGAAACCGCAGGCGACCTGTCGATGCCTTTGCGGTCGGTGAGTTGCCTGATCTGACCGTTTTCAACATTCACCCCATAGATCTCCGATTCGCGGTAAACGTATTCGGCGTCTTCGACCCTTAGGCTGGTAAACAGGATCTCCGTTCCGTCGGGGGACCATTCGACCCCGTTATGATTCCAGTTCCCGCTGGTCAGTTGGCGGGGGGCTCCCCCATCGGAGGGCACCACGAAAATATGGTTATGTCCCTGTTCCAGAAAACCCTGCCTGTCGCGGCGGTACACCAGTTCGGTGATCACCCTCGGACCCTCTGTCCATTTGGCTCCTTCGGGGCGGGCGGGCATGCTGATGGGCCAGCTTTCGGAATAGGGAACCTGCATCGAAAAGGCGATAAGTGTTCCGTCGGGCGACCAGCTGATGTTCGAAGGGGATTTTTCCAGCCGGGTAATCTGGGTAGAGCCTTCCAGGTCTTTGTATTTGACAAAGATCTGGTTGCCCCTGGGTTCGCCCTGGGCCAGGTAGGCCACTCTTGATCCGTCGGGCGACCACACAGGACTGCTCCCCCGGGCAAAAAACCGGTTCCGCTCCCCGTCGGCATCCATGATGTACAATTCGTTGCGGCGGCTGTCGTTCACCTTGTCGATCCAGCCGCGGGTGTAAATAATCTCTTTCCCGTCGGGCGATATCTGCGGCCCCGACACGCTAATCATGTCAAAAAAATGGGTGAGTTCCAGTTTGTTGGCTTCCTGGGAGGCTGCCGGCATATGGAGGGCCAGCAGGAAGGTGATGGCCGACATGATGGCAGCCAACCTGTAAAAGGAGTTCTTCATCGGATATAGAATTTGGTGCGTAGATGGGCTTAAATATACCTGAAATTTTCAGATACCACCCCAAGCAGGTAAAAAGTTCCGGGTTCCGGCCAGGCAAAAACGTTCAAACAGCCCCTCACTCCCTGAGGCGTTTCCCGTAGTCCACCACATAGCGGTCGTAGGGCTTGTCCATCAGGTAGGAACTGATCATGAAATCGGCCGAGGAGCGGCTGCAGGCCATGGGTATGTTGTACACGATGGCAATGCGCAGCAGGGCCTTTACGTCTACGTCGTGGGGCTGGGCCTGCAGGGGGTCCCAGAAAAAGATGAGCAGGTCGAGACGGCCTTCGGCAATGGCCGCGCCCAGTTGCTGGTCGCCCCCCAGTGGGCCGCTGAGGAAACGGTGGATGGGCAGCCCCAGCTTTTCGGAGAGCAACCCCCCGGTGGTGCCCGTCCCATAAAGCTCGTGGCTCATAAGGATGTCGCGATTGTAGTAGGCCCAATCGAGCATGTCCGATTTGCGGTGGTCGTGGGCAACCAGCCCAATCTTTTTCTTGATCCCCATCCTCAGGGTATGGGACGCAATGCTGGGGTCGATGGAGGGATTCATGTGTTGGCTGTTGGGTTTTGGCTGTTGGCTGTTGGCTATTGGCTTTTGGCTGTTGGATTTTAGCTGTTGGCTTTTAGCTATTGGCTATTTAAACTTTTAAACTTTTCAACTTTTCAACTTTTCAACTTTTCAACTTTTCAACTTTTCAACTCTTCAACTCTTCAACTCTTCAACTCTTCAACTCTTCAACTCTTCAACTTTCTTCTTACTACTTACTACCTACTACCTACTACCTACTACCTCAGTCTTCCGAAACTTCCTGGAGTTTTTTGCGGTAGATGTTGAACACGTTGGAGCGGGATACGAAGCCGCGGTATTTTCCGTGGTCGACCACGGCCATATTCCACAGCCCTGTTTCCCTGAATTTCTGCATCACCGTTTCCATGCTGTCGTCGATGTTGATGATGGCCCGGGGCTGTATCATCACATGGTGCACAAAAAGGGTGTCGTACTGCTCCCGGTCGAACATGACCTCCCTGACATCGTCGAGGCGCACAATGCCCAAAAAGTTGTTCTCCTGATCGGTAACCGGAAAAATATTGCGGCTTGTTTTGGCAATCACCTTCACCAGCTCGCCCAGGCTCTGCCGGGGGTTTACCTTGTCGAAACCGGTTTCCAGCACACTCTCCACACTTAAGAGGGTGAGTACGGTCTTGTCTTTGTGGTGGGTGATCAGATGCCCCTTTTGGGCAAGTTTGCGGGTATACAACGAGTGGGGCTGGAAATAGACCACCGTCATGTACGAAATGGACGACACCAGGATGAGGGGAATAAACAACTCATACCCCCCGGTAATCTCGGCGATCAGAAAGATGGCCGTAAGGGGGGCGTGGATTACCCCCGCAATTAGGCCGGCCATGCCCACCAGCGAAAAATTGTGTTCCGAAATGCGCCAGTTGCCAAACAGGTTAAACAGCCTCGAAAAGATAAAGCCGGTAAAGGCCCCCATGAAGAGGCTGGGGGCAAACACCCCACCGATGCCGCCGGCCCCGGTGGTCAGGGAGGTGGCAATGGCCTTGAAAAAAAGCACCAGCACCATGAAGCCCACGAACACCAGGCCGGTGTGGTCTACCAGATGTCCGAAAATGCTCTCGTCGAGCAGCTGTTCGGGCCTGCCCGTCAACATGCTGCGCATGGTATAATATCCCTCACCGAACAATGGGGGGAACAAAAAGATCAGCATCCCCAGCAAACTCCCCCCATAAAGCACCCGGGTGTAGGGATCGTCGATTTTATGCACCCGCGATTCGACCCTGGAGTTCATCCAGGTAAAATACAGCGACACAAGGCCGGTAACCACCCCCAGCAGGATGTAGACAGGGATATGCCCGTAATTGAAAGGATCTTTGAGGGTGAAATAGAACTCGATGCCCTCTCCAAGGAAAATGGTCGAAAAAATAGAGGCCACCACCGTGGCCAGCAGCAGTGGGATGATGGAGGCCATGGTCAGGTCGAGCATCAATACCTCCAGGGCAAAGATCAGCCCGGCAATGGGGGCCTTGAAGATAGCGGCAATGGCTGCTGCAGCCCCGCATCCGATCAGCAGGTTGGTGCGGCGGAACCCCAGCCTGCTGGCCTGTGCAACATTCGACCCGATGGCCGCCCCGGTAAAAACGATGGGGGCCTCCATCCCTACCGAACCCCCGAACCCTCCCGTAAAGGTGCAGGCAACAATAGAAGAGTAGGTATTGTGGAGTTTGATAACCCCCTTGTTGCGCGAAATGGCATGCAATATCCTGGAAACCCCGTGACTGATGTCGGCTTTTACAACCCGCCTCACATACACCACGGTGATCAGAATGCCGATTAAGGGAAATACCAGAAACAACCAGTTGCCCAGGTGGGCGCCGGGCACGCTGCGCACCCAGCCCTCCAGGTAGTGCACCGAGGTTTTCAGCACCACGGCGGCAATGGCATCCAAAACGCCGATGATGACACTGAGTATCAATATTAGCTGCTTCTCGCTGATGTATTTCATCCGCAAGAGCAGGAAACGCTCGAGCATGCTTCGTTTTTCCATTACGCGATCAAAAATACATGATTCCCCTTATCCCGTGACGGCAGGTCTTAAAAAAAACAGGGAGAAGCTCAATCGGTCTATGGTTCGTTTTTTCCGCCCTTGAAATGTGCCCTGAGTATTTTCGCCCTGGCCGGACCCACCGCCTTCTCCAGTTGCTCCAGGGAAGCCTGTCTGATCCCTGCCACCGAGCCAAACTCCTTCAGCAGCCGCTGAATACTGGCCGGCCCGATGCCCCTGATCGCGGGCAATTCCGACTGCAAACTGGATTTCTGCCGCCGCGAACGGTGGTGGGCAATGCCAAAACGGTGGGCCTCGTCGCGCAGTTGCTGTATCACCCTCAGGGTCTCCGACTTTTTGTCGATGTACAGGGGGATGGGATCGCCCGGGAAATAGATCTCCTCCAGCCTCTTGGCGATGCCGATCACCGGTATCTGCTGCCGCAGACCCAGCCTGTCGAGGGCCTTGATGGCAGAGCTGAGCTGGCCCTTGCCCCCGTCGACCACCACCAGCCGGGGCAAGGGCTTTTGCTCCAGGCTGAGCCGGAGGTAGCGCCGGTACACCGCTTCCTCCATCGAGGCATAATCGTCGGGGCCCTCCACGCTGCGGATGATAAAGTGGCGATAATCTTTCTTGCTAGGACGGACCTGCCTGAATACCACCATGGCCGCCACAGCCTGATTGCCCTGGGTATTACTTACATCGAAACCCTCCATGTAATCGGGCAGTGCGGGCAGGCCCAGGTCTTTCTGCATCTGCGTCATGATCCGGCGGGCATGCCTGTCGGGATCCACCAGTTCCTGGCGTTTTTTCTTTTCCAGGCGGTAATACCTGACGTTCCGTTCGGAGAGCTCCAGCAGTTTTTTCTTATCGCCCCGCTGGGGCACCACAAAACGCACTCCGGGGATGGTGGTGGGAGGCCTCAGGGGGACGATGATCTCGGGCGATGAGCTCTGAAGCTGTTGCCTGAGCTCTGCAATGGCAATATCCAGGAGCCTGGCATCGCTTTCGTCCAGTTTTTTCTTGATTTCCAGGGCGTGCGACTGAATGATGGCCCCGCTGACCACACGCAAAAAGTTCACATAGGCATGAGCCTGGTCGCTGACGATAGAAACCACATCCACATTGCTGAGGCTGGGGCTGACCACGGTCGACCGGCTCTGGAAGTTTTCCAGAAGCCGGATCTTTTCCTTGACCATATCGGCTTTTTCAAAGTCGTAGGCGGCGGCCAGCTCCTTCATCAGCCGCCTGAGTTCTGCAAGTACCGTTCCCAGGTTGCCTTTGAGTATCTGTTCGATCCGGCGGATGGTGTCCAGGTAATCGGCTTCGTCCTGCAGCCCCTCGCAGGGGCCCTTGCAGTTTTTCAGATGGTATTCGAGGCATCGGCTGAACTTGCCGGCAGCGATGTTTTCGGGAGTCAGGTCGAGGCGGCAGGTACGGTATTGGAATAGCCGGCGGATCAGGTCGAGCAGGGCGTTCATCATCCTGCCCGAGGCATAGGGCCCGTAATAGTTGCTGCCGTCCCTGACCAGGTTCCTGGTGGAAAAGATCCTCGGGAAGGGCTCATTTTTTATGCAGATCCAGGGGAAGGTCTTGTCGTCCTTAAGCAGTACATTGTAACGGGGCTGGTATTTTTTGATGAGGTTGTTCTCGAGCAGCAGCGAATCCAGTTCGGTGTCCACCACGATATGCCGGATGTCGGCAATGCGCCGGATCATTAGCCGGACCCTGGCGCTGTCGTGGCTTTCGCGCCCGAAATAGGAAGAGACCCTCTTTTTGAGGTTTTTGGCCTTCCCGATATAGATTACCTTTTCGTCCTTGTCGTAAAACTGGTATACACCGGGTTTGCCCGGAAGAGTGCGGACAAGCGGTTCAAGCCGGTTCCGGTAAATATCGTCTTTTTTTCCCTGCATCCTTACACAAACGAAGCCTGTAGCAAAGTTGGTGAATTTTTCCCATATGCCCACCCAGGCTTCAGCTTATTGCCGATGCCCGGACTGCTTTTCGGGGAGGTATTTCCAGTAACGCCTGGGCATGGCTGCCTTCATCTGCCGCTGATTGGGCCTTTGGGCGATGCTGACCGAATGATAATAATGTTGCCAGAGGCGACAGTAGTGTTCTTCGTCATCAGCAACGGCAGCAGGGGGCAATGTTCCGTCCGATAAACTGAATGCTTTGTTTTCAAGCACCACATCATGGCTCTTTTTGCCGTCGTACCAAATGCCACGGTTGCGCCTGGCATCGTAAATCACCCAGGGCCGCGCAGCATAGCGCCCCCTGAAGTGGGGGATCAGCAGATCCACAATGTCGTTGTCGGGATCGATAAGGGCAAACCAAAACCCATCAGCGGTTTTGCGGAAACGCACAAAACCGTGAAAACGGTGAACTTCCCGCTTTACCCGTCGTGCTGCCTGCAATACATCCCATACATCGGGGTCGAGCATGTTGCGGCAAAAACTGCCGTCGGGGCAATCGAACAATCTGCAGAGGTAGCGCCAGATCAGCAAGAGGACATCCTCCTGCCCGCTGCGAAATGCCAGTTTCAGCATGCAGGCATTTTTTGCCCCCGACCGCTTTGCCACCCCCAGGTCTACACGGGCAGCCAGTGCCGGGTCGGCAGGCGCATGCCTCAATTGCTCCAGCAAAGGGATCTGCTGGCCGGCATTGGCTGCCAGAAAGCGGGAAGGTTCCGTTTTGTCGCGAAAAGCCATGAACACCGCGGTATAGAACCCCTCCAGGCTCCCGTCAAAAACATAGGCCACTTTTTCGCGGTTTGGCTTCATTTGGTGGTTCTCCTTCTTTAAAATAATGCGAGTTGCCTGCACTGCCCCTCCCCTTTTTTCAGCAGCCGCTGTTTGATCTGTTCGGGGTAGAGCGAGGCGGCCGCTGCGGGCAGCTCGCGGCAGCAGATAAAATACCTGGCGCGGTTCAGGGCAACCCCCATGCGCTTCAGCTGAGACAACCCGATGTGTCCGTGGCGGCGGTTGGCCATGATGATCCTGGCCGACCTCACCCCGATACCCGGCACCCTCAGTATGAGTTCGTAGGGCGCCTTGTCCAGGTCGACCGGGAACAGCTGGGGGTTGCGCAGGGCATGGGCCAGCTTGGGATCCAGTTGGAGGTCGAGCTGGCTGTTCTTTTCGTCCAGGATCTCATCGAAGCGAAAATGATAGAAACGCATCAGCCAATCGGCCTGGTAGAGGCGGTTTTCCCTTACCAGGGGAGGCTTCTGCAATGCGGGCAAACGCGCATCGTGGCTGTTTACCGGCATAAAGCCCGAATAATATACCCGTTTGAGCTGTTGCTGCCGGTACAGGCCCGAGGCCAGTTTGAGAATGGTGAAATCGGTTTCGGGGGTGGCACCCACAATCAGCTGGGTACTCTGACCAGCCGGGGCAAACCGGGGGGCTTTCGGATGTTTCTTTCGCTCCTGCCGGCTGATGCCCGCCTCCCGGTTTATCTGGTCCATGGGACGGAATACACTGGAAAAATTTTTCTCGGGTGCCAGGCGTATAAGCTGCTGCTCGGTGGGGATCTCGATGTTCACGCTCAGGCGGTCGGCCAGCAGCCCAGCCTCCTGCACCAGCAGAGGATCGGCCCCGGGAATGGTTTTCATGTGGATGTATCCGCCAAAACGGTATTGCTGTCTGAGGATGCGCACCACCTCGTTGAGGCGCTCCATGGTATGATCGGGGCTGACCATCACCCCCGAACTCAGGAAAAGGCCTTCGATGTAATTGCGCCGGTAAAACTCCCCGGTGAGCCCGGCCAGCTCCTTTGCCGTAAAGGCCGCACGGGGCCTGTCGTTGCTGCGGCGGTTAACGCAATAGGTGCAGTCGTAAATGCAATGATTGGTAAAAAGGATCTTCAGCAGAGAAATGCAGCGTCCGTCTTCGGTAAAGGAATGGCATATCCCGGCACTCCGGGTCGAACCCCCGCCCCCACTGCTGCCACTCGACGAACAGGACACATCGTATTTGGCTGCATCGGCCAGCACCCGGAGCTTTTGCAATACCTTTTCCTTCATAACGCGGAGGCCGTGATTAGTTTTTGATCAAAACCCACGTCCAAAATATAGGAAAAGTTTTCCGGCCGGCAATATTTTCAGGCTCAGCGTTCGATCGAATACCTCAGGCCCAGGTAAAACTTACGTCCCATCAGCGGACCCCAGATCATGCTGCCGTCAAATCCTTCGTCGAAAGGGTTGTGGGGGTTGAGGATGGGGTCTTTCTGGACGAAATCTGTCAGGTTCTCCCCCCCCAGGTAGATATCCATGCTCCTCCAGCGATAGGTAACCTGGGCATTGACCAGGGTATAGGCCGGTGAGTGCGTCGCCATGCCGTGTTCGCCTGGCAGATCGGGAAGCTGTTGGCCGCGCATGTCGGGAATCCGGCTTTTTCCGCTGAACTGCGAGGTGAGGTCGACCTGCCAGTTGTTGCGGGGGGTGGCCCAGGAAGCGGAGACCATGCCACGGTAACGGTTTACAAAGGGTTTGGCCCGTAACTCGTCGCCAATGGTGGCTTTTACATCCGAATGGCGGTAGGCGGCCGTCACCTCCAGAAAGCGGATGGGTTCCACATTGAGTTCGAGCTGGTAGTTGTTGGCGTATGAATCCCCGCTTAGGTTGGAAAAGACTGCCTTGCCCGGATCGCTGTCCACATCCACGATCAGCTGATTGACAAAATCCGTCCGATAGGCTTCGGCCACCACAGAGGCCTCGTTGCCGAAAAGCCGGAAACGGCGGGTGATGCTGCCCCCGTAATTCCAGGCCTCTTCGGGCCGGATCTCTTCGGTTACCACAATGCGGCGGTTGCTAACCAGCAAACCGGTGTTTTCGGCAATGGGGTTGGGAACCCGGTAACCCTTGCCTGCCGAGGCCCTGATGGTGGTGTACTCGTTGAGGTTAAAGTGCAGATGCGACCTGGGCGTAAGGAAAGTACCATAGAGGTTGTGGCGGTCGGCGCGGAAGGCCAGAATGGCCGTGAAACGTTCGTGGGTATGGTAGGTGTATTCGAAAAAAGCCCCGGGTACCGACTCCCGGCGATCGAATACCGAATCGTTGAGAGCCTCGGAGTAATCGTCGAGAAGATAGCTCAGCCCGGTAACGAATTTGTGGTCGGGGTTGCCGATCGAATTGGTATACAGCAGGCTGGCATACATTGTATTTTGCTGCCCGTTGTAGGGGCGCTGACCATAATGCGACTCATGGTCGTGGTGGGTAAACTGCAACTGGGTGCCAATGCTGGCATCGGGTTTTTCGGGCAGATAAAAACCGGTACGGGCAAATGCCTGAAAGCGGGTGGTGTTAACCCCGAAACCATAATACTGCCCGGAGCCGAAATCGGCGCCGTTCTCAAAAAAACCGGTTTGCCCTCCCTCGCGGTTTTCCTGCATTACATTGAAGCCAAACTGCGAATCCATCACTCCATGCCTGTCGTAACGGTAGCGGTTCATCACATTGTATTTCCTTACCAGGGGGTGATCGAGAAAGGAGTTGTGGTTGTGGTCGATCTGGTTATCGAACACCTCTCCGTGAGCCAATATCATGGTCGACCAGTTGTGGCTGAGGTCAAATGCCGCTGTGAGGGAGGATTCCAGGCGGCCATCGTTGCTGGCAAAGGCATTGTAGTGGAATCTTTCGGTTCCTTCGGGCTTTTTCAGCTCCACGTTGATCTGCCCGGTAAGCGATTCGTAGCCATTGACCACACTGGCAGACCCTTTCGAAATGCTGATGGATTCCATCCAGGGGCCGGGGATGTAAGTCAGGCCGAAGGGCTGGCCCAGTCCGCGCACCGACGGGATGTTCTCGGTCATGATCTGGCTGTAAATGCCAGCCAGGCCGAGCATCTGGATTTGCTGGGCTCCCGATACGGCATCGCTGTACGACACATCGACCGAGACATTGGTCTCGAAGGCTTCCGACAGATTGCAGCAGGCGGCACGCTGAAGCTCGCTGGTGGTCAACACATTGGTGAGCAAAGGATCCATCGACGACACATGGGCACCTGGCCGGCGGCCTCTTACCTCCACCCCTTCCAGGTCCTGGGAGGCACGAAGTATGATCTCGAACTCCTCGTGCACCGAGTTCACCATCAGGGTGTCGCTGCGGTAACCGATGTAGCTGACCACGATCTGGTGCGGAAGTTCAACCGCCACATCCAGGAAAAAATGGCCGTTGGCATTGGTTGCTGTTCCCTTGGTTGTGCCCAGCCACACCACATTGGCCCCGGGAAGGGGTTCCAGGTGAACATGCTCGCCATGGGACACCTCCTCAAGGACGGCGCCGTGGATGCGGCCGGGCTGGCTCAGCAACAGCTTGGGGGCCAGCAGCAGGCCGATTAAAAGAAAGGTATACATTTTTGCACTCATAACTTATTCATTCTGTGGTTATTACAAAACAATAGGGCCGCCTCCAGGGCAGCGCGTCAAAAAACCAGAATGAATGCGTTACGAAATGACGAGTTGGTGGGCAAAGATCACAAATTCCCGCCCGACAAAGCGGGGCGGATCGGTATTGGTGGCCGTGCAGAGCGACAGTCCCGGCAGAACGCTTTCTTCAACGGCAACAACAGGGATCATGGGGGTCAGGGGGGCCACCGCAACGGGGTCGATCCTTATGCCCTGTTTTTCCTGCACCACCTGGTAGTCGTTTTTCAGGTATTCCACCTCCGACTCGCAGCAGCTTCCGCAGGCGTGACCGTGGACGTCCTCATCGCCGGGGCAGCAGTCGGACTGCAAGCCGTCGGAAAAGCCCGAAGGCAGATGGCAGGCCGCAGCGCCGGTGTGGTCGAGGTGAAACTGTTGGCAGTTTTCGGGAGCCAGCCCAATCAGGGCCTTGGTGGTGGTTTCGCAGGCCAGGCAGTGATGGATCAGCATACGGATCCCGGTGAAGGAAAGCAGGAACATGCTTGCCATCAGCAGGGCCAGTGATTGCAAAACCAGTCGTTTCATTGCAACAAAACTAAACATTTATATTAAAACGGGCAATACCTCCCCTGTCAGCAGGACTGCCCCGGATCCGTCATGCCCCATGGATTAATGTTCGTTGTGTACCCGGTTGTTTTTGAGCATTTCGGGCCTGCGGGGGTACACACAGCAATGGTGCAGGTTTTTATAGGTCTCTTCGTCGGTAAGGAAGTTCTCGGTGTCGTGCCCCGCTTTGGCGATGGCCCGCTCAATCTCTTCCTGGCTGGTGCGGTTGGGACGGTAGCGCACGCTGATCTTCTGGGCTTCTACGTCCCATGCGGCAAACCTGACCCCCCGTACTCCATAGGCCGCTTTTTCAATCCGGTCCTTGCACATGCCACACATGCCCAATACCGTAAAACTGGCTTCGCCGGGTGTATTGTCATCCACCGCCACTGCATTTACGGCCAGTGGAAGCATCATCATAATCGCCATCAGGGCAGAGATCAACATCATTGGGATACTTTTCATGTTCAAACGCTTTTTAAATTTATATCTATATATACAAATATAACAAATTGTCAGCATATACGATCAGCTGCCGGGGCCCCAAAACTGTTAAATCTCCTTAAAATCATCGCTGAAACCGGGAGCGGAATCATCAGGAGAGTCGAGCATCAGATTGAGGAAGGCCCATTGGTTGGCGATCCTGGTAAGCGTAATCATGGCCACGATGCTGTGTTTGCCTTCCGAAAAGGTGCGGCGTTCGTACAGGTCGCGGACGGCCTGCCGGCTTTCCTCGTCGGGGGCCTGTTCAATACGGCTTTTGCGGATGGCCGGCCAGGAGGGGTCTACCTCAAAGGCACCGAACGTAAAGATCCGCGACACCACATGGCCTTCCTTCACCAGGATGTCTGCCTCCAGCATCACATCGACAAATTCGCTGCCTCCCAGTTCGTCAAAGAAATGGTCGGCATAGTTCACCTCGACTACCTCAACCAGCCCTCGGTACGCCGGCAGGTTGAAGTGATTGACCAGGGCCTGGTGCGCAGCCCCTACCGGAGGCCTTTCGGTGCGCTGGCATGAGGAGGCCAGCATAAGCAGGGCTGTTGCGGCCAGCATGAATTTACGGTAAACGGGGCTCACAGTCATGGGTGGATTTTATTTCGACACTGCAAAAATAAAGGAACTGCTTAAATAAAAAAAGTCCGTTTATCGCTTTGGATAAACGGACCCTGGTAGTAGCGGGGGCAAGATTCGAACTTGCGACCTTCGGGTTATGAGCCCGACGAGCTACCTCTGCTCCACCCCGCAGTGTTATTCAGTGGGCAAAGATAATGGTTTTTATCTCCCCGGCCAAATCTTTACGGGTAATTATGCAGAAAAGGCCTAACTTTGCAGAACTTAGGCATCCAAAGGGCCACAACAGGACAATCCCCCGCATACCCAATCAGCTATTCCCATGCACAAGGCAGGCTTTGTAAACATCATCGGCAACCCCAACGTAGGGAAATCGACCCTGATGAACGCTTTGTTGGGCGAAAGGATCTCCATTATCACCCCGAAGGCCCAGACCACCCGTCACCGCATCCTGGGCATTGCCAACGGCGATGATTACCAGGTGGTATTCTCCGATACCCCCGGGGTGCTCGACCCCCATTACAAGCTGCAGGAACAGATGATGCAGTTCGTAAAGGGCGCCCTGGAAGATGCCGACCTCTTTGTGGTGCTTACCGACATCAGGGAAGATTTTGCCCATCCGGGCATCATCCGGCGCATCGAAAACCAGGGGGTACCGGTCCTGCTGCTGATCAACAAGATCGATCTGTCCAATCAGCAGGAAGTGGTGCTCAAGGCCGAACAGTGGAAAAAGCAGCACCGCGGCTGGCATGTGCTGCCCATTTCGGCCCTGGTGGGTTATAATGTGGATGCAGTATTTAAGAAGATCCTTGAACTCCTGCCCGAGTCACCTCCATTTTATCCGAAAGACGAGCTCACCGACAAACCGGTCCGGTTTTTTGTGGCCGAGATGGTGCGCGAGAGGGTGTTAATGAATTACCAGCAGGAGATCCCCTATTCGGTAGAGGTCGAAGTGGAGTCGTTCAAGGAAGAGCCCAACATCGTAAACATACGCTGCATCATTCACGTGGCCAGAGACAGCCAGAAAGGCATCATCATCGGCCACCGTGGCAGCGCCCTGAAAAAGGTGGGCACCGAGGCCCGAAAGGAGATCGAAGCCTTTTTGGGCAAAAAAGTATTTCTGGAGCTCCATGTCAAGGTTTCCAAAAACTGGCGGGAAGACGACAGGCAACTCAGGCGCTTCGGTTACCGTTGAGCATTCGTCCATCATGCCATTCATTCATCAGATCAATAAAACAAGCTGACCCCCCATGCCGAATATTGTCGCACTTGTCGGAAGGCCCAATGTGGGCAAATCCACTCTGTTCAACCGGTTCACCAAACGCCGCATGGCCATTGTCGATCCAACTGCGGGAGTTACCCGCGACCGTCACTACGGCCAATCGGACTGGAACGGAGTTGAATTTTCGGTAATCGATACCGGGGGCTATGTACAGGGCTCGGGAGATGTTTTTGAACAGAACATCCGCACCCAGGTCGAGATCGCCATGGAGGAAGCCTCGGTAATCCTTTTCCTTGTCGATGCCATGGAGGGGGTTACCCCCATGGACAAGGAAGTGGCCGATATGCTCAGGCGCAGCGGCAAAAAGACCTTTTTGGTGGCCAACAAGGCCGATAATAGCCAGCTCATGGCGCTGTCGGCCATTTTCTACGAACTGGGAGCCGAAAAGGTATACCCCGTATCGGCCATCACCGGCAGCGGCACCGGCGACCTGCTCGACGACGTGGTGGTTGCCCTCGACCGCATTTCGCCCGATGAAACCCAGGAAGACATTCCGCGTTTTGCGGTGGTGGGGCGCCCGAATGTGGGCAAGTCGTCGCTGATCAACGCCCTGCTGGGCCATGACCGCAACATCGTTACCGATATCCCGGGCACTACCCGTGATTCCATTTACACCAGGTACACCGGATTCGGATTTGACTTCTACCTGGTAGACACCGCCGGACTGAGGAAAAAGGGCAAGGTGACCGAAAACATCGAATTCTATTCGGTGATGCGTTCGGTACGGGCCATTGAGAGCGCCGATGTGTGCTTGCTGATGGTCGATGCCACACAGCCGTTTGAGGCCCAGGACCTGAATATTTTTACCCTGGCCACACGAAACCGCAAAGGGATCCTGATCCTGGTTAACAAATGGGACCTGGTGGAAAAAGACCACCAGTCGGTCAAGCTTTTCGAACAGCAGATTCGCGAAAAGACCGCCCCCTTCACCGATATTCCCATAATCTTCACCTCCGTGCCGGGCAAACAACGCCTGGTAAAGGCCATGGAGAAAGCCCTCGAAGTATATCGCAACCGCCAGCGCAGGATCCCCACCAGCAAGCTCAACGAAACCCTGCTGCCCCTGATCGAAAAGACCCCGCCCCCTGCCCTGAAGGGCAAGTACATCCGCATCAAATACGTTACCCAGCTGCCAACCCATTACCCGGCCTTTGCCTTCTTTTGCAATTTACCCCAATACGTCAGGGAGCCCTACTACCGTTTCATGGAAAACCAGATACGAAGCCACTGGGACTTTACCGGAGCGCCCATGAATATCTACTTCAGAAAAAAATAAATGCCGGCATGCACAGCGAGCAAGCCCCCCGGATTGATAAATGGCTCTGGGCCGTCAGGGCCTTTAAGACCCGCAGCATGGCAAGCCATGCCTGCCGCGCCGGAAAGGTTAAAGTAGAAGGCCAGGCCGTTAAGCCTTCCCGTGAGGTACAGCCCGGCATGGAGATCAGTGTGCAAACGGGCCCCATCAAACGCATCCTGAAGGTGAGCGCCCTGCTTCACAACCGTGTTGGTGCCAAACTGGCCGGGCAATACATGCAGGACCTCACCCCCCCGGAGGAATACCGCAAACTGGAGTTGCTGCGCAAACAGCAGGAGCTCCACTATCAGGGCAAGGGACGGCCCACCAAGAAAGACAGGCGCGACATGGACCAGTGGTTCGACTGGGAATGACCTGCGGTTTCTTATAGTAAGCAATGCAAATAACCGTTCACGGGGAATCCGCCATTTGATTCCCCGCAAAGGGTTGCCTTATCATACCCCGGCCCGGGTCGAATAAAAAAAATCATGTACTTTTGCTATTTCCCGGAATTATTCACCCCTAATAAAATCATTTATGAAAGACCTGAAGAAACATATCGAGACCAACGAAGACCGGCTGTTGGACGAATTGTTCGAATTTATCCGCATCCCCTCAGTCAGTTCAAAGGAGGCCCATAAGGCCGACATGTACAAAGCCACCGAATGGGTAAAGGAGAACCTGTTGAAAAAAGGAGCCGATAAGGCCGAAGTCTGCGAAACACAAGGTCATCCGGTTGTTTATGGCGAAAAGATCATCGACCCCGGCCTGCCCACCGTGCTCATATACGGGCATTACGATGTTCAGCCCCCCGAGCCCCTCGAGCTCTGGAAGAGCCCGCCCTTTGAACCCGAGATCAGAGACGGCAGGATCTATGCCCGGGGTGCAGACGACGACAAGGGCCAGATGTTCATGCATTTTGCCGCTTTTGAATACCTGGTGGAGACCGGTCAGCTGCCCTGCAATGTCAAATTCATGATAGAAGGAGAGGAAGAGATCGGCTCGCCCAGCCTGGGGCAGTTTTTGAAAGACAACCGCGAAAAACTGGCCGCTGATGTGATCCTGGTATCCGATACCTCGATGCTGGGCGCCGAAACTCCCTCCATCACCACCGGCCTCAGGGGGTTGTCTTTCTGCGAAGTGCATGTAACAGGACCCAACCGCGACCTCCATTCCGGACTTTTCGGCGGGGCCGTGGCCAATCCCGTCAATGTGCTCTGCGAGATGATCGGCAGCCTGATCGACGAAAACGGCCGCATTGCCGTCAAGGGGTTCTACGACGATGTGGAGGAATTATCCCCTGAAGAAAGGGAGGAAATGGGACGGGCCCCCTTCGATGACGAAAAATACAAAGAGGCCCTGGGGGTGGAAGAACTGGCAGGCGAAAAAGGCTACACCACCCTCGAAAGAACGGGCATCAGGCCAACCCTCGATGTCAATGGCATCTGGGGTGGCTACACCGGCGAAGGCGCAAAAACCGTACTGCCGTCCGAGGCCCACGCAAAAATCTCCATGCGGCTGGTACCCCACCAAAAATCCGAAAAGATCACCCAGCTGTTCAAAGACCACTTTTTATCCATTGCACCAAAAACGGTGAAAGTAACAGTAGACTTTTTGCACGGCGGCGAAGGCTATGTGAGCCCCACCGACACCCCGGCTTACCAGGCGGCCAGCAAAGCCTACGAAAAGACATACGGCATCAAGCCCATTCCATACAGAAGCGGGGGCAGTATTCCCATCATCTCACTGTTTGAACACACCCTGGGGATCAAGACCATTCTGATGGGCTTCGGCCTCGAATCCGATGCCATCCATTCGCCCAACGAGAACTACCCCCTTTCCCAGTTTTTCAGGGGAATTGAAACCATTCCTTACTTCTACCGGCACTTTGTCGAACTGCACAGGAAGTAAGCGATTGATATTCTGATTTTTTGCTGTTCCGGTAACGAAGTGGACCGCAAACTGGTCTTCGGCAAACGGAAGGAAGCCCCGGACAGGAACCTCGTTTTGCGGGATCAGGGCGGAGCCGCCCTGATCAACAAATGGTTCGTCAAAAACAACGGGAACTCTCCGGGGGGCCTTCCGGTTGCACGATCAGACCTGCTTCATCGACAGGGTAATGCGCTTACGGCCGGCATCCACCGCCACCACCCTGACCCTGACTTTCTGGTTCAGGCTTACCACCTCCGAAGGATCCCGCACGAAACGATCGGCCAGTTCGCTGATATGCACCAGCCCGTCCTGCCGGACTCCGATGTCGACAAAGGCGCCAAAGGCGGTGATGTTGGTCACAATGCCCGGCAACACCATGCCCTCCCGCAGATCGCCCGGGCTGTGCACCTTACTGTCGAATTCAAAGAATCCGTACGACTCCCGCGGATCCCTGCCGGGACGGGCCAGTTCATTCATGATATCGGTCAGGGTGGGCAGGCCGGTGGTTTCGGTCACATAATCGGCCAGGCGTATCCTCTGCCTTAAACCGGGGTCTTTCATCAGCTCAGCGATACCCACTCCCAGGCCGGCGGCCATTTGCCCGACCACCTCATAGCTTTCGGGATGCACAGCGCTTCTGTCGAGAGGATGCGCCGACTGCGACACCCGGATAAACCCGGCGGCCTGCTCAAAGGCCTTTGTCCCCAAACGGGGAACCTTCAGCAAATCATTTCTCGACCCAAAGGCCCCGTTCATATTCCGGTAGTCAACAATGGCAGCAGCCAGTGCCGGGCCAATGCCCGAAACATAGGAAAGCAGCTCCCTGCCTGCCGTATTGGCCTCCACCCCCACGGCATTCACACAACTCATCACCACATCGTCGAGGGCCTGCCTGAGCAGTTTCTGGTCGACATCGTGCTGATACTGACCTACACCGATCGCTTTGGGGTCGATCTTCACCAGCTCCGACAGCGGATCGGCCAGCCTGCGGCCAATACTGACAGCCCCCCGTACCGTGACATCATAGTCAGGAAACTCCTCCCGGGCCAGGTCGGAGGCCGAATAGACAGAGGCCCCGCTTTCATTGACCATTACGGCCACCACCTTGCGCTGGAAACGGATCTTTCTGATCAGGGTCTCGGTTTCCCTTCCCGCGGTGGCATTCCCGATGGCAATGGCGTCAATGCGGTAGGCATCCACCAGGCTTTGTATCTTTGAAATGGCCGGGCCGGTTCGCCCCTGGGGCGGATGGGGATAGATGGTTTCGTTGTGCAACAGCCGTCCCTCCTCATCAAGGCAAACCAGCTTGCAGCCAGTGCGGAAGCCAGGGTCGATGGCCAGGATGCGTTTTTGCCCGAGCGGAGGAGCCAGAAGCAGCTGCCGGAGGTTTTGGGCAAACACACCGATGGCTTTTTTGTCGGCCGCGGCTTTGAGTTTGCTTCTCAACTCGGTTTCCAGCGAAGGCAGCAACAACCTTTTCCAGGCATCCTCCAGAGCCAGGACAAGCTGCCCGGAGGCAGATCCGCTGCTCCTGACAAACAGCCTTTCGAGTATCTTCAGTGCATCCTCTTTGGGCAGGGCAATGCTCAGTTTCACCATGCCTTCCTTTTCTGCCCTGAACATGGCCAATACCCGGTGTGAGGGTGCCCTGAAGGCAGGTTCCGACCAATCAAAATAGCTGGTGTATTTCTCCCCCTCCTTCTCCTTTCCCTTGCCAACACGGCTATGCATAACCGCCTTGTTCTCCATGAGCCGCCTGAGCGCCGACCTGGCCCTGGCATCTTCGCTGGTCCATTCGGCCATGATGTCGCGGGCCCCCGAAAGGGCATCGGCCGTGGTTACCACCTCCTTTTCGGGATCAATGTATGCCCGGGCAAGGAGCTCCACATCATCCGGGGGCTGAGCCATCAGTTTGCGTGCCAGGGGTTCCAGCCCCCTGTCGACGGCAACACTGGCGCGGGTCTTGCGTTTTGGCCGGTAAGGCAGGTAAATATCTTCCAGCTCTGCCCGGGTGGTGGCACCCGCCAGGGCTTCCTCCAGGCCGGAGCTTAGATGGCCCTGATCCCCCAGAGATTTTAAGATCGCCTGCCGGCGCTTGTCGAGTTCTTCGAGTTGCAGCAGGGTGTCGCGTATGGTGGCGATCTGCACCTCGTCGAGGGCGGCGGTGACCTCCTTGCGATAGCGGGCGATGAAGGGAACCGTAGCGCCCGAACCCAAGAGGCGGGCCGTACTCATCACTCCCTTCGGGGGCAGCCCGGTGCGGGAGGCGGTCAGTTCGATGTGCTTCAGGGGGGTGGGTTCCATAGACGTTTATAAACAGGTTCGGCTGGTAAAGTCGAGGCGCAACTGCGGCAGCTGCCGGAAACTCCGGCGGTGGTAGGGGCTGATTCCGTATGCGGCGATGGCTTCGCGGTGAAAGGAGGTGGCATAGCCCTTGTTGTGATACCAACCATAGTGCGGGTATTCTTTGTGAAGCTGCTGCATGTAGTCGTCGCGGTATGTTTTTGCCATCACCGAGGCGGCCGCCACAGAGGCGTAGGTGGCATCGCCCCTGATAATGCACAGATGGGATACCCCGCGGTAAGGGTAGAAACTGTTTCCGTCGGCCAGGATCAGCGCGGGTTGGGGCGAAAGCTTCGACAGGGCCAGGTGCATGGCTTTAATGCTGGCCTTTAGGATATTCACCTTGTCGATGGTTTGTGCATCCACCATGGCCACACCATACGAAATGGCTGTTTCGGCGATGAGTTTTCTCAGCTTCTGACGCATGGGGGCAGAAAGCAGCTTGGAATCATTCAGAAGTCCGGCAAGTATTGGGCCGGGGTCGGCCGGAAGGATCACTGCAGCCGCACAAACGGGTCCTGCCAGGCAACCCCGGCCGGCCTCATCGCAGCCAGCCTCAACCATGCTTTTTCCATGATATGCCTTCAGGGGGGTTCGCATTGACCGGTCGGAAAATTGATCCCCGATTTTGTGGGGAAGGTGGTGTAACCAAAAAACCGTCGCTTACACGGCAGCAAAAGCCTGCAGTATGCCTTCAAAGATCCGCAGGCCGTCCGTATTGCCCAGATGGGCATCGGCAGCCCTCTCGGGATGTGGCATCATCCCGAACACATTGCGGCGGGCGTTGCAGATACCGGCAATATTTTCCAGTGAACCGTTCAGGTTAGCCTGTCCGGTAACCCGCCCGTCTTCGTCGCAATACCTGAAAAGGACCTGGTGGTTTTTGTTGAGACGTTCCAATACCGCCTCGCTGGCGTAATACCGGCCTTCGCCATGGGCCACGGGGATCTTCAGGGGTTCACCGGCAACGGTGGTTGCTGTGACCAGGCTGTCGGTGGTTTCGCTGCGGATATAGGCATTGCGGCAGATAAACCGGTGGCTGGGGTTGTGCAGCAAAACACCGGGCAGCAGGTGGGCCTCGCACAGGATCTGGAAGCCGTTGCAGATACCGAACACGTACCCGCCTTTTCCGGCGAAGGCGGTCACGGCCTCCATGATGGGCGAAAAACGGGCGATGGCTCCCGAACGCAGGTAGTCACCATAGGAAAAACCGCCTGGGAGTACAACAAAATCAACATTTTGCAAGCTGGTGTCCTTGTGCCAGAGGGCCACCACCTGCTGACCCAGGCACTTTTTCAATACATAGATCATGTCGTGATCGCAGTTGGACCCGGGAAATACAACAACTCCAAACTTCATGGGATTCAAATTAAGAAAGGACAAAGGTAAGCAATTGTCAAAACATAAAATACGCCCGGGCGTGCATGCCCAACACCATCAGGAGCAAAACGGAAAATACCAGCCCGGCCAGTTTCCTGTTTTTCATGTCGTCGAAAAACACCGAGAGGCAGATACCCAGGGGGATCATGATCAGGCCGTGGTGGATTGCCGAAGTCCCGGACAGGACAAGCCAGGATAAGGCAGACACCACAAACAGCCATAGCAGGGCCCGGATGCGTTTCCTGATGCGGATCGGTTTCCCGGGCATATAGACCCAGAACAACCTGAGCAGCGAAATCAGGGACAGCACGATCAATACCGCGGCATACACCTTGTCGAAAATACCGGTTTCCCATCCGGACCACAGACCCGAATGCACCCAGGCCAAAAATCCATCCACTCGCGCCGGAAGGCTGCCGCGAAGAAAATAATAGGTGGCCAAAAAGCCGAAGGGCAGGAGCAGCCCGAGGAAGGCCGCCACAAACACCCGCAGGCTAAGCAGGTAATATACGAACAGTGCCATAAGCAGTGCCAGAAACAGAAAGAGGGCAGGATAATAGAACAAGCCCGCAAGGGAGATCAGGGCAGCCACATTGAACCCCTCCGGCAATGCCTGCCTCTCGTCATAGTTGCTGAATATTTTCCCCAGCCCGATCAGCAAAAAAAGATTGGCGAACAAAACCGGATGTGGACTGCACAGGGCTGGCGTGCTGCTCATCAGGACAAGGTAGAGCAGTCCGGGCAGGGCCGAGAACCTGTCAGTAAGTTCGCCCGAGGTGGTGATGTGGTTGATCAGAAACACCTGCAAAAGCAACAGCAGGAAAGATCCTGCGAAGGCCAGGGCGGGCGCTCCTGACATCAGGGGAAGCAGGGCAGCATAAAAGGGGCCGTAGTCTGCCACCGGCCCAGTAGCTATGGGTTGGGGGAGCAAAAAAGAAGCCAGCCATAAAATTCCGGCCAGGCCGGTATACCAAAGGGGGGTGAACCACTGGAACCTTCTGAAGAATGGAAGAATCATCTATGCGGGTTTTCCGGGATCTTCCAACAGATCCTTTCCGATATCCCGGCGGTAATACTTTCCCTTGAAATCAATGACGCTGGCATTTTTATAACATGAGGCGATGGCGTTCTCCAGGGTAGCTGACAGGGAGGTAACTGCCATCACCCTGCCCCCGCTGGTCAGCCTCTGCGACCCTGTTTGCTGCACCCCGGCAAAAAACAGCCGGCTGTCACTGACCAGCGACAACTGGTTGATGGGGAAGCCTTTTTCGTATTCGCCCGGATAACCTCCGCTTGCCAACACAACGGCAACGGCGTGCATGGGCGACACTTCCACCGAATGTTCGTGCAAACGGCCCGAACAACATGCCTGCATCAGTTCCACCAGGTCCGACTTCAGCCTCGGGATGATGACCTGGGCCTCCGGGTCTCCAAGCCGCGCATTGTACTCGATCACGTAGGGGTCACCGTCCACTTCCATCAACCCAAAAAAGAGAAAGCCGCAGTAAGGGATGCCTTCCTGCTTCAGGCCGTCGATGGTGGGCATGACGATGCGGCGGCGGATGCGTTCCATCAGTTCGGTCCCGGCAAAGGGCACCGGGCTCACGGCCCCCATGCCCCCTGTATTGGCTCCGGTATCGCCCTCGCCCACCCGTTTGTAGTCTTTGGCCGAAGGCAGCAACCTGAAGGTGGAACCGTCGGTGATGGCGAACACCGACAACTCCCTGCCGATGAGGTATTCCTCTATCACCACGGTGCGTGAGGCCTCTCCGAACAATTCATTGCAGAGCATTTCCCTTAATGTCTCTTCGGCTTCCTCGCAGCTGTTGCAGATAACCACCCCCTTGCCGGCCGCCAGGCCGTCGGCCTTGAGTACATAGGGTGCAGCAGACTCC
>PWJC01000124.1 GCA_003560165.1 Bacteroidales bacterium
CCTTTCTGCGCTCGTTGCCCCATCCGTTGCTTCTTGATGTCAGCTTTTTAATTTTGGCCTTCATCTTTTCCACACTTTTGGGGTGTATCCTCAACCTTGCTTCTCCTCTATACGGCACACCCAAAAAAAGGCTGCCCGGACAGGGCAGCCTTTTTGGCTTTTTCCTTCTTTTCAACGATACCGGTTATTTAATGGCAAACCGGTAATTTAAATATTCCTGCCTCTGGCCTGCGCGTAAGCCGGATGTGCCCGGGGCATCGGAATGATGGTGCATCAACCGACAAAAAACTACCGGAACCTGTCAGGTTTTTGAAAACCTGACAGGCCTTCCCGGTATTTAGTATAACCTTTGCAAGCCTGGCGCAGTCCTATCTTCATGCGGCGGCGCAGGTGTCATCACAGGAGGGTTGGCTTCCAGCAGCTTCAGCACCTCTTCCACCACGCGCTCCATCTGGGGGTCCCGACCCTGAACAAGCAGGTTGGGATCATCCCACACTTCAATATCCGGTTCCACACCAACACCTTCCCAAAACCAGTGACCGGCGTTGTCATAAAGCCTGGCATCCGGTACGGTGATGCCCCCACCGTCGATCAGCGAGTGTCCTGTGGCCGGCCCAATCAGGATGCCCAGGGTGCGTTCGCCCACGATGGGCCCCGCTTCCAACACCTTGAAAGCCCAGGGCAGTCCATCGCCGCCGGAACCGGCCCAGCCGTTTATGAGCATCCCCATCGGACCCGCATTGGCTTTGATGGGATTGGTATGGTCCTTGCCGGCACGCCAGTGCAAGTTATACACCACCGGGCGGGTCAGCAGTTCCAGGAAACGGTCGGCCAGTTGGCCACCGCCGTTGAATCGTTCATCAATGATGAAACCCTGCTTGTCGAGCTGCCCGTAATACATGCTGACCAGTTCCAGCTGTCCGCGGCCACCGGTGTTCGACATATAAATGTATCCCAGCTTCCCGTCAGACAACTCTTCGACCATCTGACGGTTGCCTTCAATCCATGCCAGGTACCTCAGGTTGTTCTCCGCTCCGGGCGACAGGCACTCCACGATCACCGTGCGGGCATCGTCCCGGCTCCCCGAACGGCTTATCAGCAAAGCAACCGTTTTGCCCGACAGGCCGGCAAAGGAGGCATAGGGATCTTTGGCCGGAACCAGCTCCATGCCATTCACGGCAAGGATATAATCGCCTTCCTGCACATCCACGCCGGGGCGGTCGAATGGAGAGCGGGTTTCGGTGTTCCAGGGCGCAGGCCTGACGATGCGTTTGATGCGGTAGCCCCTGCTGTCAAGTTCCCAGTCGATACCCAGGAAACCATTCGGCTGGGGCGTGACACTCTCTGCATCACCACCGAAGGCATAGGTATG
This sequence comes from Bacteroidales bacterium, assembly GCA_003560165.1. Classification (GTDB taxonomy): domain Bacteria; phylum Bacteroidota; class Bacteroidia; order Bacteroidales; family UBA7960; genus PUPG01. The sequence goes on from PWJC01000124.1 coordinate 1,373, forward strand.
CCCTGCACTCAGCTCGGCAATCAGGTTCAACTGCAGGTTGCTGATATCCCAACGGGTGCGGGCATCCTCTATAAGCGCCCCGTAACGGTCGCGCAGCCCCTCCCAATCGACCTGATGCATATCGGGATCGTAGAAAAAGTCACGGTAACGCCGCCAGGTGTCGGCAAAGATCTGGCGCCACTCCTCACGCGGCACCAGGTTCATCGTCATGTCGGCGGTGGAAATCGGCTTGTCAATGCTTTGTTTGGGAGCAGGGCTGATGATGCCATACCTGCCCGAGCTGAACACCAAAATGGATTTGCCGTCGCCGGTAAGCTGGTAGCTGCCCACATTGTCCATGATGGTTTTCTCTTCCCGGTCACTGATGTCGTAAAATACCAGCGAAGCCCCGCTTTCTCCCGATCCGGAGTTGGGGTAACGCATGTAGACAAGCTTGCCATCGATGGCGTTCAGGTTGCCAAGGTTGCCCGCATCCGGAGGAAGAATGACCAGGCGCGACTCCATATCCGCAAAATCAACCTGCACATCAACCCCTGTCCCGGCAGGCCCATCATCGTTTTTGTCATCTTTCTTCCTGTCATCGCCATTGTCATCCTTCTTCTCCACCGCTACTTCGTCATTTTTAGGGGCCAGCAAAGAAGGAGTGTCGGGATGAAGGCTCAGGGCCGCCAGCTTTGTGGCATTGGGATAGATCCAGGTGCCGTCGCCCAGCGCCGAATACACAGCGGAAAAATGTCGCTTGGTCAGGTAAAACAGGTACTTCCCGTCGGCACTGAATACCGGGTTGGAATCGTCGTAGAAACCATTGCTCACCTGATGGTAGTTCCCTCCGGCCACCTCATACAAAAAAACCGCCTCATGGGCATTCTCCAGACCGATTGTAAAGGCCAGCCATTTGGAATCGGGCGACCACCTGATGGGATAGTTGCCTCTTGACCCATGCCCCACGTTCCAATAGGTGTTGGCAGCAATGGTCTCTGTGCCGGTTTCGATATCAAGTATCGTGATGTTGTTGTATTCGTCAATAAATGCCAGTAGTTTGCTGTCGGGCGACCAGTAGAGAGTATACCCATACCCCTTCCCGCGCTGGCTGATTTTTCTGGGCGGGTATTTCCCGTCGCTGTCCTGCAGATAGACCTCGTATTCGCCCGACATGTCGCTCCAGAAAGCAATATGCCTTCCATCGGGCGACCAGGAGGGGTCTCTGTCAAAGGCACCGCTGGAACGTGTCATGTTCATGGTAAAACCATCGGAAACAGGGACGTTAAACAGCTCTCCACGTGCTTCAAACACCACACGCTTGCCATCGGACGACGGGGTCATGTTGTTGATGTTGCCGCCCACACGGACCGAACGCGGCCTTTCGGGCAACAGGTCACTGACCACGTAAATATCAACCGGATCATACGTTTCGGTCAACAGGTCCATCAGGTAGAGGGTACCCCCCATCTCAAAAACCAGGTCACCATCACCTGACGACATGTAGGAGATGTCGAAATCATCAAAGTAGGTGAGCTGTCGTTCCAAGCGGGTATCCAAATCAAATGCCCACAGGTTAAAGCGCATGTTTTCAGCCTGGTCTGACAAAAAATAGATGGTATTGTCTGACCAGGCTGGCTTGCCATCGACATCACGGCGGTTGGTGATGTTTTCGGCGGTGTTGCTTTCAAGGTCAAAGATGAGAATGTCTGATGTCAATCCGCCCCGATACCGCTTAAACGGATAGTTCTCCGTGATCCTGGTTATGTAGGCCAGCCTCTTGCCATCGGGCGAATAGGTGGCCAGCTCACCATAGGGTACCGGCAGCTTCTCAGGGAGCCCCCCCTGTGCGCCGACCAGGTAAAACTGACTCGGGCCGGGGCTGCCCTGCCGCGAAGAAGCAAACAGCAGGCGCGCCCCGTCAGGATGCCAGTCGACCATCCGGTCGCTGAACGACTGGTAGGTGATCCGTTTGGGGATGCCACCGGTAACCGGTATCACATAAATGTCGGTGCTGCCATTGTAGTTGGCAGAGAATGCAAGCTGCCGGCCGTCGGGTGAGAAGCGCGGCCACGACTCCTCGCCGGGCGACCGGGTCAGCTGAACCGCTTGCCCCCCGCTTTTCTCAACGAGCCAGATATCACCGGCAAACACAAAAGCGATGTGGGTGTCAGACACATCCATCTGCCGCATCAGCTTGGCGCTGATCTGCGAAAAACCCTGCACGGTAAAACAGAGTAGAGCAACAAAAAGCATCAATTTTTTCATGGTTGTCAGATTTTTTAAAAACTATTTAAAAACAGGGCATTCGCGCTGGGTCTCAGTTACAATAGTCGAAGAACGCATATTTTTTCGTATTGTCAGTGAAAAACAATAAATAATCTGGTTGTTTCTTTGCGTTTTTGCGTGTCGTTACTTTTAACGTAATTGTTTTTCTTTCAGGTTTACCAGGGGTTTGATCACCTTCCTGGCCATAAAATCAAGGGCCTTGCCCCTGCAGGCAAAATCATTGAATGATCCAATAATGAATGAATCAGTTAATGGATGGTAGAACATGAATGCACCGGTTACCCCCACACACCCCCAGCTTGCCGTTTTTTTGGGCATCAGCACCGGAATGGTTTTCATTTTCCAGATGGCATATCCATAGTTGAACCCGATCGACGGGAAGCCCATTGAAACATCGTTGTTCAACATGGTATCCAGGGTCTGTTTTTTGATGATTTTCCCGTTTACCAGGGCCTTCATGAATTTCAGGTATTCCCGAAGCGGAGCCGTGATGCTTCCTCCGGCGTGGTCGATCTGGTGAACACCTTCAACCGACAGGAAGTTGGTGTTCTTAAAGTAAAGACCGGCCATGGGATAGGGCGATGCTTTTTTTGGTTTGGAATAGCCATAGCAAAAAACATGCTCCATGCCCAGGGGATCAAAAATGGCCTGATGCATGGCCTCATGGAACTTCATGCCCTTGATCTTCTCAATGATGAAGCCCAGCAGGTAATAATTGGTGTCGGTGTAATGATGCTTTTTCCCGGGCGGAGCCACCGGCTTCAGGTTTGCTTTCCCCCACATTACCGCCTCTTTTGTCTGGATGGAAAAACCGGGGTCTTTTCGCATTTTTTCCCATAAATGGTAAAAGACATCGGCGAGGCCCGAGGTCTGCATCAGCAAATGCCTGATCCGGATGTCAGCCGAATAATCCCTGCCCTTGTAAACATGCAGGCCTTCCATGATGTCTTTGTTGAGGTATTTGTGGATGGGGTCTTTGAAATCCAGCTTCCTCTGGTCATGGAGGATGCCGATCAGGGTGGCGGTGAACAGTTTCCCTACGCTGGCCAGGTGCAGGGGCTGTTCCGGGTTGGCGGGGATGCCTCCGGTACTGCCTTCGGCCACATTCATATCCACGCCCAGGCTGTCTGAGTGTACCAGTAAATAGGCGTTTCTGACCCTTTTGTCATTTTGCGCCTGTTTTCTGAATGCTTTTTCGATGTTTTCCTGTATGTTTAAGTGCTTCATGCAACTACTGCTTAATTTGTGCATTCATCTAATCTGACCCGGCCGATCATTTGCACAGCAACACCAGTTTGCCGGCTTCGTCCGAAATGATCTCAGCTGCCCACTGCAAGGTGATGCCCGGTAAAGCCACCTCCACCCTGCCCTCTTCAAACTGAATATCTTCTTTATAGTCAACAAAAAACACAGCTTGAGTAACAAACCACAGCTGGTCTTCAAAGAAAATACTCAGTTGATTTAGAATCTGGGGCCAAGTTGAAGCATTTAAAGGTTTAGAAGTTTAATTTTCATCTTTTCAACTTTTCAACTCTTCAACTTTTCAACTCTTCAACTTTTCAACTCTTCAACTTTTCAACTCATCACTCACTACTCATCATTATTCCGTCCTCTGTCCTCTGTCCTCTGTCTTCCGTCTTCCGTCTTCCGTCTTCCGTCTTCCGTCTTCTGTCCTTCTGACATTTCAGCGCCTAAAAAGTTACAAAAAGACCCGGAATATGATGTAATTAAAAAACGTATTGCCTGATGGAATTCCGGCAATTGGCCGTTCACCTTCCCGCTCACATAATTCAAAGCCTTGCCCCTGCAGGCAGAATAATAAATGTTCCGATAATGCATGACGAAGACTCGGTTGCCGTGCTGGATGAAAGGCCTGACAGACCATGATAAGGGGAGTTGCGGCTGCCGAAACGACATAGATCCGGGCGCTTCGGTACTTCAAGAAAGGGCTGGGGGCTGAAGCTGAATGGGTTGCAGCAGCCCTGTTTATGTACAAGGTCTTAAATAAGGTGTTTGGACTGCACCAGGGTTTTCCCACGCATGCTCAGAACGGGTATGGGCGAATGATTCACCATTTGCTGGGCGTAAGGCCCAAGGAATATATTCCGTGGAGCATACTCCTGTTCCGTCATGATGGAGATCAGGTCGGCATCCACGTTTTTGGCGTATTCAATGGTCGAACTGGTAATGTTTTCACAGACCTCGCTGTGGGTTACCAGCCGAAGCCCTGCTTCGCGGACAAAACGGTGGGCCGCATCCGCATTTGAATTCACCCGGTCTTTCACGGCCCGGGTGTTTTCGCTGTAGAGCGACAGCACAAATACATCGGCATTGAATTTCGTGGCCAGATCAAGGGTAAACGGAAGCTTCTGGGTGGTTTCCAGGGTATTGTCGATGGGAATGACCACAGCCTTGAGTGGCCGTCCGGCATCGAAGCCCAAACGGACGGTGATGACCGGTGTTTCGGAGGTAGAAACAATGCGGTAGCTATGGGTTCCCATCCAGAATTCTTCAAAACCGGACAACCCATGTGCCCCGACCACCACGATCCAGGCATCGGCGTAACGGGCCTGATTGGCTATTTCCTCATGGATCCTGCCTTTTTTTACCGTATATTCAATATTGCCCTTGAAATCGCCCCTGTGCGTTGAAACCAGGTTTTCAAACTGTTCCACAACCGTATCCGGCCTCCTTGGTTCCCCGGCCTTTTGCGGGACTTCGTAATCAAGGTGTTTTTGAACATTTACGAGCAGCAGTTCGCTGTCTGTTTTTTGTGCCAGCTTTATGGCATAGCGAAATGCCAGCACCGATGTTTTTGAAAAATCAATGCCTGTTACGATCCGGTTCATGTCTGTATTTTTTTCTGCTGAGGTACAGGGTCAAAGACTGGAGACTGGATACAGAAAACAGAAGACGCAAGACAGCGGAAGGCACCAGCCTCACCATATAAATGTAAGGAATTTTCGGCAGAACAACAAGGAAATGAATGCCGGGGCCGATCAGAGCCTTAAGGGCCTGGGCTGGATGTCAGAGCTTCTCCCGGGCTTTTTCCAGGTAAGGCAGGGGCGATATCAGTTCAAACTCCCAGGAAATATCGAAGAAGATGTTCAGCAAATTCAGGTGATCAGCGCCAACGATCATCAATATCCTGTCATCCGGACCACGGGGAATTCTTTGCACATTACGGAATATTCGCAGGTTGCGGTTAAACCATCTGCCACTCTCAAGATCCACGCCGGTAAAATCTCCGGGTTCCTCCTCGTAGGTGAATGTACCGTACAAATAACCGGCCAGGCAGTCTCTGACGCGATCCGGTTGGTTGAGCCGCGAAAGTTCATCAATGATCCCGGTCACCTTTGGTGCCGTAAGCGGAAGCCCCAGGTCGATCCTGACCTGCCTCATGTGATTGCCAAGCCTTGCACCCCGTTCTTCATCGCGAAAAATTTCCCGTATGTTGTCGTAGGGCCTCCCCCAGTCATCAACGCACCAGATCTTTTCCACATCAGCCATTTTACCAATGCGAAAACCCAGTTGATATTCCTCCCCGGTGGGCAGTTGATAATCATCAGCCAGGTATTTATGATACAAGGAGTCAATGCGGATCTGACGGTCGGGGTTCAGCTCAATGGCAATGATGGTGGGTTGAAAATCCAAAATGGCCCTGCTGATGGCGATGATCTCCGACTGAAAGGGTTCATCCAGCACCGAGATCTGATCCTCTGCACTTGTCTGCACAAAATCAAGGTTGGGGTAACTGAAGTGAAATGACCCAATGGTCATGACCGGGACCCGGGGCAGCGGCTCAGCGGGTTGCCCAAACCCGGAATGAGCAAAAATAATGCTGCATACAAAAAAGATCAGCTTTTTCATTTTTTTTGTGTTGATGTTGTAGACAATTAAACAAAAGTTAATAGTAAATAATTCATTTATTCACTATCCGGAGGCAGTGCGATTGCTAAAACCTTGGAAAACCCCAAACTGGTTTAAAAGTTTAATAGTTTAATAGTTTAATAGTTTAATATCAAGCACTTAACCTTTCAACTTTTCAACTCTTCAACTTTTCAACTCATCACTCACTACTCATCAATATTCCGTCCTCTGTCTTCTGTCTTCTGTCTTCTGTCTTCTGTCTTCTGTCTTCTGTCTTCTGTCTTCTGTCTTCTGTCTTCTGTCTTCCACCTTCCACCTTCCACCTTCCACCTTCCACCTTCCACCTTC
>PWJC01000172.1 GCA_003560165.1 Bacteroidales bacterium
AAAAGTTTAGAAGGCAGAAGACAGAAGACAGAGGACGGAGGACAGAAGACAGAAGACAGAAGACAGAAGACAGAAGACAGAAGACAGAAGACAGAAGACAGAAGACAGAAGACAGAAGACAGAAGACAGAAGACAGAAGGTAGAAGAAAGAAAGAACGACTATTTGACCTTTCGACATTTCGACTTTTCAGACTTTTCAGACTTTTCTGACATTTCAGACTTTTCGACTTTTCATAATATTATAAACCATGAAAACGAGCGATCCACCTGGTTTTTCGGCCGTTGTCCTGGCAGCTGGTTTTTCCGCCAGGATGGGAAGCCCCAAGCTGGCCCTGGCCTATGACGCAAAACGGAGCTTTGTGGAACAATGCGCCAGGGTGTTCTCAGGCTTTGGCTGTACCGAGGTGGCCATTGTGGTCAATACATCCGGGGTCGAATGGATACAGGGAAACCGCATCTCCCTGCCCCCGCGTTCGTTTCTGGCAGTCAACCCCCAGGCACACAGTGGTCGTTTTTCTTCGCTGCAAACCGGGCTGTCGGCCCTGAAAGACACCCAAAGGGTGTTTGTACACAATGTCGACAATCCCTTTGTGAAAGCCGGGGTTTTGCAGGTCCTCGCCCAAAAGGCCGGTGCTGCCGACTGCATCAATCCGGTTTACCTGGGCAGGCTGGGCCACCCTGTGCTGATCGGACAACACCCGGCCAGGGAGATCCTGAGCTGTGGCAGCAGGGATCTGCATTTGCGGGAAGTTCTGGACAACTACTCCAACCTGATGGTATCCGTGGATGACCCCGGCATTTTAGCCAACATCAACTCTCCTGCCGATGTTCTTCGCTGGTTTGGGCAGGGGCAAGGTTAGGAAGGCCCATGCCTTCGTACAGACGCATGAGTACCCTTTCGGGCGTCATGGGGGCGTGGAAATCGACAAGAGCATGGGGGTTAAATGCCCTGATGGCGTTTTGCAGGGCGAAGAATGCCCCGATGCCGTACATCAGGGGAGGCTCGCCCACAGCCTTTGACCTGAGTATGGCCACACCCGGCCCCGTTGTTTCCAGGGCATGGCATTCCAGTTTTTTCGGAACCGAGTAAATGTCGGGCACCTTGTAGGTCGACAGGTTATCGGATAAAAGCTGCCCTTTTCTGTCAAACAGGAGCTCCTCCATGGTCATCCAGCCCATGCCCTGTATCATGCCGCCTTCTGCCTGACCTCGGTCTATGTCGGGATTCATGCTGTTGCCAAAGTCATGCACCATCACGGCACGATCGAACACATAGGTGCCGCGCAGGCAGTCGATGGTGGCTTCCCACAGGCTGGTGCCGTAAACATGATAGGCAAAGGGATGCCCCTTGTTGGTTGTCCTGTCAAAATGGATCACGGGGGTGGCGTAGTGCCCGTTCTCTGTAAGGCAGACCCTGTCCTGGTGGGCATAAGATACCAGTTCTTCCCAGCCAATACCGGTTTTCCCCACCTTGTCCCATACCTCCTCGTCTTTGATAAAAAGCTCCCCGGGTGCCGACCCGAGCAACCGGGCCGCAGCCTCTAGCAGCCTTCCGAGCAAGGCATTGCAGGCCAGCTGGGTGGCTTTCCCGTTCAGATCGGCCCCTGAACTGGCTGCTGTGGGGGAGGTATTGCTGACCCGGGTGGTATTGGTGGTTTCGATCCTGACCCGCTGCGGGTTTATCGAAAAGCTGAAGGCTGCCACCTGCAGGATCTTGGTATTGACCCCCTGTCCCATTTCCACAGCACCGGTGCTCACCCCGATGCTGCCGTCCTGGTAAATATGCACCAATGCCCTGGCCTGGTTCATGTTTGTTTTGGTGAATGAGATACCGAAACAAACCGGCATGACGGCCAGGCCTTTTTTGAGCAAGGGGTTCTTCCTGTTGAAGGTGTCCACCTCCTGATCGAGGGCTTCAAAGGGGTATTTCCCGGCCAGGGTTTCAAAGCAGCGGCCGATGTTTACGTTTTTGGCGATCTGCCCGTATTGGAAGGCATCGTTCTCCTTTAGAAAGTTTTTGGCCTGGATCTTCCTGGCGGGAATCTTCAGCTCGTGTGCGGCCCTGGCAATAGCCGCCTCCATGACAAACATGCCCTGTGGCCCTCCGAAACCCCTAAAAGCTGTATTGGGTGGTAAATTGGTTTTGCAGCCGTATGCGGTAACTTCGGTGTTGGGAATGCAGTAGGCGTTGGTGCTGTGGAACAGGCTGCGGTCGAGGATGGCTGGTGAGAGGTCGGCTGCGGCACCCCCGTTCTGATAAAAGGTAGCCTGGTAGGCCAGAATGCGCAGATCGGCCGTAAGCCCGATGCGGAAGTCGGCACTGTAGGGGTGACGTTTGCCGGTCATCGCCATGTCGTCCATCCTGTGCAGGATGAGCTTTACCGGTTTTTGCAGTTTCCATGCTGCCATGGCTGCCATGCAAGCCCAGGCGGTGGCCTGGTCTTCCTTCCCGCCAAACCCCCCGCCCAGGCGGGCAACATCTACCTCGATGCGGTGCATCGGGAACCCCAGTATGCGGGAGGCGGTCATTTGTACATGGGTGGGTCCCTGTGTGGATGCATGTATCCTAATTCCCCCTTGTTCGGTTGGATAAGCATAGGATCCCTGGGTCTCGATGTAGAGATGTTCCTGTCCGCCGGTTTCTGTGCTGCCTTCAAACACATGGGCACATTGCTCCCAGGTCCTGGCTACATTGCCCAAGCTGAAGGTGCGCGGCGGAAAGAGCAACTGGCCCTTTTCACAGGCAATGCGCGGATCGGTAATGGCCTCAAAGGGTTCGATCTCTGTCACTATCTGCGATGCGGCCTCCCGGGCAGTATTTTCATCCCGGGCCACCACAAAGGCCAGGGGCTGGCCGCAGAAACTGACCACCTTATCGGCAAACAGCAGTTCGTCCGAAATAATACCGCCGATCTGGTTTTCTCCCGGAATATCAGCGGCGGTATAGACCCCTTCCACACCAGGGAAGGCTAAAGCGGCCGAAACATCCAGCTTCCTGACCCTGCCATGGGCCACCCCCGAAAAAACGACCTTTCCGTAAAGGGTCCCCTTCTGCACCGGGATATCGTCTACATATACCGAACGGCCGGTAAGATGTGCTCTGGAATCGGTGTTTTGCATAATGACCGGATTTTAACTGATCAGCTCATTCAGGGCAAACCTTCCAGGAAACAGTTCCAGAAAGTGAGCCATGAACAACTGCCTTGCCAGCAATCTTTTGTATTGCGCGCTGCCCCTTACGTCGCTGATGGGTGCGATTTCTGTCTGCAACACTTCGGCAGCCCGGCGGAGGTTCGCCGCCGTGAGCCGGTTGCCGGTTAAAAAGGCGGAGGGGTTTTTCAGCAACCGGGGGATGGGGCTTACTCCCCCGCATGCCGCCATGCAACGGACAATCTGGTCTTCGTGGACCTCGATCAGCATGGCGCTGTTCACCGTGGCAATATCGAGGTGGGTGCGCTTGCTCACTTTCTCGAAATTATGAAGGTACGGCTTCCCGGTCAGGGGAAGGCTGATGCTGTGGATGAATTCGCCCTTTTTGATCCGGGTTTTTTTGTAGTCGATAAAAAACGACGACAGGGGCAGTGTTCGCTCCCCCTGGCCGTTCACCAGCCTGAGCCTGGCCCCAAGCACCATGAAATAGATCACCAGGTCGGCTATTGGAGAGGCATTGGCGATATTTCCGCCCAGGGTACCCATGTTGCGGATGGGTTCGGACGAAACCCGCTTGAAGTGCTTGCCGATCCGGGGCAGGTGCTTCTGAAGCAGCGAAGATTGCATGATGTCGGAAGCTGTGGCCGAAGCACCGATAATAATCTGCTGGTCTGCCGCACGAATGTCTTTAAGTTCTTCTTTGTCGAATAGCAGATCGAGCCTGGCCCTGGCCATGTTGTGTGGTTGCTGTACCATCAGGTCGGTGCCGCCGCCCATGAGGGTGGCGGCCGGGCCGGGCGGTGGCCTTTCTTGTGCCATGCCGGAAAGGCGTTTGCCGATGCCGGCGAAATAGGGAGGCAGAAAGCGGTTATTGACCAGCCATTGCAGGGGGCGTTCGGGGTCTTTGTCCTTCAGGAGGTGGGAAATGCTTATGGCGGCCCGTTCAATGGACTTGTACCCTGTACAACGGCAGATATTCCCGTCGACCGACGCAATGGCCGCAGCGGTAGAGGAGGGCTGCGAAGACATTGTATGGCCGGTAAGGGATATCACAAAGCCAGGAGTGCAAAAACCGCATTGGGTGGCGCCGTGGTTTAGCAGGTTTTCCTGAACGGGCGAAAGCTGCTCCAGATTAAGCCCTTCGATGGTAACAATATGTTTTCCGTGCACATTGCCAAGAGGTGTCAGGCAGGATATGATGCTTCGGTACACCAGTTCGTTGTTGCGCAGCCGGCCTTCCAGTACGGTACAGGCGCCGCAATCGCCCTCCCTGCAGCCGATCTTGGTGCCGGTCAGGTCCTGCTGGTAGCGTATAAAGTCCAGCAGGTTTTGACCCGGCTTTTCCCGGATATCCAGTTGGCGTTGGTTCAGTATAAAAGAGATCATAAGGCTGGAAACAATGATGGATTCAGGATTCTCCGTTCCGGTGCAAATGCACGTCCATTTGCGGGAATGGGATGGTGATGCCTTCTTTGGCGAATGCGGCATACACTTTTTCCCTGATGTCGAAGTTCATCGGCCAGAATTCGGACGATTTTGCCCAGGCGCGTACGGTGATATCCACCGAACTGTCGTTGAGCTCAGACAAAAAGATCATGGGCGCGGGATCCTTCAGTACACGGGAATCCTCCTCCAGTATGCGTTTCAACACCTTCTGGGCTTTCGGGAAATTCTCTCCATAAGCCATCCCGAACACCCATTGCGCCCGGCGTGTGTCTTTGAGCGAATAATTGGTGATGGGGCCGGTGGCCAGCCCGCCGTTGGGGATGATCACCACCACGTTGTCGATGGTAGTAAGAATGGTATTGAAGATCTGGATTTCGGATACAGTACCCATAAATCCCTGTGCCTCGATAAAGTCTCCTGTCTTAAAAGGTTTGATGATCAGGATGAGCACGCCTCCTGCGAAATTTTGCAATGTGCCCGAGAGGGCCAGGCCGATTGCCAGACCGGCGGCAGCCAGAATGGCAATAAAGGAAGTCATCGGGATTCCTATCAGACTCAGGATGCTGATGACCACCAGCACCTTCAGGGCAATATTGACCAGGCTCTTCATAAAGCCCCTGAGTGAAGCGTCGAACCCCCTTCGCTCCATCACATTGGATAGCAATTTGCTGAACTTGTTCGCCAGCCAGAAACCGACAATTAGAAAGATGACGGCCCCAATGAGCCGCACCCCGTAAAGGGTGATAAAATGCCCCACTCCGTAAAACAAGGCCTCCGGGTTGATCTGGGCAATCGACATATTTATCATGATTTTGGAGAGTGTTGGTGAATAAAGGCCGGCCAAAAGATACAGGCTGGCATTGATTACGGATGCCTAAAGTTAGCAAAATGAATCAATCCTGAAAACAGTTGTGTTTTACTTTGGTGCCGCCAATGCCATGTAGTGGAATTTTTTTACTACTTTTAATCTGGCAGCTGGAACACAAATCTGTTCAGCCCCGAAGATTTCCGGCGGCCGGCTGTTTGTCCGGGGACCGAAATAGGTAATTGAATCCCGATTCTGTAAAAGACCTCTGTATGCACCTGTTTTCCGGAGCATGTGAATCCCGCACCCCATTCCTGCATTTATTGTTTTGGATCTTTTATCTGGGGTTTTCCTGGGCATTGCCCACTGCCCTCCATGGCCACTCTGCCGATGAGACGCCACCGGAGGCTGCCATGCTCCTCAGCCAATATGTGCAGATTCCTTCGGTCACGGGGCAGGAGAAAGAAGCCGGCGAATTCCTTGCCCGCTACTGTCAGGACAGGGGCTTGCACCTCAGGGTGTTTACCGACGAACCCGACAGCTACAACTTTGCAGCCTCGCTCTATCCCCTGGACGAGGGGAGACCGAATATTGTTTTGTTGACCCATATTGACGTGGTGCCTGCGGGCGATCCGGAAGACTGGACCTACCCCCCCTTTTCGGGAACCATCGCCGGGGGAAAGGTGTGGGGCCGTGGTGCCATCGACAACAAGGCCATGGGGGTGATGCAGGTAATGTCCCTGCTTCGCTTTGTTGACCTGGCGGCCGAACAGGATCTTCCCTACAATGTGAGCGTACTTGCTGTTTCGGGCGAAGAAACCGGAGGTTATACCGGCGCCGGTATTATTGTTAAGCACTTTCTGGAAGAATTAAACCCTGTGGTGGTATACGGCGAAGGGGGGGCGGGTTTAACCGGCATTATCAGCCACAGGCCCGGCATCCCTGTATTCGGGATCTCGGTATCCCAGAAGCGGGTGTTGTGGATCGCCATCGAATCGGAGGTGGCCAGCAGCGGGCATGGAGCTGTTCCCCGCGCCCAGTATCCCAGCAGGGAAGTCGCCAAAGCTGCTACTGCCCTTTTGGAAGCCAGGCCAAAAATCAGCCTGTCACCTACGGTTAAGTCGGCGCTCCGCGAGATTGGCCGGCACGAAAGGGGGGTAAGAAGGCTGGTACTGCGAAACATCGGATTTTTTGGACCGGTCTTTGGACCTACCCTCAGGGGAGACCCCCTGATCGCTGCCATGCTGGCCAACACCCTTACGCTGACCAGCATCACCAGCACTCCTGGTGCCTATAACCAGCTGCCTGCCAAGGCCAGGGCCGTATTTGACTGCCGCCTGCTGCCCGAAACCAGCGACGAGCGGTTCCTGGCCCATGTGGAAAACATCATCTCGCCCTTTGATGTGAGCCTGCAGATTATCAGGAACACCCCCGCTGCGCCGGTATCGGAAACAGGGCCCTATTACAGGGCGCTGGAGGAGGCTGTCCTGACCGTTTATCCGGTGGCGATGGCCTTGCCCCTGATGTTCGTGGCCACCAACGACAACCGTTTTTTCAGGCGGCAGGGGATCCCCGCCTATGGCTTGTTGCCGGCCATCATGCCGGAAGAACTCATTGAGAGCATTCATTCTGTTGATGAACGTTTCCCGGTAGAATTCCTGGAGAAAGGCATCGAAACCTATACCCATCTGATCAATTTATTGTTGAATAAATAACCCCTGCGGCCACAGGCCTGGGGGTTGCACATAAAAACACTGAAACATCATGCTTTTAGGACTTGGCGCCAAACTATTATCCAGGCTCAGCAAATCACGGTTCGATTCGTGGTATTCGGATGCAGTTTCCCTGCAGGAGGGAGTGTTCGATCAATTGATAAGCAAGGGAAAGCTTACCACCTTTGGCAGGGATCATCATTTCGACCGTATTAAGGATCACGCAGGCTTTGCAGAGCAGGTTCCCATCCGCGAATACGAGGGCATGCTCCCCTATATCGAACGCATACGAAAGGGTGAGAGCGATGTGTTGTGGCCCGGCAGGCCCATGTACTTTTCCAAGACATCAGGTACCACCGCCGGGGCCAAATACATCCCCATCACCCGCGACTCCATGCCCAATCACATCCGGTCTGCCCGTCAGGCCCTGCTGATGTACGTCCTGAAAACTGGGCGCACCGATTTTCTGAACGGGAAGATGATCTTTGTGTCGGGAAGCCCGGAACTGGACAGGGAAGGGGACATCCCTTCCGGCCGGCTTTCGGGCATTGTCCACCACCACATACCGGCCTATCTGCGCAGGAGGCGGCTCCCCGGCTATTTCACCAATTGCATACCCGACTGGGAGGAAAAACTGACTGCCATTGTCAGGGAAACCGCTCATCAGAACATGTCGTTAATCAGTGGGATCCCTCCGTGGGTGGAAATGTATTTCGAAAGGTTGTTATCCTATACTGGCAAAGAGACCATCGCCCGGCTGTTCCCCCATTTCTCCCTCTTTGTATATGGGGGGGTGAACTTTGAGCCCTACAGCAAGAAATTTTTCAACCTGATCGGGAAGGAAGTGCCATCGCTGGAAACCTTCCCGGCTTCTGAAGGCTTTATCGGCTTCCAGGACGAATGGCCCTCGGAGGGCCTGCTGCTGTTGCCCGATTCGGGAATTTTCTATGAGTTTGTGCCTGCAGCCTCATTTCACGAGGAAAACCCGCGCCGTTACAGCCTGGGGGAGGTGGAACCCGGGGTGAATTATGTCATGATCATGAGCACCAATGCCGGTTTATGGGGTTACAATATCGGGGATACGGTCAAATTCGTTTCTACCAACCCTTATCGTTTTGTTTCCACCGGCCGCCTCAGCCAGTTCACTTCCGCCTTCGGCGAGCACGTGATCGCCCAGGAAGCTGAAGCGGCCATAGGCAGGGCAGCCACAGAAAGCGGGGCGATGATCAGCGAGTTCACCCTGGCGCCCCTGGTCGACAACCCGCAGGGGCAGCCCTGCCACCAATGGTTCGTTGAATTCAAAAAAGAACCGGACAGCCTGGAGCATTTCGCCTCGGTACTCGATAAGAGCCTTCAGGATCTCAATCCTTACTACAAAGATCTGGTTTCGGGAAACATCCTGCAACCGGCCATTGTCCAGCCCGTGCCCAGAAATACCTTCCGGAATTATATGAAGGCCATGGGAAAGCTCGGTGGGCAGAACAAGGTCCCCCATCTATCGAACGAGCGGGACATTGCCGACTAGATCACCCGTCAGCTCCCCGGCAGGTAGGCACGGCCCTGTATCCGGCTCAGCGGATGATCTCGCTCTCGGGCAGCCCGAATTCTTCCTGCATCCTGATGTCCATGGCCTCGAGGGAGTTCAGTATGGGGTTGTAGATTTCGGGGATAACCGGAATGTACACCCCTTTTACCGTGATCTCCTGCTCCAGCACCATTTCCACTCCCACTGCGGCCGGGAGGGCTACGGTCCTGGCAATGGCGGTATCGGTATCCGGTGTTCCGAAATCCAGCATCGACGATTTGATCACCTCCCTCTTGCCATCGGGGTAGGATGACAGGAAAACATGCTGCATGGCCACCATGTCCCGCTCCTTTTCGCCCAGCATCATCTTCCCGATCATCAGATCGGAGGTCACTTCAAAGGGGGTGTCGAGCCGGCGGTTCATGGGCTTGTTTTCAAAGATCCCCAGCCATTCCATGGCCTTCATGGCGTGTGCCTCCTGTTCGAGGCCCAGGTAAGCAACAGTCTTCTCCCTGATGTTTTCGGGGCTGTCTTCCCCTATAAGAATGGCCACCAGTTCGGCATAGGACTTCCCGGTCATGTCGTAGGTATCGTTGGTTAGAAGCTTCAGGGCCTTCATGGCATCCAGGCTTTCGCACCAGCCCGGATAGCGGAAGGTACCCCGCATCATGGTCCGGGTTTCCGGGATGCCGTATAGCTCGATATAGGGCATGCTGTCGCGGTTAGGATATATTTCGAGGCGGCCCACCTGGGGGAAGTCGATCGAAAGCGGATTCTTGAACAGCCCGGCGGTGGGTACATAAACCTCTTTCCCGTGGCGGAGGTACCTCCCGTCGTTGTTGCCGGCAAGCACCACCCCTTTCGGGCTCCAGGAGAACTTGTACCTGAACGGATTGTCGCCGGCCACCTCGGGAGCAGGCAGGGCACCGCAAATGCTGTAGAATTCCTCTACCCTGCCTCCCTTGTTGTGTATTTGATCAATGATCCGCATGGCCGACATGTGGTCGATGCCCGGATCCAGACCCAGCTCGTTGAGAATAATAATCCCTGCATCTTTTGCCTCCTGGTCGAGTGCTTTCATTTCGGGCTTGACATAGGAGGTGGTCACCATGTTTTTCTTGTGGCGGATGCAGTGCCTGGCCACCATGATGTGGTGCATCCAGGGTAACAGGCTTACCGTCAGGTCGTGCTCAGCGATCAGCTTGTCGAGGGTCGGGGTGTCGTCTACGGTCCATGCCATGGCCTTGCCATTGGGGTGGTTATCGATCATGGCCTCGGCCTTTGATTTGGTCCGGGTGGCTACGGTAACCAGGTGGTTTCTTTCAAGCAGGTAGGTCACGATGGGCTTCACCACCATGCCTGCGCCGAGGATCAGTATCTTTTTCATGTGTCAGGTTGATTTATGGAGGGGTTAAAAACTGGTCTGGTCGAGGTAGGTCTGGATGTAGCGGTATGCCGGTGTCAGGCGCCCCCTGTGCAATATCAGCGCCTTCTTTATAGCTCCGGGCAGTCGGAGCTGGTCGGCAGGGAGAGAGTAATCTGCCTCTGCGATCGGCTTTACAAAGGGTAACAGGGCATCGGCAAAGGCCATGGATGCATCCATGGGCAATTCGCTGGGCAAAATGTCGACAGCCATCACCAGGATGCCATCGCCCCCGAAACCCATGCGATGGTTTTCTGTAGCCGGATCGTAGACAAAAACAGGGTCGTCGATTTCGGTTCCTTTGTGGGTGCATTCGACCGAACCATCGGGGTCGCAGGTGATGTCGCCAATGACGGTGAGTTGCGGCCGCCCTGCGGCAAACATCTTCTTCAGGAAGTCTTTGGTTACAATGCGCGGATACCGGTTGTCCCAGTACATGCAGTTCATCAATACTGTCAGGTGGGGGAGGTATTGCTCAAAGTCGTTTTCATACTTTTCAGGGTGGTGGTAATAATCCTGAATGTCGAAGGGAAGGCCGTCCTTTCGTCGCGAGATATGCCTTTCCCTGAAAACTACCTTGTAGATCACATTGTCGGGTTGTTTGCCATCCTGTTGCAGTTTCAGCAGCTCTTCGGGGCTGATCTCCATCGAAGGCAGGAGGTTTGCGATCTCCTGTGCACCCACCGATACGTTTCCGTAACCGGTAAACCCGATGGTCAGGGGGAGCAGTTCTTTTGGAAGCCCCTTTTCGGCGATCCGGAGTCCCACCACCGAGATGTCTTTTTTGGCCTGTTTGAGCGAAGCATAGTGCCGGGACTGTTTGATCTGCCCGAAGGGATTGGGTGAGATCCCATAGTGGTCCAGCCTTTGCCCCAGGCTCCACAGGGAGTTGATCATGCCTGCCAGACCGGCAAATTTTCCAAAAAAGATCAGACGCTTGCCCTGGTCATCCACAATCCGCTCGTAATCGATGAGGTTACATCCCTGCTCCATCATCTTTTTGAGCATGGGCATATTGTATGGCTGCCCTTTAATCACATGGCTAAAAAACACATAGGTCTTGTCTTTTTCGAATGCTCCGGAAGGGATTTCCTTGACCCCAAACACCACGTCGCAGCCTTTCATGTCGGGGGCTATTCTGGCCCCGGCTTTTTCGTAGTCCTTATCGGGGAATACCCGTTTGGAGGAAGTCTGCACCACCACCCCGAGCCCCTGCTCCCTGGTCAGTTTTTCAACATGATGCGGGGTGATGGGCGCACGCCTTTCCATGGCGTATTTGTCTTCTTCGCGGATGCCGATAACTGCTGCCATTGTTTGCTCTTAATTGAATGTGTAATTGTATTTTTTTGTTTGAAAGGCAAACATAGCAAAAAAAGCCAGTCGGGCATATTGGATTGTGTTTTCAATAGCTTTTTTTTCACAACAAGGCGCAGCCCTGGTCCCGGAACACGGAACTTCTCCTTCAGTAATAAAACCAAATGGTGCGGTAATCACGGATGGTTTCGCCCCTGGCAGCAATTTCTTCCAGGTAGTCGTAAATGGGCACATCCATGTAGTTGTAAGGCGGGATGGGGTGGATATTCTTTTCCCAGGGATGGAATTCATACACCCTTGAGCCGTTGGGCATGATCATGACCAGGCGGTGGTCCTGCCAGGCTCTCAGATGGTTCTTACCAAGCCTGGGTACATTGAACACCGGTTCATCGGTGCGGTCCATGCCGGGCAGCAACCTGGCCTCTTCTTTCATTTCCTGCAGGATACGTGCAATGGGTACCATGTATCTGCGGGTTTCCTCCTTGCCCTTCATATTGAAGGTATAATAGGGATCGATCCCGATGGATTTCAATACCAGCCGCAGCTTGGCCGACTCGAACCGCCTGGAGTTGTCGGAGGTGAACACCTGCTGGTTGTACACCATCATGCCGGCCTTTCGGATGCGGCCAATGGAGTCCATGGCTTCGGGGGTGATCTCATAGGGATGCTGGAAATGGGTGACGACGCTCACCTGCCTTCTGCCGTACTCTATATAAGACGACAACAATTTTATGGTTTCGCTGGTGAACCGCTGGGGCAGGACCACGGGAGTGCGGGTGCCGATGCGGATTCGGTAAATGCTTTTTTTTGCCGCCAGTTCGTCCAGGATGAACTTCAGGCTGTCGTTTCGCATGACCAGGGGATCGCCCCCGGTGATCAGGATATCGCCCACGGCCGGGTTCTCGTCCAGCCACGAAAGGGCTTCCCTGATCTGGGTTTTGGAGGCCATGGCCCCGGGGTCGAGCACCTGGTCGATCTCCCAGTTGCGCTGACAATAAACGCAGATCTGGGCGCAGGTGTTGAAGGGTTTCAAAATGGCGATACCCGGGTAACGCCTGGTGACCAGGTCTACGGGCGAAGTGTCGTGCTCACCCATGAAGTCGAACTGCAACCCCCTGTCGGACTTGTTCTTAACCATTTGTTTTACATAATCGGGAGGAGGGATCACCTGCGAACGGATGGCGTGGTCGTAACCCACATTCAGCTTGTTGTCCATCAGGCTCAGGTAATAAGGGGTGATGCCGAAAGGTAGCTTGTTTTTTGTGGCCAGGGTAATGGCCTCCCTTTGTTCTTCGGTGAGTTCGATGAGGTCGAGCAAAGGCTGTGCATTGCGTATGACGTGCTTCAGCTGCCATTGATAATCCTTCCAATCTGCTTCGGAGGCATCAAAATAATTCAGGATGCGCCTTTTGTTGGCCTTCCGCCATTCAATGACCTGCTCTTCCAGCCCGCTGGGGTATTTGCGGAGGTACTTCTGCATGTTCGAAGAGAGTTCATTGAGTATCTCAGTGCGTGCCTCTGAGGCTTTGCGGCCTTCCATCTGCAGAAAACCGGGGATGCCTTTTTTGGCCTGCCTGGATTCGAAGTAAATGTTCGAACGCCCGTCTATTCCCCTGAAAAGGTTGATAAATTCGAGCAGGAAACCCGGGGAAAGCTGATCACGGAGCTCATCGGTGTGGCCCCTGGCCAGTTTGTGCAGGTAATCGAGGGCAGACACCCCGGTGCGGTATTCGTTTACCGGGCCAATGATGCTTCTGAAAACCCGGATGGCTTCCCTGACGGTTGACTTTTCCAGGATGTGAAGGTCGTTGTCGATCTCGAATATCTTTCTTTCCGATTGTTCGAGGTGGTCGTAGAGCTTTTGCCTGGCCGCTTCGATATCATCTGCTTCGAGCAGCAGGGTGTAGATAGCGGGGTTTGCTTCCCACAGCCGGGAAACATAGGCATCAATGTCTACTTCAAAGCGTGGTTTGACCGTATCGACGGCATCGGTGAAAACATCGTCGATGATGCGCGGTTGCAGCAGGGTGCGTTCGGATCTGGCCATGGGGTTGCCTTTTGCCGGTTTGCTTGCTTTTGTCATGGCCCGGGGATTGGTTCACCGGTAAAAATAGACAAAAAAGCGAACGAAAACCCTTTTTTAACGCTGCTGCAAATACTGCATGCAGTTTTTTTCGATTCGCCGGTTTACGTGGGTTGCGGGAGATCTGACGAAGGTTTCGCCGGTGATGAGTTCAAACAGTTCGATGTAGCGCTCCGATACCTGATGGATGAAATGTTCGGGCATCTCGGGCAAATCTTGCCCCTGCTGGCCCTGGAACCCCTGTTCCATGAGCCATTCCCTGACAAATTCCTTTGAAAGCTGCTTTTGTGGCTGTCCCAGCTGCTGACGTTGCTGGTAGCCGTCGAGATAGAAATACCGGGACGAATCGGGAGTGTGGATCTCGTCGATGAGGTAGATCTTTCCGGCGGCCTTGCCAAATTCGTATTTGGTGTCGACCAGTATCAGGCCGTTTTCCCTGGCCATCTGGCTGCCCCGCTGAAAGAGCTTGCGTGTGTAGTCTTCCAGGAGTTCGTACTCCTTCCGGCTCACCAGCCCCTGTGAGATGATGTCTTCTTTGGAAATGTCTTCGTCGTGCCCGACGGCTTCTTTGGTGGTGGGGGTGATGATGGGCTCGGGAAAGGCATCGTTCTCCTTCATCCCGTTGGGCATGGCCACCCCGCAGATGCTGCGCTGTCCTTTTTTGTACTCCCGCCAGGCATGGCCTGACAAATAGCCCCTGATCACCATTTCGACCTTGAAGGGCTCGCACAGTATCCCGGCCGTGACCATGGGGTCGGGAACGGCCGTTTTCCAATTGGGCACGATATCGGTGGTGGCATCCAGAAATTTGGCGGCGATCTGGTTCAGCACCTGCCCCTTGTAGGGGATCCCCAAGGGCAGTACCACATCGAAGGCCGAGATGCGGTCGGTAACGATCATTAGCATGGTGTCGCCGCCGATGGTATAGACGTCTCTTACCTTGCCCTGGTAATACCCGGTTTGACCGGGAAACTGAAAGTCGGTTTTTATTACTGCGTTCATGTTCGCGGAGGTTTTGGTTTGTTTTCCTTTGTAGTTGGATTTTCTTTTGCCCGGGGTGACTGATCGTAGGCTTCGATGATGCGGCTTACCAGCTCGTGTCTTACCACGTCTTTTTCATTGAGGAATACGAATTCGATTCCCCGGATATTGTTGAGCAATTTGATGGCCCTGAAAAGGCCCGGCAACTGGTTGCGGGGCAGGTCGATCTGGGTGATGTCGCCGGTTATGATGAACCTGGCCGATTTCCCCATCCGCGTCAGGAACATCTTCAGCTGACTCTCGGTGGCATTTTGGGCTTCATCGAGAATGGCAAAGGCGTTGTCGAGGGTCCTGCCGCGCATAAAGGCCAGGGGTGCGATCTCGATGGTGCCGTCTTCGAGATAGACAGAGAGCTTTGCGGGAGGTATCATATCGCGCAGGGCATCGTACAGGGGGCGGAGGTAGGGGTCGAGCTTGTCTTTCAGGTCGCCGGGCAAAAAGCCCAGGTTTTCACCTGCCTCCACCGCGGGCCGTGTGAGTATGATGCGTTTGACCTCCTTGTTTTTCAAGGCCCGCACCGCCAGAGCTACAGCGGTATAGGTCTTGCCTGTACCTGCCGGCCCGATGGCAAAAAGCATGTCGTGATCTTTCAGGCTCTCGACCATGCGGCTCTGATTGGGAGACCGGGCCTTTATGGCGATCCCGTTCTTTCCGTAAAACAGCAGGTCGCTCTTGCGGGATTCTTCGTTGGAAGGATGAACAAATCCATTGTCGCTGGCCATGATCTCCAGGATGTTCTCTTCTGTCAGCTTGCCGAAGCGTTCGTAATGGGCAAGCATCATTTCCATTTTGGAGGCAAAGAAAGCTGTTTCGACATTGTCGCCGATCACAATGAGCTCCTCGCCACGGGCTACCAGGCGTAGCTTGGGGAACATGGTTTTCAGAAGCTGGAGTTTTTCTTCCCTCAGGCCAAGGATATCGGGAGGGTGTATGCCTTCAAATTTGATTGTAATTTCACCCATTAATTCATTACTTTTGACACTGCAAATTAACAACAAATTTGCCAAACCTGATCCGGTTATTTAGGTTTTTGTTGCCGGCAGGCAGGGGAAAAGAAACGCAATTAATGACAATCATTACCCTCACCAGCGATTGGGGCACGGGCAATCATTATGCCGGTGCAGTCAGGGGTGCCCTGCTCAGGCAGTTACCCGGGGCCACCATTGTTGACATCTCGCACCACATCACCTGCTTCGACATCATGCAGGCCAGTTTTGTGATCAAAAATGCCGCACCCCACTTCCCAAAGGGCAGCATCCACCTGATAGGCATCAATACTGAGGGGGGGATCGAGAGCCCGCACATAGCCGCCAGGTATCGCGAACAGTTTTTTGTGGGTGCCGACAACGGTATTTTCTCCCTGCTTTTTGAAGGCGGGGAGGTGGAAGCGGTTGAACTCGATGTGTTGCAGGATACCGATTACTTCACCTTTTCGACCCGTGATGTGTTTGTCAAGGCAGCGGCCCTGCTGGCTTCCGGAAAACCCCTGGCCGATATCGGCAGGCCCTATCCGGCCCTGAATGAGAAGATACCGTTCAGGCCGGTGGCTTATCCCGATAAGATCATCGGCAAGGTGGTATTTATCGACAGTTACGAGAACGTATTTGTCAACATCGACCAGGGCCTGTTCAGGGAAACCGCTAAAGGAAGACGGTTTTTGATCAACTTCCGTTCGCCCGACGACGGCATCAGCCAGCTCAGGGAATCATACCTCGATGTGGTGCCCGGAGAGAAACTGGCGTTATTTGGTTCGACCGGCCTGATGGAGTTGGCTATAAACCAGGGCAAAGCCGCCTCGCTGCTCGGACTGCAGATGAACGACACGGTTTCTGTTGATTTTTTTAATGACTAGCCAAACCACCTATGTGGGCATTGTTTAAGCGGGAACTGAACGGTTTTTTCAACAGCCTGACTGCCTATGTGGTGGTGGCCGTTTTTCTTGTTTCCATCAGTCTTTTCCTTTGGGTATTTCCTGTCGACTACAACATTATCCTGTCAGGGCATGCCAGCCTGGAGGGGCTTTTTGTGCTGGCCCCCTTTGTGTTCCTGTTCCTGGTGCCGGCCATCACCATGCGATTTTTCGCCGATGAGCTGCGCAGCGGCACCATCGAGATGCTGATGACCAAACCGGTGACCGACCTCGGCATCATCATGGCCAAATACCTTGCCGGGGTGGTGCTGGTGGTTGCTTCCCTGCTGCCCACCCTGTTATACCTGCTGACGGTGGTTATCTTTGCCGGCCCTCAGGGGGTGGACATGGGGGGAGTGTGGGGTTCCTACCTCGGGTTGCTGTTTTTGGGAATGGTATTCGTATCGGTCGGGCTGTTCGCTTCTTCCCTGAGCGACAACCAGATCGTTGCCTTCATCACCGGTCTCTTCCTCTGTGGGTTTTTGTTCATTGGCTTTGAACTGCTGCAACCCCTGGCTTTTTTTGGCCGGGGCGCTTACTTTTTGCGTGAACTGGGTCTGTATGCCCACTATACCTCCATGAGCCGGGGGGTGATCGACAGCCGGGATGTGCTGTATTTTGCCGGAGTGATCGTGTTGTTTATTGTCCTGACCAAATTCAGGACAAACACCAGGACCTTCAGGCGTCAAGCCGGTTTGCAGCTAATGGCCGTTTTGTTGCTGGTGGTGGCGGTCAATCTTTTGGGCGGCATACGCTTTGCCAGGTTCGATCTTACCAGCGAAAAACGGTATTCACTCACCAGGGCCACCAGGCAGATGCTTGCCGGCCTGGACGACACTGTGTTTTTCAAGGTATATCTCGAAGGCAACCTGCCGGCCGAATTCCGCCGGCTCAGGAACGAGACCCGGGAGATGCTGGATGAGTTCAGCGCCTACTCCGACCACATCCAGTTTGAGTTTATCAATCCCTCTCAGGTGGGTGGGGGAGACCCCGAACAGGTGCAGCGGCTGTACCGCAATCTGGCAGAAAAAGGCCTGGAGCCTGCCCAGGTACAATTGCGCACCGGCGACGGCACCTCACAGCGGGTGCTCTTTCCCGGGGCACTGGTTTCCTATGGCGACAGGGAGGTGCAGGTGCCCATGACCCTGCTGGAAGATCACCTGGGCTTGTCCATACAGGAGGTGCTCCACAACTCTGTCATGGCCCTTGAATACCGTCTGGCTTCTACCATCCTCAAGCTATCGGCCGATGAGCGGCAGCGGGTTGGTTTTCTGGAGGGCAACGGCGAATTGCCTGCCCGTGAAGTGGCCTCGATAACCAGGTTGCTGGAGGAATTTTACGATGTGCAAAGGGTGGAGCCCGGGGGAGAATTCGACAGGGTTGCCGGGTTCAGGACGCTGATATCGGCCAGGCCCTTGCAGGCTTTTTCCGAAGCAGACAAATTGGTGCTGGACCAATTCCTGATGCAGGGAGGTTCAATGCTGTGGATGATCGATGCCGTTTACGCCGATATGGACAGCCTACGCCAGGCCAATGAAACGATGGGGGCAGCCTGGAACATCAACATGGACGATTTTTTCTTTAAATACGGGGCCAGGCTGAATCCCGTTCTTGTCAAAGACCTGAATGCCGCCCCCTATCCCGTGATTACCGGATACGTGGCCGGCAGGCCACAGATTAACCTGTTGCCCTGGCCCTTTTTCCCTCTCATCACCCCCACCTCCGACCACGGCATCGTGCGAAACCTCAACGTGATCCGCACCGAGTTTATCAGCAGCATCGACACCGTTGGTGCCCCGGGGGTTAAAAAACAAATCCTGCTGAAGACCTCACCCTATTCCCGAATTATGCCCGTACCGGTGCGCATCAGCCTCGACATCCTCGGGCGTCCTGCCGACGAAACCCTCTACCGGGCGCCCCCTCAGCCGGTGGCCGTGCTTCTGGAGGGGGAGTTTGAATCATTGTACCGCCACCGCATCCTGCCCGATGCCCGGTTCCCCGAAGGATTTCGAATCAGGGAGGCCAGCGTGGGTGCTGCGATGATCCTGGTGGCCGATGGCAATCTGGCCCGAAACCAGTTTGGGGCCGAATCAAGGCCACTGCCTGCGGGCTACGACAGGTTCTCAGGGCAGCAGTTCGGCAATGCCGATTTCATCCTGAATGCCGTCAACTACCTCGCCGACGATTCGGGAATCATCGAGGCCAGGGCACGCGACATCCGGTTACGCCTTCTGGATGCCCCCCGGGTAGAACAGCAGCAGACAGCCATCCAACTGGTGAACACTTTGGTGCCTGTGTTGCTGCTTGCCGGCTTCGGGGTGCTGAGGTTGTTGTGGAGAAAAAGGCGATACACAAAATAATGTCCCGCATATGCGCAAGATTAATCCATGGTTGTTTTTTTTGGCCGCCCTGGCCCTGTTTGCCCTGGCCCTGTACCTTGTCTTGTTGCCAGGAAGACCGGCGGAGAGGGAGTTTAGGGTCTCCCCCGGTACTGAGATCGGCCGGGTGGTGATGAGTCCTCCCGAAGGGGAAAGCCTGGTGCTGCAGCGGGGTCCCGGCGGTGAATGGCTGCTGAGCGACCACTACCTGGCCAATGAAGCAGCCCTCAGGGAACTGTTTTCGGCCCTGAGATTTATGGAAGTGCGTCGTCCGGTTCCCATGGCTGGCCGGCAGGAGGTTGCGGCGGGGTTGCAGCGCCGGGGTGTGCTGGTAGAGGTTTACTCAAGGGGCTATTGGCTCGGCTTGCCGGGCAGGCAGGGGATTTTGCCACGGTATCGGAAAGAAAGGGCGTTTTGGGTAGGTGAAAACACTGCCGACGGACTTGCCACCCATATGCAGCTGAGAGATGCTGCCACCCCGTTCGAGGTGCATGTTCCCGGAGCCCATGGCGGGCTGCAGGGGGTGTTTGTCACCGACAAACACCTTTGGCGCGATCCGGTGATCATCGACCTGGGCCCTGATCAGCTTCAGAAGATACGTGCCGGCTTCGCTGCTACCCCGGCACAATCCTATCGCATCATGCGCTCGGGCCAGGAGTTTCTGCTGTTCGATCGCGATGGGCTGCAGCTGGACCCTGCCGGCATCAGCATGGTCCACCTGGGGCGTTTCCTGAATTCCTTTACGGGGCTTTATTACGAACGGCTGATCCCCGGATCGGCCACCCAACCGCCTGCCGATCTCATTGGGGAAGTACCTTTTCTGAGGCTTTGGGTTGAGGATACAGCCGGCAGCGAACGCCTGCTGAAGTTTTACCTCCGCCGCGCCACCGCCGACGGGTCTCTGGTGTCGGCCTATCGCAAATACGATCCAAACCGCTTCTACCTGCAGCTTGACCATGGGGATTTTGCCCTGGCACAGTATTATGTTTTTCAGCGCATTATGCGCCCGTTGTCGTATTTTTTACAAAACAACGACCAGTGAGGAAAAAATTTAAGGCAAAAGCGCAAAAACGGATGGGAAAGCAGGCTCAATTTTTAATAAAAAACTATCTTTGCTCTTTGCCGTTCATTGCATTGTACAGGCTACCCCAACAGCTTACCCCATAAGGCCGGCTGCGGAGCTGCGGGAAATGGCCGATGGAGTTTTTCATTTTTAAACCAGTAAACACATGAAGTTTATCGTATCCAGCTCATTGTTGCTTAAGCAACTGCAGGCCATCAGCGGAGTGCTCAGCGCCAACAACACCCTGCCTATTTTGGATAATTTCCTGTTTGAACTGTCCGATTCCCAAATCCTTTTATCGGCATCTGACCTGGAAACCACCATGACTTCCCGTATCAATGTAGACATGGCCGAAGGCGAAGGCAGCGTGGCCATCCCGGCCAAGATACTGCTGGATACCCTCAAGACCTTTTCCGACATACCCGTTACCCTGGATATTGACCAGAAGAATTTCGGGGTAACCCTGGTGGCCGGAGAGGGTAAATACCGGCTTGCCGGACAGAACGGCGACGAATACCCCCAAGTGCCCCCCATCGAGGAGGCCGATTCGATTTCCATCAACTCCGATATCCTCTATCAGGCCATTTCCAAAACCATTTTTGCGGCCAGCAACGACGACCTGCGGCCGGTAATGGCCGGGGTTTTCTGCGAATTGTCGGCGGAAGGGACCACCTTTGTGGCCACCGACGCCCACAAACTGGTCAAATACCACCGGCAAGACGTAAAGTCGGAAGAAACGGCCAGCTTTATTTTGCCCAAGAAACCACTGAACCAGCTCCGGCACATACTGGCCCAGGACGATGCCCCGGTCCGGATCGATTACAGCGATACCAACGCCCGCTTCAGCTTCAAAAACATCATCATGACCTGCCGTCTGATTGAGGGAAGGTATCCCAATTATTCGGCGGTCATCCCATCGAACAATCCCAACAAGATGACGGTCGACCGTCAACCTTTCCTGAATTCCATCAAAAGGGTCAGCATCTTTTCCAACCAGACCACCTACCAGGTAAAATTCAGGATCGCGGGCAGCGAACTCATCCTCACGGCCGAAGATCTGGATTACAGCAATGAGGCCAAGGAAAGGCTGGAATGCCATTATGAGGGCGGCGACCTGGAGATCGGGTTCAACAGCAAGTTTATGGTCGAGATGCTCAACAACCTCGACACCGACCAGGTCATGCTCGAAATGTCCGAACCCAACCGTGCAGGCCTGATCACTCCCGTGGGCAACGAAAACGCCGACGAAGACATCCTGATGCTGGTGATGCCGGTCATGCTGAACGCTTAAGGCCGGGTCGCCTGCGGCAGTTGGCAGAAACTCTCCCCCGGCTCAGGCCCACTGAGAGAGTTCGAGCCAGCGGTCGCCTTTTTTCTCAAGCAGTTGTTCTATCTCCTGGAATCTTCTGGATGCCTCCGTGATTTCTGACGCATCAAGGCTTCCCTGGTTCATCTTTTCCAGCAGCAGGTTTTTTTCGCTTTCGAGGCTGTCGATGGCTGCCTCCAGGGCTTCAAACTCTTTTTGTTCCTTGTAGCTGAGCTTCGTTTTTTCTTTGGGTCCGCTGCGATGGGTGGCGGTTGCCGGGGTGGGTTGTGCAGCTTTTTTTTGCGACGACCCCAGGGTTTTGCGCTGGTTCCGGTAGTCGGTGTAATTCCCGGGAAAGTCCTTGATATCGCCCGGGGCCCTGAAAACAAACAGGTGTTCTACCAGGCGGTCGATAAAATACCTGTCGTGAGATACAATGATCAGACAACCCGAAAACCGCAGCAAATAATCCTCCAGCAGGTTCAGGGTCGGGATGTCGAGATCGTTGGTGGGTTCGTCGAGTATGAGGAAGTTGGGGTTCTTCATCAGCACCGTCAGCAAGTATAGCCGGCGTTTCTCTCCCCCGCTGAGTTTCTCCACCCTGTTGTTGTGCATCTGGTTGGGGAAGTTGAAATACCTCAGAAACTGTGGGGCGCTCATCCAATGGTCTTTTCCCATACGGATGCGTTCGGCAATGTCGGTTATGACCTCGATCACCTTTTTGTTTTCATCTACCTGCAAGCCTTCCTGTCGGTAATACCCGAAATGGATGGTATCGCCCGTTGAGATCTCTCCCTGTTCGGGCATGATGGCACCGGTGATCAGGTTTAGCAGGGTGCTTTTCCCTGTGCCGTTGGGCCCTACGATGCCGGTACGCTCTCCCCGCTTGAACACATAGGAGAAATTGTCCACCACCTTGAGCCGGTCGAACGATTTGCTCACTCCCGAGAGTTCGAGGATCTTTTTTCCCAGTCGCTTCATGTCCATTCTGATCTCTCCCGGGCTCCCCTCACGGGACTTGTCGGCTTTTTCCTCGAGTTTCTCAACACTCTGTATGCGGGCCTTCGACTTAGTAGTGCGCGCAGGAGGCGAACGCTGCATCCACTCCCTTTCCTTTCGCAGCAAGTTGGCCGTCTTTTCGGCCTGTGCAGTGTCTGCCTTTTGCCTGGCCTGCTTCTTTTCGAGGTAATTGGCATAGTTCCCCCGGTAAGTGTGGAGTTGCCCGTCCTCAAGCTCAACGATCTGGTTGCATACCGCATCCAGGAAGTAACGGTCGTGGGTTACCATCAGCAGGGTTGTCTTCTGCCGCGACAAATGGTCTTCCAGCCATTCGATCATTTCCACATCCAGGTGGTTGGTGGGCTCGTCGAGCAGAATAAAATCGGTTTCCTGTATCAGAATCCTGGCCAGTGCCAGCCGTTTGAGCTGTCCGCCCGACAATTGTTCGGTTCGGGCTTTCATGTTGCCGATATCCAGCCGGCTCAGCACCTGTTCGACGCGGTACTCATAGTCCCAGGCCTGCAGGGCGTCCATGCGTTCGATGAGCTGTTGCAGCCGCTGCTCCCTTTCGGCCGCGTCTAAACCTGTGTCTGCTGTGTCGCGGATAAACTCTTCGTACTCCCTGATGGTCCTGTTTCTCTCGTTGTCGTCCGAAAGCAGGGTCTGTGACACCGTCATCTCCGGATCGAATTCCGGTTCCTGTTGAAGGTAGGCCATTCGCAACCCCTTCATATAGGTGCATTGTCCCGTATCGGGCTGATCGACCCCGGCAATGATGTTCAACAGGGTGGTTTTCCCGCTGCCATTTCGGGCGATCAGAGCCACTTTCTGCCCCTGGGAGATACTCAGTGAGATCTGGCTGAACAATGCCTTTTCTGAGTAGGCTTTGCTGACCTCCCGAAGCTGGATGTAGTTGAGGGGCTCCATACCTGTGTATGCTTTTTTGTTTTCCGTGACTTTACTGTTTCGGCCCCCGCTTCTGACCCGGGAGCCTGGCTCAAAGATAGTGGGCTGGGGGCAAAAAATAAAACAGCGGGACCGGAAATTTGTCCGCTCCCGCTGTTTTATTTTTTGGTGGGCTGTTCTTACCTATTTGTTCTTCACATAGGTGTCGAACCAGTCGATCCACTCCCGGTGCATATGCAGTACCGATTCTCTGGCCCGGTAGCCGTGGCTTTCGTGGGGCAGCATCACCAGCCTGACGCTGGCGCCGTGCCCACGCAGCGCATCGTAATATCGCTCGCTTTGCATGGGGAAGGTCCCGGAGTTGTTGTCGTCGCTTCCATGGATCAGCAGCATGGGTGTTTCCATGTTGTGGGCGTGCATAAAGGGCGACATAGTGTGATAGATGTCGGGGGCCTGCCAGTAAGTCCTTTCTTCGGCCTGGAAACCGAAAGGGGTCAGGGTACGGTTATAGGCTCCGCTGCGGGCCACCCCGGCTGCGAACAGGTTGCTGTGGCTAAGCAGGTTGGCCGTCATGAAGGCACCGTAAGAGTGTCCTGACACCCCTACCCGCTCCGGATCGGTCACTCCCATATCAACCAGGGCGTCGATGGCTGCCTGCGCATTGGCCACCAGTTGTTCGACAAAGGTGTCGTTGGGTTCGGTGTCGCCCACGCCCAAAATGGGGAATGCAGCGTTGTTGAGTACGGCATATCCCTGGGTGGCCAGCATGACAATGGAGGTGGCTCCCAAACGGGTGTAGGTATAGGGCGAACCGGTAACCTGCCCGGCTCCGTCGGCAGTGAGAAACTCCCGGGGGTAGGCCCAGAGGATGGTGGGCAGGGGATCATCTGTTCCGGGCCGGTATCCGGGGGGCAGGAAGAGTTCGCCAGACAAGGGAATGCCGTCGTTGCGCTCATAATGGATCATCTCCTTGTGCAGCTCCCGCAATTGCGGGAAGGGCTCGGGAAAGTGGGTGATCTGGGTGAGGCGGTTGCGCCTCAGGTCGCGAACGAAGAAGTTGGGGTGCTCATCTACCGACTCCCTGCGGGTGATTACGCTGGGGCGGTCGGGGTCGATAATGCGCACGGGAAGCTCATACCAGGGAGACTCGCTGCGCCACAGGCGGTTGGTTGCGCCCGAGTTGAGGTTGTATTCGTCCACAAAGGGCCGGTTGCCCTCGGGAGAGGCACCCATGCCGATCAAAAAGGCATTCCTCCCGCGGCGGTCAAGCATCAGCACCGAGCGGCCGTATTCGTTGGTGCGTGTTTGCAGGGTGCCGGGGTCGCCGTAACGGTCTTCGGCCGACCTTTCCTGGAGCAGGATCAGGCCACGGGCCGGCTCGGTGGGGTGGAAAGAGCTCATGCGTGCCATCCGGGTGGCACGCCAGAACTCGTTGACCAGGGCCATGTCGTCGCGGGCCCAGGTAATGCCTGAAAAACGGTAGGTGGTCTTGATGCCGGCCATCGGTTCGCCGGTGAAGGGGGCTTCCAGGTAAAATACCTGGTCGCGGTATTCGGCCTCTGCCGAGGGGTCGCCGCCGTCAAGGGCCTCAACCCAGTAAATGGAGGCAGGGGCATCGTTGCGCCAGGTGATGCTGCGCGGGCCCTCGCGGGTGGCCCCGAAGCCCTGGGGCATCTCTTCGAGCAGGGGGATATCGGCCAGTATCCTTACCGGGTTGCCGTTGATGTCGATCAGTTCGATGCGGTGGGCAAAGCGGCTGAAGGGCACAATATAGGAATAGGGTTTCTGAAGCGTGGTCAGGCGGATGTACCTCCCGTCGGGCGATACGTTGAAACTCCAGATGGCCGCGGCTTCGCTGATGGGCTCGCTGTTGCCCTGCATATCGGTGCGGTAGAGCCTGGCCATGGTGTAATAATCGAAAATGGCCTCGTCGTAGGCATCGCTGATCAGGTCCTGGAAGGTACGTACCGCGGCCCGGCGCCCGAGGCTCTCCTGGGTGATGGGCCCGCTGGCCACTCTCGGACGCGAGGGGTGTGCACCCCTGTCGCTAAGGATGGCTTTGTACACGATGGTCTGGTTGTCCGAAAGCCAGTTAAAGGTGTTCCCCACCACATCATTGATCACAGGGGCTGTCAGCCGGCTTGCATTGGCTGTAGCCACATTAACTACCCACAGTTCGATGCCGGTATCGGCCGTATGGGTAAAGGCGATCTTTGAGCCGTCGGGCGACCAGGAAATACTCCTGATGCGGGGATTGACGGGCAGCCCGCTAACTTCGCGAAGGTTGCCGCCGTGGATGTCAATCAGCGACAAACCGGTGTTGTGGCCTGTACGGCTGGGACCATTGGTCCGGGGGTCGAAGCGGATGCCGCCGAGCCGCAGTTCTTCCTGGGCCAGATCGGCAATGCTGGGATGACCGGGGTTTTCCATCAGCAAAATGCTGTTGTTCCGGGGGCCGATGCTCATGGAGGGGGTGGTGGGTGCATCTACCAGGTCGATGATCTCCTGCGGAGGCAGCTGATAGGTCATCTCATTCTGCGCCGTGGCGTTCTGAAAGCATACCATGCCCAGAATGCCCATTAGTAAGAACAGTCTCTTCATTGTCAGTAAACTTGTTTGGTTAAGATTCTTTGTGGTTAGTAACAGCCAACCAAAATATAAATAATCCCTGTATCCATGAAAAGTTTATGCCGATGTTTTACAGCCCTTTGTCGAAAAGTGGCTTCAGAAACCACACCCAGGCCGCCGCCACAAAGTAAGAAATCACAGTTCCCCACAGCAGACCGAGCCATGGAAAGAGGTAGCCGGCGCAAAAACTGTAGATGACAATGTTGGTGGAGGCCAGCAGCATGATCTTTCCGGTTGCCCTGGCAAAAGGCGGGCCCGCCGAAAGGCTGAGGATGACCATGGCCGAAAGCATCATGGCGGGAAAGGAAGCAAACAACCCGGCCCAGAATGCCGAGCCTGTGCGCGCAATGACCACCGAGGCGCCCACCACGCTGCCGGCAAACAGGGCCCTGAACAGGATCTGGGTGATGGTGTACCGCCTTTTGATTTTACCGTGCGAGGGGATCTTCAGCACTTTTTCGGCCAGCAGCCACATGCCCACGGCCCCCGAAAAATAGAGAAGGGTCCACACAATGCGGTGGGTGTCCTGAAACAGGGAAGCCAGCAGGGCCAGACCCATCCAGGCACCCAGGCCGCCGGCCAGCGCCGGCGCAAGGCCCCGGGGCACCAGGCTGATGAATACGTAAAGGAATACGGTACTCAGGAACATGCCCAGGGGGACGCTCACCGTAGCCTCTGCAGCGAATGCCGGCGTCTGGGTGATGCCGATAAACAGC
>PWJC01000044.1 GCA_003560165.1 Bacteroidales bacterium
TTCTACCTTCCACCTTCTACCTTCTACCTTCCCCCTCAAAATGGCCAGAAATTGTTGTCGTACCAGATTTGTTCGGTCAGTTGCCTGTTCAGGTCGATCAGCAGTTTGTGGTGTCCCTTCTCCCAGTCGGCAAGCCATTCGAACAATTCTTTTTCGTTGGGGTCGGTAGCCTGGGTGGCCTGCCGGCTGTAGATCTCGACCGATTTGTTCTCCATGTCGATGGCCGCCGAGATCGCCGCGGCCTCAAAACCCGCCCCGGAGATGTCACTGATCAGTTCGGGGGTAAGAATGGTCTGGGCAACGCTTTCGTGTCCGGGGGCCTCTTTCAGGTCATTTTTGTCGAAACGTCCCTGTTTGCTGTAATGCAGGTATTGCTTTTGCAAAAAATCAATATGGGTCTGTTCTTCCCTTGCCATGGTCTCAAAGATCTCCTTCACACCCTGGTTGCCGGTTTTCCGGGCCACCTCCTCGTAGAGCGATTTCCCCCTGTGTTCCATGATGATGGCTTGTTTCAGAATATCGGTAACTGCCTTGGATTCCATTGTTTGCTTTTTTTTGTTTTTTGTTTTCCTTTGTCATAACAAAAATAGGCTTTTTCGGCCAATGCCAGACAACCGTGGCGGCATATTCGAAAAAGGCATACAGGGGGTGTTGGGAAAAGCCGGCCAGAAAAATCGTATTTTTGCAATTCAGGAAAACACAGTTTTTTATGCAGTGGAATATTGAAAAGGTCATCAGCGGACTGTACAGCTCATGGTCGGGCCAGGAGCCCGGCAGCATCACCCCCCTGCCGCCTTCTGGTTCGAACCGCCAGTACTTCAGGCTGAAAACGGGCGGCCGCAGTGTGGTGGCCGCATTCAACCCCGACAGCCGGGAGAACCATGCCTTCCTGACCCTTTCGAGGCATTTCCGGCAGCTGGGCCTGCCGGTACCCCGGGTGCTGGCCGAAGACACCGACAGTCATTGCTACCTGCTGACCGACCTGGGCGATACCACACTGTTTTCGCTTTTGCCTGCGGTAAGGCAGGGGGCCCCCTTCGGAGAGGAGGTCGTCGAACGCTACAAAAAGACCATTGCCTGGCTGCCTCATTTCCAGATCAGAGGGCCCCAAAACCTCGACTTTTCCGTCTGTTATCCCCGGCACACCTTCGACAGGCATTCGATGATGTGGGATCTGAATTATTTCAAGTATTACTTTCTGAAGATCTCGGGCATTCCCTTCGACGAACAGCTGCTCGAGGATGACTTTGAACGCTTTGCCGCCCGTCTGCAAAAAACACCCGGGCAGTATTTCATGTACCGCGACTTCCAGTCGCGCAACGTGATGTTCGTGGGAGACAAGCCCTGGTTCATCGATTACCAGGGGGGGCGGAAAGGTCCCCTTGCCTACGATATCGCCTCACTGCTCTACGACGCCAAGGCAAACATCCCCCCCCGGCAGCGCGAGGAACTGCTCGATCATTATCTGGACTGCCTCGAAGAGCAGATCCCGGTCGACCGCCAGGCCTTCCGCAGCGAATTTTATGAATTTGTGATCATGCGCATATTGCAGGCCTTGGGCACCTATGGTTTCCGTGGTGGCGTCGAGAAAAAGACCCTGTTTTTGCAAAGCGTGCCCTATGCCCTGAAGAACCTTGCCTGGCTCGACGGGCAGGGGCTGCTTCCCGACCACATTCCCCACCTGGGCAATATCATCAGGGAAATAGCCGCCACCCGGCCCGACGACATCCTGCCTCCGCCCGATCAGGGGCTGACGGTGCGCATCAGCAGCTTTTCGTACAGGAAGGGCATACCGGCCGATCATTCGGGCAATGGAGGCGGCTATGTGTTCGATTGCCGGCCCCTGCCCAATCCGGGGCGACTGCCCGAATATAAAGACCTGACCGGAAAACACGCTCAGGTAGCCGCATACCTGGAAGCCGATCCGGGTGTCGGCAGTTTTTTGGATGCGGTTTTGGCCATCTTAGGACCGGCCGTCAACAACTACCTGAAAAGGGACTTCAGAAGCCTTGTGGTCAATTTCGGCTGCACCGGCGGACAGCACCGTTCGGTGTATTGCGCCGAAAAAACAACGGCCTTTCTCCGGCAAAACTACCGGGCCAATGTCACCCTTACCCATTTCGAGCAGGACAACTGGCCCTCTGCCGACAGCCAGCCCGAGGCGCAGAGGGCCACCGGATTCAATAACCAAC
Source organism: Bacteroidales bacterium (assembly GCA_003560165.1). Classification (GTDB taxonomy): domain Bacteria; phylum Bacteroidota; class Bacteroidia; order Bacteroidales; family UBA7960; genus PUPG01. The sequence goes on from PWJC01000044.1 coordinate 2,193, forward strand.
ACCCCAAAAACCCATGAACAGGGCGATAATTTTCGCTGCAGGCCTTGGCCGGCGTATGCTGCCGCTCACCGGCCACACCCCCAAGGCCCTCATCCCGGTAGGTGGAAAGCCCATGCTGTTGCGGGTAATCGATAAGCTCGCGGCCGCCGGAGTCGTCCACATGGTGATCAATGTCCATCACCATGCCGACCAGGTCAGGGAGTTCATCGACCGCCTCGATATCCCCGGACTGCGCTTCGATATTTCGGACGAAAGCGGGGAACTGCTCGATACCGGCGGCGGCCTGACAAAGGCTGCCGCTCTTTTGGGAGAGGACCAGGCATTTTTTGTTTACAATGCCGACATCCTGAGCAATATCGACCTGAAGGACATGGCAGCCTGCCACCTCAGGCATCGCCCCCTGGCCACCCTGGCCGTGAGCCCCCGCCGTGCTTCGAGGTACTTCCTGTGGGACAGTCAGGGGCTGGCGGGCTGGGAAAACGCGGTTAACGGACAACAGATCCTGTGCGAACCACCCCGGAGAGAACCCTTAAGAGCACTGGCATTTAGCGGAATACATCTGATAGAGCCGGCCATATTCGGCCTGCTCGAAGAAGAGGGCGCTTTTCCCATCCGCGATGTTTACCTGCGGCTGGGATCGGAGCACCGCATCATCCCCTACCAGCACGACAACAGGCTCTGGGCCGATATCGGCAGTCTGCAGAAGCTGAGGATGGCCGAAGAGATGATCAGGGATCATCCCGGCATGTTTTAAACCAGGAGGCAGGAACGCGCAAAAATTAAAAAAAGATGCAGACTTTTCTGGAAGAGGTAAGCCGTTACATCGTCGACACATGCCGGGAGATCATGGGGGAGGTCTGCATTGTAACCCCCAACCGCAGGGCCGGCCTCTTCCTGCGCAAACACCTGGCCTCGCTCCCGGAGGCTCCCATGTGGGCGCCCGGCATCCTGAGCATCGAAGATTTCATCAACAGCATCAGCGGATACAGCATCTGCGACAACACCGGGCTGCTGCTCGAATTCTACTCGGTATACAAGGACCTGGAACAGGAAAAGGCCGCCGATATCGACAACTTTCTGCGCTGGGCGCCGGCCCTTATCAGGGATTTCGACGACATCGACAATGCCATGTCCGATCCCTCAAAGCTTTACGCCCACCTCCAGGATATCCGCCACCTCGACACCTGGAACCCCGACGGCTCTCCACCCACTCCCTTTCAGCAAAACTACCTGGATTTCATCCATCGGCTGCAGGACTACCACAAAGCCCTGGCAGCCCGGCTCAGGGAAAAGAAGATGGCCTGGCAGGGCCTTTCGTCAAGGGAGGCAGCCATCCGGCTATCGGGGCCCGGACCGGGCTTCCCCTGGAAGAAGGTTTTTTTCGCCGGTTTCAATGCCTTGAGCCAGGCTGAGGAAACCATCATCCTTACCTTGCTCAAAAAGGGACAGGCAGAATACCTCCCCGATTCAGACCCCTATTATGCCGCCGATGAGCGCCACGAGGCCGGCACCTTTATCAGGAAATACCGCAGACTGCCGGCCAGAAAGAGCTTCGAAAACAGCCCCGGGCATTATACAGGGTTGAACAAGCACATCCGCATCCTGGGGATCGCCAAAAACGTAAACCAGGCCAGGCTGGCCGGCAACCTGCTGATGCACGAAAACTGCCTGGGCACCGACGAACAGACCGCCGTGGTACTGGCCGACGAAGAACTGCTGATTCCCATGCTGAATGCGCTGCCTCGGGATTTGAACGGGCTTAATGTGACCATGGGCTACCCCCTGTCCAAGACCAATCTGTTCGCCTTTGTCGATGCCGTGTTCAGCCTGTACCTGAATGCCAGCCGCAGGCCCGGCCACCCTCCGGCCTTCTACCACAAAGACGTTAGCAGGCTGATGGGTCACAGCCTGTCGCGGCTGCTCGCCGGAGAGGGGCCACATGGGCCCTGCCCCGAAACTGTGGCCCGGCGGTTGCCGGAGTCCAACCGCAACTTCCTTGATTTCGACACCCTTTGTTCAATGTCAGATCATCCGGAAGCCTTCCGTTCTGCATTTGCCTTTCTGTCGGCCGACTGGCAGCAAGACATGGGAAGCATCTTCCCTGCCCTGACGGGCCTCACTGATGCCTTCGACCGCAATTTTCGCAATAAGGCAGCCACCCAGGGAAGAGACATTGTCCATACGCCCTTTTTTGCCGATTTTGAATCGCTGGTTTACTTTGCCAGGATTTTCCGCCGCATGGAGGCCTTTCTGATACAATATCCCTTTCTGGGCTCACTGAAAACCATTGCCGGGATGATCCGGCAAGCCGCTTCCGAAACCCGGCTGTCGTTTTCGGGCGAGCCCCTTCAGGGCCTTCAGGTCATGGGCATGCTCGAAACCCGGAGCCTCGACTTCAGGAATGTGGTGCTGCTTTCGGCCAACGAAAACATCCTGCCCAGGCCACGGCAGAAAAACTCTTTCATTCCCTATGAAGTGAAAAAAACCTTCGGCCTTCGTCTTTACCACGAGCAGGATGCCATTTACTCCTACCATTTTTACCGCCTGCTGCAAAGGGCCGAGAACATCTACCTGATCTACAATACACAAACCGAAGACATCGGCAGCAGCGAAAAAAGCCGCTACATCTCCCAGATGCTGCACGAATTGCCATCATACAACCCCCACATCACGATCAGTGAGCAGATCGTATCCCTGCCCCCGGCCCCTTCGGGGCAAAAACCCGGGCTGGTGGTGGAGAAAACGCCCGACATCATGGAGCGTTTGTACGGGATTGCCGAAAAAGGATTTTCGCCCTCTGCCCTGGGCCTTTACATCAACTGTTCGCTGCAGTTTTACTTTGAAAGGCTCGCCCGGCTCGAGGAGGCCGGGGCGGTGGAAGAAACCATCGAAGCCACCACGCTGGGCAGCGTGGTGCACGGGGTGCTGGAAACAATCTTCCGGCCTTTCGTGGGGAAGGTGCTTACCCCCGGGCACCTCAGGGGGATGCACGATCACCTCGGGGAGTGCCTCGACAGGGAGTTTGACAGCCAATACCACGGCGGCGACCTGGGTAGCGGAAAAAACCTCCTGCTCTACAACCTGGCCCGGCGTTATATCGAGAACCTGCTGGGTGAAGAGATTCGCCTGCTCGACCACATGGCGGCCAGCAAACAGCTGATCACCCTGGTGGCCCTCGAGGAGCCGCTGACGGCTGCCCTGGTGCCGGCACCGGCCGGTAGCCGGCTACAGGCTGTCAATATCAGCGGCAAGGCCGACCGCATTGACCGCATAGCCGATATCCTGCGGGTGATCGACTACAAGACAGGAAGGGTGAAACAGGGCGAACTCAACTTTAAGGACTGGGACGAACCGCTTACCCGCAGCGACAAGGCAAAAGCCTTCCAGCTGCTGACCTATGCCTGGCTCTGTCAGAAAAACTATCCGGAGATCCCATTGGTGGAACCGGGCATCGTTTCCATGCGCAATCCTTCAGCGGGGCTGCAGACCATGAAGTTTCCCGGAGGAAGCGGGAGCCTTGCACCCGGACAGATGGACCACTTCGAAAAGGCATTGAAACAGATTGTGGATCAGATCATGGACCCGGGCAGGGCCTTTGTCCAAACCCCCGAGTTGGATAATTGCAAATGGTGTTCCTTCGCAACCCTTTGTGGTCGATACTGATCCGGCCGGTTAAAAGGGGCGGGGACTTTATCTGAGCAGTTCCCTGCTTTCCTGAAGCACCTTGTCGAGGCCTGAGGGGTCTTTCCCACCCGCAGTGGCAAAAAACGGCTGCCCACCGCCCCCTCCCCCGATGCGGGCAGCGAGTTGCTGCACCAGCTTGCCGGCATGCAAGCCCTTTTCCCGAACCAGGGTTTCATCGATCATGAGGGTGATGCCTGGTTTGCCGGCATCAAGGTGAGCAATCACCAGGAAAAGGTCCTTCACCAGGCCTTTGAGACCAAAGGCGAGGTCTTTGGCTTTTTTTGCATCGATATTGAGCCTGGTGCCCACAAAATTCACCCCGTTGATCTCTTCGGCCTGTTGGGCCAATTCAACGGCCATCTGCCTGATGCGCAGCTTTTGCAGGCTTTCAAGCTCCTTTTTCATGGTTTCGTGTTCGTCCAGGAGTTGCCTGAGGGTCCTGACGCTGTCTTTGGGATGCCTGAGGGTTTCCCGGAGGGCTTCCAACTCGTCGATCCTGGCATAGACCAGTTCTTCGGCCGCACGGCCGGTAACCGCTTCCACCCGCCTGATGCCGGCGGCAATGCCACCTTCCGAATCAATGGCGAACAGACCGATCTGCCCGGTGGCCTCCACGTGGGTCCCCCCGCACAATTCGGCCGAGAAGTCTTTGTCGAAGGCCACCACCCTGACCTCTTCCCCGTATTTTTCCCCAAAAAGGGCCGTGGCCCCCATTTTTTCGGCCTCCGGCATGCTCAGCCTCCGGTGCTCTTCCAGGCCGGTGTTTTCACGGATCTTTTCGTTGACCAGTTTCTCCACGGTCCGGATCTCTTCGGGGGTCATTTTCCCGAAATGCGAAAAATCGAACCTCAGCCTGCGGTCATCGACCAGCGAACCCTTTTGCTGAACGTGGCTCCCCAGCGTTTTTTTCAGTGCCGAATGCAGCAGGTGGGTGGCGGTGTGGTTGTTGGCGATAAGCCGTCTTTTTACCGCATCGACCCTGGCGCATACCTTTTCGGGCCATTGGTCCGGGATGCCGGGCATCAGGTGGAGCACCATGTTGTTTTCAAACAGGGTATCCACTACGGGATATGCCCTGCCGTTCACCAGAAATTGCCCCCGGTCGCCCACCTGTCCGCCGGCCTCGGCATAAAAGGGTGTCTGATCGAGTACTACCTGGTACATGGTCTTTCCTTTTTGAACCAGGCTGCGGTATCGGACCACGCTGGCCTCTGCCTCCAGGCGGTCGTATCCCAGAAAGCGGGTTTCCTCTCGCCAGGGGCGCAACTCCACCCAGTCGGCCGGTTCGGTAACGGCTGCGGCCCGGCTGCGGGATCTCTGGGCTTCCATCCCCTGCCTGAAGCCCTCCATGTCTACCGTGCGCCCGATCTCCCTGGCCATCAGGGTGGTCAGGTCGATGGGAAATCCATAGGTGTCAAACAGCTCAAAGGCGAATTTGCCATCAATCTGGTGGCCGCCGGGATGTTCGCTGATGTATTGTTCAAATTTCTGTATCCCCAGCGACAGGGTACGCAGAAACGTCATTTCCTCCTCGGCGATGACCTTTTCGATCAACGCCTGCTGTGCCCTGAGCTCGGGGAAGGCATCCCCCATGTTTTCGACCAGCACGGGCAAGAGCCGGTGAACAAAGGGCTCGTGGAAGTGAAGGAAGGTGTAGCCGTAGCGAACGGCGCGCCGGAGTATGCGCCGGATCACATAACCGGCTTTGTTGTTTGAAGGCAGTTCGCCATCTGCTATGGAAAACGACACCGCCCTGAGGTGGTCGGCCACCACCCTCATGGCCACGTCGGCTTCTCTCGACTGCCCGTAGGTCAGGCCGGAGAGCTCTTCCAGTTTGCCGATAAGGGGCCGTAACACGTCGGTGTCGTAGTTCGAGGTTTTTTTCTGCAGGGCCATGCACAGTCGCTCAAAACCCATGCCCGTATCCACGTGCTTTGCGGGGAGGCTTTTCAGTGACCCTTCGCTCAGCCTGTTGAACTCGATAAACACCAGGTTCCATATCTCGATCACCAGGGGGTGTTCTTTGTTCACCAGTCCGGCCCCGGCAGTCTTGCTTCTCTCCCTGTTGTCGCGCAGGTCGATATGTATTTCGGAACATGGGCCGCAGGGTCCGGTATCGCCCATCTCCCAGAAGTTGTCTTTTTTCGAACCAAAGAGGACGCGGTCTTCAGACAGGTATTTGTGCCAGATGTCGCGTGATTCCATATCGGCCGCCAGCCCGTCTTCGGCCGATCCTTCGAAGACGGTGGCATACAGCCGGTCTTTGTCCAGCCGGAAGACCCCGGTGAGCAACTCCCAGGCCCAGGCAATGGCCTCCTCTTTGAAATAGTCGCCGAAACTCCAGTTGCCCAGCATCTCGAACATGGTGTGGTGGTAAGTGTCGTGCCCCACCTCCTCCAGGTCGTTGTGTTTTCCAGAGACCCTCAGGCATTTCTGCGAATTGGCCACCCGGGGATGCAGGGCGGGGTAATTGCCCAAAAACACATCCTTGAACTGATTCATGCCCGCATTGACAAACATCAGGGTGGGATCGTTCTTTACCACCATGGGGGCCGAAGGGACCACCCTGTGTCCACGGTCTTCGAAAAATTTAAGAAATGCGGTGCGAATATCGTTAGCGTTCATTTAAATGGTCTGATTGGGTAACTTTTTTTTCACGAACCACAAAATTACGTGTTTTTTTTATAGTTTTGTTTTTTGAACCCATTCGAGCCGCCAGAACCGGCGGCGGCATCCAAAAAAACAATATGGGCAGGGTTAAATACCGATTTAACACCAAGTCGCTGGCAGTTGAGCAGGTCAGGGAAACCCTGTGGGACAAGGCCAAAACCCTGCTTCAGTACGTGCTGGCGGGCATGGTGTTCTCGGTGGTGGTCCTGGTTATCGGATTCACCTTTTTCGACTCGCCCAAAGAGCGGATGCTGAGGCGGGAGATCGAGCAATTCAGGCTGCAGTACGAGATCATCAACGACCGCCTGAATGTGCTATCGACCGTACTCGAAGACATCGAAGACCGCGACGACCATATTTACCGGGTCATCTTCGAGGCCGATCCGATACCCCGCAGTATACGCGATGCGGCCTTCGGAGGCACCGACCGCTACGCCCATTTGTCGGGTTTCCAGAACAGCGAACTGATTTCCACTACCCTGCGGCGCATCGACCAGCTTGCCCGGCAGCTCTACATCCAATCCACTTCCTACGACGAGGTGTTTGAAATGGCCCTCAACAAGGCCGATATGCTGGCTTCCATCCCGGCCATCGTACCACTGGCCAAAGGTTCGGAAAGGCTGATGTCGGGCTACGGAATGCGAATCCACCCCATCTACAAGACCCTGAGGATGCATACCGGGGTCGATTTCACTGCCCCTACAGGCACCCCCATTTATTCCACCGGCAACGGCATGGTGGTCAGGGCCGAAAGGAACAACCATGGCTACGGCCTCATGGTGGTGATCGATCACGGCTACGGGTACCAGACCCTCTATGCCCACATGAATGAGATCAGTGTGCGGCCCGGGCAGGAAGTCCAAAGGGGAGAGGTGATCGGTAAGGTGGGCAACACGGGTACTTCCACTGCCCCCCATCTGCATTACGAAGTGACGCGCAACGGCAGGAATGTGAACCCTGTGCATTATTTTTACAGCGACCTGACGCCTGAAGAATTCGAGATCATTGTTGAGAGGGCATCCCGTGTCAACCAGTCGCTGTCCTGACCCACCGCATATTCCTTATCTTTTCCGGGATGGCCTGAGTTCTCTGCAAACATTCGCCGGCATGGTTTTTTTTCCGGGCGACCCGGTATTCCCGGTCACGAATCTCGGGATTTTCTTATTTTTACCAGTCAAAAAAAGCAAATGGACAATAAGCTCCCGGTTTCCGGCAAGATCTATTACTCTATCGGTGAGGTAGCGGAGATGTTCGGGGTGAATGCTTCCCTGATCAGGTTCTGGGAAAAGGAATTCGACATCATCCGCCCGCATAGGAACAAGAAGGGGAACCGGATGTTCACCCAAAAAGATGTCGACAACTTCCACCTGATCTACCACCTGATCAAAGAAAGGGGCTTTACCCTGAAAGGGGCCAGAGAAAAGCTCAGACAAAATCCGGGCGACCTCCAAAAAGACCTGGAGATCATTAAGACCCTCAATAAACTCCGCGACTTTTTGCTAGGGGTCAAATCCTCACTCTGACCCACTGCCCAACCAACCCCCATATCTAAAACGACAACAATGGTAGCAAAAATCAAGAAGAAACTCCATGAGTCCAAAACAGCCCGCTGGGGTGTGCTGGTGATCGCTAGCTTTGCCATGGCCACCAATTATTATTTTTACGATGCCCTGGCTCCCCTGGCTGACCTGATCCGGATGAACCTGGGTTTCTCCACCACCGAATACGGCTTCTTTATATCGGCCTATTCCATCCCCAACGTATTTCTTGCCATGGCCGTTCTGGGGGGTATCATTCTCGACCGCATCGGGATACGGATCACCGGCTTCTCCTTTATCTTCCTCATGGCCCTGGGAGGCAGCATCACGGCATACGGCGCCTCGGAGAGCTTCCTCAGCGGGGGTTTCGGCTACAGCTTCATGGACTCTTTTCTTACCTCCTATTCCCCTGCCCTGAAAATGATGTCGCTGGGGTTCTTCGTTTTCGGCCTTGGGGCTGAAACCAGCATCGTAGTGCTGTCGAAGGTGATCGTCAAATGGTTCAAAGGCAAGGAACTTGCCCTGGCACTGGGGCTCAACCTGGCCATCGGCCGCCTGGGCGCAGCCCTGGCCTTTACCCTTTCGCCCCGGCTGATCTACCCCGAATGGACCACCGCCATCTGGTTTGGGGTATTGCTGTTGTGGCTGGGGCTGCTGGCCTTTATGATCTATATGATCTTCGACATCAGGCTCGACCGCCAGGCCGACATCGACATCAAAGACCCGGAAGACGAATTCCGGTGGAAAGATTTGAAAGACCTGGTTACCAACCGCTCGGTGATCTACATCACCTTGTTGTGCGTCACCTTCTATTCGGCGGTTTTCCCTTTTCTGAAGTTTGCCCCCGATCTGCTGATGAATAAGTTCTCGATGCCCAGGGCCCTTGCCGGCGACGTGACTTCCTACCTGATGTACGGGACCATACTGCTGACACCACTGTTTGGCTGGGTGGCTGACAACAAGGGGAAAAGCGCCACCCTGATGTATCTGGGCTCGGCCCTGCTGATCATTGCCCACCTGATGTTTGCCAAAACCTATATCGAACCCAGGGTACCCATTGTGCTGCTGGGCATTGCCTTTTCCCTGGTCCCGGCCGCCATGTGGCCGGCCGTGACCCGGATCGTCAGGCAGAGCAAACTGGGGACTGCCTACGGCTTTATGTTCTCGGTACAGAACATCGGCCTGTGGATCTTTCCCATCCTCATCGGTTATGTGGTCGATTCATCGAATCCGTTTTACCGCACCGAAATACTTCCCGCCCAATATGAGGAGATACAGCAAGAGAACATGAGCTATAACGGAACCTATATCGACAGGCACCGCGAACCCAATGCCGGCATGACCATCCACCTGAACGCCTCGGTGTTTGAAGACAGCATCAGCGGCAATGTCGTTTGGCGGGAGGTACACATGGTCACCACCGGCCCCGAAGGGGAGTTCAGCATCACCCTGGGGCAGGGGGATGTGATCTCCAGGGTGGATTTCGGAAAATTGTCTCCCGGGCCTGACTACGAGGCAGAGATTACCATCAGCCGCAGGCAGGTGGAAACCACCATTTTCAGGGGGGAATTTGAAGCCGACCGCGAACAGTTATTCACCTCCGGGGTTGATCGCCGCCACGAAGCCTTTTTCGGACAGACCCTCAGGGGACGTATCAGCCTGTTCGACCGGGACACCCAGGAGCTGGTATGGGAAGAGAGGATCCGCTTTTACCTGTCGGACCAGGGAGTATTCGAGATCACCATGGGGCTGGGGCGCCTGGCCTGGGCCGACCCCCGTTATTTCGGGCTGCACGAGGCAAGGCATGCCGCAGAGATCATCAAGCCGCTCGATTACACCAATGCCATGCTGGTGTTCTCTTTGCTGGGCTTTGCCGGATTGGTGTTCGCCTTCCTGCTCAAGCGCGAAGACAAAACCTCGGGTTACGGACTGGAGTTGCCCAACAAGGAAATGCCTTAGGGGCACGGACTGAAAACGGAACCCAACCAAAAGAATTCCAGATCATGATCGTGGTAACGGGCGCAGCAGGATTTATCGGCAGTTGCCTGGCAGGGGCCCTGAACAGGCTGGGGCACAAAGACCTGGTGCTGGTCGATGACTTCTCTTCCCGGCAAAAGCAAATGAACCTGGCCGGGAAGGTTTTCAGGCAGAAGGTGCACAGGGAGGCTTTTTTCGGGTGGCTGGGCCAGCACCACGCAGAAGTAAGCTTTGTGTTCCACCTGGGTGCCCGCACCAATACCGCCGAACGCAGCAAGGCCGTTTTCGACCACCTCAACCTGAATTATTCCATGGAACTGTGGAAGGCGTGCACCGCCTACAGCCTGCCCCTGGTGTATGCTTCCTCGGCAGCGACCTATGGAGAAGGAGAGCATGGCTACAACGACAATCACGACCACCTCCCCAGGCTCAGACCACTGAACCCTTATGGCCACAGCAAGCATTCGTTCGATTTGCGGGCGCTCTCATCCCAGGACTCCCCGCCTTTTTGGGCCGGCCTGAAGTTCTTTAACGTTTACGGGCCCAACGAATACCACAAGGGGAACATGGCCTCGGCCGTATTCCATGCCTGGAAGCAGATTCGGGAGAAGGGCAGGGTCAGGCTGTTCCGCTCTCACCGGCCAGGCATCGGCCACGGTGAGCAGCAAAGGGATTTTGTGTATGTAAAGGATGTGGTGGATGTGTGCACCTTTTTGATGCAGCGGCAGAACCCGCCCGCCATTTACAACCTGGGCACGGGCCGGGCACGGAGTTTTCTCGAACTGGCCGGATCCACCTTTGCTGCCCTGGGAATCCCCCCACAGATCAGCTTTGTGGACACCCCCCTGCCCATCCGCGGCAACTATCAGTACTTTACCTGCGCCGACACCGCCAAACTGCGCCGGGCCGGGTACAACAGGGAGTTCTGGACCCTGGAGGAAGGAGTTGCCGATTATGTGCAACATTACCTGAGGGGCACCAATTATTACTGAGCCCACCCATTGTTGTCCGAAAGCCCTCGGTGGTGGTCGAGAGACACCCCCTGTTCTTCGACAAATTCCATGAGTTCAGGGAAAAAACTCCCGAACTCTTCCGCGAACAGCCGGTAGTGGGTCTTCAGATCCACTACCGCCCCCTCCATGCCCGATTCGTAGGGGGTGCGTCTGGCCATCCCCCCAAAGTTGAGCGACAGCCGGTCCAGGTCGGCATAATTCACCAGCCAGTTGTTCTCCACCATTCGGGGCAGCACGTACCTGGCACGTTCCGGCAGCATATCGAGGTGCTGCTGCAACAAACCGTATGCCCATTCCACATAGCTTTCGAGCGAATGACAGGAGTAGTGGTCCCAGTTCAAGGCAAGGAAATGATCGTAATACATATCGGTGACCACCCCCGCATAATGACGGCAGGTAGCGCGCAAACGCCCCTTGCTCCGGTTCACCACCGGGTGGGAGTCGGTAAAGCGGTCTATCTGGCGGTGCAGGCGGATCCCCCCGGCAACGGAAGCGGGATAACCGTTGATCTGCCGGCCCTTGACCATGTCGGCAATGAAATTGCCGATGATCAGCCCGGGCTGGTTGCCCGAAAGGTATAAATGGGCCAGGAAATTCATAAATGGGTAACGGCCCGGGGGGGTGGTTTGTTTTTTGAGCAGATATTTTCCTACCCATGAGCTAATTTTTTTAGTTTTGTGGCATTGGAAACCAAGAGCCAAATAAAAAAATAAAATCGTATGCAAAAATTATTACTTCTGGGCGATGAAGCCATTGCCCAGGCAGGCATAGATGCAGGGATGTCGGGTGTTTTTTCCTACCCCGGCACCCCCTCCACCGAAATTACAGAATACGTAAGGGCTTCGTCCGAGGCCAGGGAGAAAGGCGTGGTGGCCTCCTGGTGTGCCAACGAGAAAACGGCTGCCGAAACCGCCCTGGGCATGTCTTACGCAGGCAAACGCAGCATGACCTGTATGAAGCATGTTGGGCTGAATGTGGCCGCTGACGTGTTTTTGAATGCATCCATCACGGGTGCCAACGGCGGACTGATCTTCGTGGTGGCCGATGACCCGTCCATGCATTCGTCGCAGAACGAACAGGATTCGAGGGTATACGGAGATTTTGCCATGATCCCCGTCCTGGAGCCCTCCAACCAGCAGGAGGCCTACGACATGGTCTACCTGGGCTTCGAACTTTCGGAGAAATACGGCGTGCCGGTGATGCTGCGAATCACCACCCGGCTGGCCCATTCCAGATCGGGGGTGGCAAGGAAGGAAGCCCGTACCCAAAACCGCTTCAGGTTTCCGGAAAATGCCAGGCAGTTCATCCTGCTGCCGGCCATTGCCCGCAAACAGTATGCGCAGTTGCTGGACAAACAGCCCGCTTTTGTGCAGGAGTCGGAGAATTCGGCCTACAATACTTACATGCCGGGGCAGGACCACAGCCTGGGCATTGTGGCCTGCGGACTGGCCTTCAATTACCTCATGGAAAATTATCCCGGCAGGAAGCCTCCCCATCCGGTGGTCAGGGTTTGCCAGTACCCCCTTCCCCACAGGCAACTCCGGCGGCTCTATGACGAATGCGACCGCATCCTGGTAATCGAAGAGGGTTATCCGGTGGTCGAACAGATGCTGAAAGGCTTTCTGAACACCGGCAAGCCGATCAGCGGCCGGCTCGATGGCGCATTGCCACGTACCGGGGAACTCAACCCCAACCTGGTCGGAGAAGCATTGGGGATTCCCACTGGCAAGCTTGCCAGTATCCCCGACCTGGTAGCCAGCCGCCCCCCATCTCTTTGCAAGGGTTGCTCCCATATCGACAGCATGCTCGACCTGAACGAAGCCCTGTCCGGGCACAGCTCGGGAAGGGTCTTTTCCGATATCGGTTGCTACACCCTGGGAGCCCTGCCTCCCTTTGGGTCTATTAACACCTGTGTCGACATGGGGGCTTCCATCACCATGGCCAGGGGAGCTGCCGCAGCCGGAATGGATCCGGCAGTGGCCGTCATCGGCGATTCCACCTTTACCCATTCGGGCATGACGGGGCTGCTGGATGCCGTCAACGAGGGCTCCAACATCACTGTGATCATCCTCGACAATGCCACCACCGGCATGACAGGGGGTCAACCCTCGTCGGCAACAGGCAAAATAGAGCAGATCTGCCGGGGTCTCGGGGTAGAGGAAGACCGCATCCGGGTGATCAACCCCCTGAAAAAAAACCACAGCGAAAACACCCACATCCTCAGGGAAGAACTGGCCCACAAAGGGGTTTCAGTCATCATTCCGCGCCGCGAATGCATACAAACCCTCAATAAGCGGATGCGCACAAAGGGCAGGGACAAGCAAAGAGCAGAAAAATAATCTTCACCAGAAAAATCAATCAGATGCAAAACGATATTATTCTTGCAGGCGTCGGGGGACAGGGCATTTTGTCCATCGCGGCCATTATCGGGTACGCCGCCGTAGAGTCAGACCTGTTTCTGAAGCAGGCCGAAGTGCATGGTATGAGCCAGCGGGGGGGGGATGTACAGTCGCACCTGCGCCTGTCTTCGTCAGAGATCGCCTCCGATCTGATCCCCAAGGGAAAGGCCCATATGATCATCTCGGTCGAACCCATGGAATCGCTCAGGTACCTTCCCTACCTGTCCGACCAAGGCTGGCTGATCACCAATACCGAGCCCTATGTCAACATTCCCGACTACCCCGGCACCGTGGCCATCCTGGCCGAGATACAACGGCTGCCAAGGCATGTGGCCCTCAATGCCGAGCAGATCGCCGGCGAACTGGGCAGCAGGAAGGCCGCCAACATGGTTGTTCTGGGAGCGGCAAGCCCCTTTATCGACATCCCTTTCGCGAAGCTGGAAGAGGCCATCCGCAAGGTATTCGGCAGCAAGGGCGAAGAGGTGGTGAACCTGAACCTCCAGGCCATGCGCACCGGCCGCGAAGTGGCACAAAACACAGCGGCCGGTTAAACAATTGAACTGCATTACAAGTTAGTACACATAGCACGGCAACAACCGCCGCGGAAATGTTCACCTGAAATCATCCAAAAAAATATTTTTGCCTATGTTAACCAATAATTTTATCCGCCGCCATAACGGGATCCGCAAGGAAGACGAAGAAAAGATGCTGAAAAAGATCGGGGTGGCTTCGGCCGGTGAACTCATCGACCAGACCATTCCCCCCAGCATCCGCCTGAAAAAGGAGATGGACCTCCCCGAGGGGCTCAACGAATACGAATACGCAAACCACCTGCGATCATTGGGGGCCAAAAACAAACTCTTTAAATCCTTCATCGGCATGGGGTACTACAACACCATCACCCCGGGGGTTATTCAGCGCAACATACTGGAAAACCCCGGCTGGTACACCTCCTACACACCCTATCAGGCAGAGATCTCCCAAGGCCGGCTCGAAGCCCTGCTGAACTTTCAGACGGTGATCACCGACCTGACCGGGCTGGAGCTCGCCAACGCCTCATTGCTCGACGAGGCCACGGCAGCGGCCGAGGCCATGATCATGCTGTACAATTCCCGGCCCAGGGATGCCGCAAAAAAGGGAGTCAATAAATTTTACGCCTCCGAAAACTGCCTGCCGCAGACCCTGGATGTCCTGAAAAACCGGGCAGCGCCACTGGGCATCGAACTGCTTGTCGAACGCCAGGATCCCGGCATCCTGGACGACACTTTCTTCGGGGCCCTGATACAGTATCCCGACGCAAACGGGGCCATCGGCCACCAGAAGGATTTTGCAGACCACGCCAGGGAGCACAATGTCCGCCTGGTGGTGGCAGCCGACCTGCTATCGCTGGCCATGCTGAGCCCCCCCGGAGAATGGGGAGCCGATGTGGTGGTGGGCTCGTCGCAGCGTTTTGGGGTTCCGATGGGTTACGGTGGCCCCCACGCAGGCTATTTCGCCACCAGGGAAGAATTTAAACGGGGGATTCCCGGCCGCATCATCGGGGTGTCGGTCGACAAAAACGGCGACCATGCCCTTCGCATGGCCCTGCAAACCAGGGAGCAACATATCAAACGCGAAAAGGCCACCTCCAATATCTGCACCGCCCAGGCCCTGCTGGCAACCATGGCCGGCATGTATGCGGTGTATCACGGACCTGAGGGACTGAAAAGGATCGCCCGCCACATCAATATCCTGGCCGGAGTGCTGTCGCAGGAAGCGGAAAAGTACGGGTATACCCAGCTAAACGGATACTTTTTCGATACTCTGCTCATCAAACTGCCCGACAACGTTTATGCCAGCGATGTACACCAGATGGCCGTGAGCAAAAAAATGAACCTGCGCAGGATCGATGAAAAACAGGTGGGAATCAGCCTGGATGAGACCAGCTCGCTCCGGGACGTGAATGCCCTGCTGGAACTATTTGCTGCTGCTGCCGGAAAGCCCTTTTACGAATTTGTCTGCGACCCGGACGAATGCCGCAAGATTACCACCATCCCCAAAGAGTATAGCCGCAGTTCGGATTTTTTACAGCAGGCCTGCTTCAACTCCTACCATTCGGAAACTGAAATGATGCGTTACCTGAAGAAACTGGAAAACCGCGACCTGGCCCTGAACCGTACCATGATCCCGCTGGGTTCCTGCACCATGAAGCTGAATGCGGCCTCCGAAATGTTCGGTCTCAGCTGGCCGGAGTTTGCGGACATTCACCCCTTTGCCCCCGACAACCAGGCCGGGGGTTACCTCGAACTGATCCGCCGCCTGGAGCGAGACCTTTGCGAGATCACCGGGTTTGCCGGCATTTCCTTTATGCCCAACTCGGGTGCTTCGGGCGAATATACCGGCCTGATGGTGATCCGTGCCTACCATGCCAGCCGGGGCGAAGGCCACCGCAACGTGACCTTGATCCCTTCCTCGGCCCATGGCACCAACCCGGCCAGTGCCGTCATGGCGGGCACCAGGGTGGTGGTGGTCAAATGCGACGACAAGGGCAACATCGACCTCGACGACCTGGAAAAGAAAGCCGAAGCCCACAAAGACAATCTGGCGGCCATCATGGTCACCTACCCCTCAACCCATGGGGTATTCGAGGAAGAGATCCTGAAGGTGACTCACATCATCCACAAGTATGGGGGTCAGGTGTATATGGACGGGGCCAACATGAATGCCCAGGTCGGCTATACCAATCCTGCCATTTGCGGGGCCGATGTATGCCATCTGAACCTGCACAAAACCTTCGCCATCCCCCACGGGGGAGGCGGTCCGGGTGTGGGCCCCATCGGGGTGGCAGAACACCTGTTGCCCTTTTTACCCAACCACCCCCTGCACAAAACCGGAGGGGAACAAGGCATCCCCGCCGTGGCAGCTGCACCCTTCGGCAGTGCCTTTATCCTCACCATCACTTATGGTTATATCCGGATGCTGGGAAGGGAGGGGCTGAAGGAGGCCACCAGGATCGCCATACTGAGCACCAATTACCTGAAGGCGGGCCTTGAAAAAGAGTACCAGGTATTGTATACCGGCAAAAACGGCTGGGCGGCCCATGAGATGATCCTCGATTGCAACCCCTTCAGGCGAAGTGTGTCAATCGATGCCATCGACATTGCAAAACGTTTGATGGATTACGGCTTCCATGCCCCCACGGTCGCATTCCCCGTATCGGGCACCCTGATGGTCGAACCCACCGAAAGCGAACCCCTCTCGGAGCTCGACCGGTTTATCGATGCCATGATCAGCATACGCGAAGAGATCAGGGAAGTGGAAGAGGGCAAGGCCGACAAGGAGAACAACGTCATCAAAAACGCCCCCCATACCGCCTCCATGCTGATCGACAGCGACTGGGACAAACCCTACAGCCGCGAGAAGGCAGCTTTCCCGAGGCCCTGGTCGGCAGAGATCAAATACTTCACACCCGTTACCCGCATCGACGAGGCCTATGGCGACCGCAACCTGGTATGTACCTGCGATCCGATAGAGAGTTATGCCCAGGATTGACCGGGCGCGATGACATAAAAAAAATGCCGCTTCCTTCAGGGGACAGCGGCATTTTATGTATTCCGGGCCTTTCCTGCTTCACTGTTGCTTCTTGAAATACAGAAAGCGCTTGATCTTCTTGGTGGGGGTCTTTTGGAATGGCTCGTCCTGTTCCTCGATGGTCGACAGCCGCGAAAAACGGTTCAGCCGGGCGTTGACCCTCGACTGGATCTCTGCGAGGCGGTCCTTCACCTTTTGCTGCATCTGCTCGTACAGATGCCCGGCAGACTCCTTCATCTCGTGGTAGCGCTGGTCGATCTCCTCATAGTTCAGATGAACCCTGGCCACCAGCTTTCCGCGCCATTCGTAAACCAGCGACTCCAGCACATGGCGCTCGCTGTTGATCACTGCTTCGATGTCTTCGGGATAGATGTTTTCGCCAGTGGCACTGACGATGACGTTTTTGATCCGCCCCCTGATAAACAGGTAGCCATCCTGGTCGATATAACCCAGGTCGCCCGTTCTGAACCATCCGTCGTTGGTGAACACTTCCCTGGTTTGTTCTTCCTGCTTGTAATCCCCCTGCATCACATTGGGTCCGCGGGTAATGATCTCTCCCTCCGCGCTCACGGGGTCGGGGTCGAGTATCCTGAGCTCCTGCCCGGGAAGGCAAAAGCCCGTCGACTGGAATTTGGTCAGGTCCGGACTGCATCCGGCCAGCAGCGGGGATGTTTCCGTCAGGCCATAGCCGATGGCATAAGGGAAGCCGGCGTCCCTTAAAAAGCGTTCGGTTGTGGCACTGAGCTTGGCGCCACCAATACCAAAAAACCGCAGTTTCCCTCCAAATGCCTTGTATATCTTTTTGCCGGCGAGTTTATGAAAGGCCTTTTGAACCGGACGCAACTTCGTCAGTTGCCGCATCAGGGCACTGCCGCTCAATTTAGGCAACACCCGGTTCTTGTAAACTTTTTCGATGATCAGCGGAACGGTCAGCATCATGGTGGGCTTCACCACTTCCATAGCCGGCAACAACACAGCAGGTGTGGGCAGCTTATCGAGATAGTTCACCCAGGCACCGGTCATGAAGGGAATGATAAAACCGATGGTGCATTCGTAGGTATGCGGCAACGGCAGTACCGACAGCAACCTGTCGGAAGAATCCACCCGTTGTATTCCAAGGGTGTTCACTGCATTGGACATGATGTTTTTGTGGCTGAGCATGACCCCCTTGGGCTTGCCCGTGGTGCCGGAGGTATACAATATGGCCGCCAGGTCGTCTTCGCGTGGTTCAGGGATGTCTGGAGCCGCCGCCACGGTCCGGGTCAACTTTTCGACCTTTCCGTACACTTCCATACTGCCCAGGCTGATCGGGCTGAAATCGTCGGTCAGTACTGCCGATTTCAGGCCTGGCGGCAGTTCCTGCTGCAGTTTTTCGATCAGCTTTTCCGAAACAAGGATCGTCCTGGCCTCGCTGTGGGAAAGTATCTTTTTGATCTCAAGGGGGGTGAAATCGGTCAGTATGGGCACCACCACGGCTCCCATGCCGGTAATGGCCAGGTAGGCCACGCCCCAGTTTGGCATGTTCTGACTCAGCAAGGCAATACGGTCGCCCCTGCCAATGCCCAGATCATGCAGTAAGGCAGTCAGTTCGCCGACGCGGTCGGATACCTCGCGGTACCTTAGGGGGGTCTCTCCTGCAAACCCAAGTGCCGGAAGTTCGGCAAAACATTCGGCACTGTTGTTGAGCAGGGCTCTTAGTGTTAATTTATCGGGTAATTCCATCGTGCTGGTTTAGTATGCAAAGTTAGGGAAAATCCCGGCACCATTTTCTTAATAAACCATAAACCTTAGCAAATACAAGCCTTCCAAGATAAACAAACACTATATATGTACGTTTGTTTAATCCATAATACAGTTCCCTTCGGGCAAAGAGCAAGACCGGGGGTTCCCCGGTCTTTGGTCGGTGAGTTCCGTACAATGCACCCTGTCCTGATCTATAGCATGGAATAACTCACGGCCACCCCAACGGTTACCACGGCTGCCATGACCATAAGCTTGATGAGGATGTTCAGGCTTGGTCCCGAGGTGTCCTTGAAGGGGTCGCCCACGGTGTCGCCGATAACGGCGGCCTTATGGCCCTCTGAGCCCTTGCCCCCGAAATGCCCTTCTTCGATGTACTTTTTCGCATTGTCCCATGCCCCCCCGGCATTGGCCATGAAAATAGCCAGGGCAAAACCGCTCGAAATGGTGCCGATCAAAAGTCCGGCCACCCCGGATACTCCGAAAAGCAACCCGACTATCACCGGGATAAGCAGGGCGATCAGCGAGGGCAACATCATCTCTTTTTGTGCTTCCCGTGTTGAAATGGCCACACAACGGGCATAATCGGGATCGGTGGTTCCTTCCATGATTCCCGGGATGCTGAGGAACTGCCTGCGCACCTCACCCACCATCTTTTGGGCAGCCCTGCCCACGGCGTTCATGGTCATTCCGCTGAACACAAAGACCGACATCACCCCGAGGAAAATCCCGACGATGACCCGGGGGTTCATCAAATGCACCTCGTAGTGGGTTACAAAATCCATAAAGGAAGCCTCGATGGCCGGGATGCCATTGATCAGCTCGAGCGGCCTGTCGAGGAATTTCACGAACATCATCCTCACCTCTTCGAAGTACGAGGCCAGCAGGGCCAGGGCAGTCAGGGCCGCAGAGCCAATGGCAAAACCCTTGCCCGTAGCGGCCGTGGTATTCCCCAGGGCATCCAGGGCATCCGTGCGCCGCCTGACCTCCGGATCCAGTCCGCACATCTCGGCATTCCCGCCAGCATTGTCAGCAATAGGGCCATAGGCATCTGTGGCCAGGGTGATCCCAAGGGTGGCCAGAAGCCCCACGGCAGCTATCCCGATACCGTAAAGGCCATAATTGAGTTTGCCCACATCAAAGCTGAATCCGGTAGCAAATGAATAAGCCAGGGTAATGGCCACGGCAATGATAAATAAGGGAACTGCGGCCGAGATCAATCCGGTGCCCACTCCGTTGATGATCAGCGGGGCCGGCCCTGTCTGGCTGGAAGAGGCAATTTTTCGGGTGGGGCCGTAGGCCGAGGCGGTAAAATACTCTGTCGACTGCCCGATGGCGATGCCTGCCAGCAGCCCGGTAACAATGGCACCCCACAAACCCAGGTAATTGGGCAATTGCAACAGGTACAGCACCAAAAAGGAAGCCACGACAATGAGTAGGGCACTCATGTTCACGCCAAAACCCAATGAGCGCAGCAGCTCTTTCTGACCGGCCCCTTCCCTGGTGCGGACCATAAAGACCCCGGCTATCGAGAGCAGGGTGCCGATGGCGGCGATCACCATGGGGGCGATAACGGCCTTTGTTTGTATCTCTGTCCCGTATCCGATAAAGGCGGCTGCTCCAAGCAGGGCAGTGGCCAGTATGGAGGCAGCAAAAGATTCGAACAGGTCGGCCCCCATGCCGGCCACATCACCGACGTTGTCGCCTACGTTGTCGGCGATGGTGGCGGGATTCCTCGGATCGTCCTCGGGGATCCCGGCTTCGATCTTCCCAACCAGGTCGGCTCCCACATCGGCAGCCTTGGTAAATATACCCCCTCCCACACGGGCAAACAACGCCTGGGTGCTGGCGCCCATCCCGAAGGTCAGCATGATTGCGGTGATGGTCATCAGCTTGTAGCCATCCATGGCTTCGGGGATCAGCAGGTTCAGAACAATAAACCACGCCGAAATATCCAGCAGCACCAGTCCGACCACCACCAGGCCCATTACGGCGCCGCTCCTGAAGGCCAGGCGCAGCCCGCTGTTAAGGGAGGTGCGGCAGGCATTGGCCACCCTGGCGGAGGCATAGGTAGCGGCTTTCATGCCAAAATAACCGGCCAGGCCCGAAAAAAAACCTCCGGTAAGAAAGGCGAAGGGTACCCATTTGTTCTGCACCCCGAGCCCATAGGCCAGAAAAGAAAAAATCACCGTGATCACAAGGAAAACGATGATTACCACCTTGTACTGCTGGCGCAGATAGGCAGAAGCGCCCTCCCGGACATGCCTGGCGATTTTCTTCATCTGATCTGTACCCTCGCTTGCAGACATCATCTGCCGGAAAAAATAATACGCGAAACCCAGGGCCATCAGCGAACCAAGGGGAACCAACCAAAATATCAACGGCATGGTTTGTTGTTTTACTGAGTGAATAAACGGAGTTGGATGATCTGGTCGGGGGCAAATTTAACCAAATATTTTATGCTCCGCCCTTGCGGACATTTTTTTTTGTATTAAGTTTTTCAGGCTGTTTACCGGTGGCAGTTTTTATCCTGCAAACACCAAAACGACCCATTGATTTCTCCGCCCTCTGCTAAATTTCCGCATAAAAAAAAATTCATGTACATTTGTTATTCTCATCGCCTGCCGGGTGAACAGACCACGCAATAAAGGGGCAGCATATGAAGAAAATAAAACTCGAGATCCTGGGGATTTCCTACAGCCAGTCACAGTCAGGCGCTTATGCCCTGATATTCGGCGAAGAAGGCCAAAAACGGCGGCTTCCGATCATCATCGGCAGTTTTGAGGCCCAGGCCATCGCCATCGAACTCGAAAAGAT
Organism: Bacteroidales bacterium; assembly: GCA_003560165.1. Classification (GTDB taxonomy): domain Bacteria; phylum Bacteroidota; class Bacteroidia; order Bacteroidales; family UBA7960; genus PUPG01. The sequence goes on from PWJC01000044.1 coordinate 23,601, forward strand.
GAAGCCCAGCCGGCCGCTGACCCACGACCTGTTCAAAAACTTTGCCACCTCCTTCAATATCACGGTAACCGAGGTTGTCATCTACAAGTTCAGCGAAGGCATTTTTTATGCCAAGCTGTATTGTTTCGACGGGATGAGGGAACTGGAAATCGATTCCAGGACTTCCGATGCCGTGGCCATTGCGGTGCGTTTCCAATGCCCCATATACACCTACGAAGACATCCTGGATGCAGCCGGTATTGTGATGCAGGAAGGCGATGAAACCCTGGCCCCCCCCCGGGAGGAAACCTCCGGCGAACAGGACGTTCCGAAAACTTCCCCCACCAAGTACGGTCAAATGGAACTGAAAGAACTGGAGAAAAAACTCATGGAGGCAATCGATGCCGAAGCCTACGAAAAGGCCTCCATTATCCGCGACGAGATCAACCGGCGCAAAGCAGGCAAGAAATAGTAAATCCCTTGTTTTATGACGTTAACTAACCGCAAGTACCTGTTGCTGCTTTTAGCACCGGTTTTGATGCTGAATTCGTGCAGCCCCAAAACAACTGAAGTGGCTTTTACCGAAATGGCCAGGACCTGGACCCTGGAAGAGGTCATCGACCCGGCCACAGGGCAGGCAGTTGCCTTCCCCGAAAACGACACCCTGGCCCTGGTGGAGGATGCAGCCGAGAGGCGGTTTGTCATCTATTCCGAATTCATGGAATTGGATACGCGGGGAAGCTGGCAACGCATCGGCGACACCCTCCAGCTGATCCCGAGGCTTCCTGAAATGACCCGTGAGGTCGATTCGGTGGTTTACCGTGTCGATCAGCAGGGCGACCCCCTGCTGATGTATTTTCATGGAGGAGAATTGCTGGCCACCCATACCCGCGACAGCCTTCAGGCCGGCAAGAGGCCGTTGTTTTTTGATATCAGGGAGTTCACCGACGAGAAGCTGGTACTTGCCGACAATGAATTCATCTACCGCATGGTGTATCACCCCCCCGACGATGTGCCATTGTATTCCTTTGGGATCAGGTCGGTTTTCAGGGGGTTGCTGGGCATGTTCGTGCTCATCGGCATCGCCTGGATATTCAGTGCCAACCGCCGGGCCATTTCCTGGCGGGTGGTGGGCATCGGGCTGTCGGTCCAGGTCCTTCTGGCCATCGGGGTGTTGCAGGTACCTGCCGTTCAGTACTTTTTCGAGCTGATCGGTACGGTATTCGTTGTGATTCTCGATTTTACCCGGGCAGGGACCGATTTTCTTTTCTCGGGTTTTCTGGACACCGAAAGGTTCGGTTATATCTTTGCTTTCCAGGTGCTTCCCACCATCATTTTTTTCTCGGCCCTTACCAGCCTGCTCTTTTACCTGGGCGTTATCCAGAAGATCGTATACGGGATGGCCTGGCTGATGACAAAAGCTCTCAGGCTCTCAGGGGCCGAAAGCCTCTCGGTAGCAGGCAATATCTTCCTGGGCCAAACCGAGTCGCCCCTGATGATCAAAGCCTACCTGCCCGACATGACGCGTTCAGAAATACTGATGGTCATGACCGGGGGGATGGCCACGCTGGCCGGTGGGGTGCTGGCGGCTTACATCAGCTTCCTGGGAGGGGACGATCCGGTGCAGCGGCTGATATTCGCCCAGCATCTTCTGGCTGCCTCCATCATGGCAGCCCCGGGTGCAGTAGTGATTACCAAGATCCTCTATCCCCAAACCGAGGAGATTGACAAAACCATGAAGATCTCCAGAGATCGCATCGGAAACAACATTCTTGATTCCATTACCAATGGGGCCGGCGAAGGCCTCCGCCTGGCCGCCAATGTGGCAGCCATGCTGCTGGTGTTCATTGCCTTCATCGCCATGTTCAATTTAATTGTCGGGGGGCTGGGCGGTATCATGAACCTCAATCCCCTGATCGCCGAAGCCACCGATGGGCGTTACACCCAGTTGTCGCTGCAGTTCCTGCTCGGGTACACCTTCGCCCCCCTGATGTGGCTGATCGGTGTCAGTCTGCCCGATATCACCCTGGTGGGCCGGCTGCTGGGCGAAAAGATCATCATGACCGAATTCATCGGGTATGTGAGCCTTGCCGAGCTCAAGGAAATGAACGCCTTTGCCGATCCCAAATCCATCATCATGGCTACCTATATGCTCTGCGGCTTTGCCAATTTCGCCAGCATCGGCATTCAGATCGGAGGGATCGGGTCGCTGGCCCCCACCCGCAAGGTCCTGCTTTCGGAATTCGGGTTAAGGGCGCTGCTGGGCGGCACCCTTGCCGGGCTGATGAGTGCAGCCATTGTCGGGATGATACTGGGGTAAACCGTTTTGGAATCGATCAAATGCTTACTTAACTTTACTGCATGGACCAGTACCTTCATCTGCTGCATCATGTTCTGAACAACGGGGCCAAAAAAAACGACCGCACCGGCACGGGGACATTGAGCGTTTTCGGGACCCAGATGCGGTTCGACCTGGGCCTGGGCTTCCCGCTGCTGACCACAAAAAGGATCCACCTCAAATCAGTGATCCATGAGTTGCTCTGGTTTTTAAAAGGAGATACCAATATCGGCTACCTGAAAAAAAACGGGGTAAGCATCTGGGACGAATGGGCCGATGAAAACGGCGATCTCGGGCCGGTATACGGAGCCCAGTGGCGCAACTGGCCTTCCGGATCGGGCGGCATCGACCAGATCTCGACGGTGATACGTCAGATCAGGGAACAGCCCGACTCACGCAGGTTGCTGGTAAGCGCCTGGAATGTCGGGCAGCTCGACAGCATGGCCCTCCCTCCCTGCCACATCCTGTTTCAGTTTTACGTATCCGGTGGCCGGCTTTCGTGCCAGCTTTACCAGCGAAGTGCCGACATATTCCTGGGCGTGCCCTTCAACATAGCCTCCTATGCCCTGCTGACCATGATGGTAGCCCAGGTTTGCCGGCTCCGGCCCGGAGAGTTCATCCATACCCTTGGGGACGCCCACCTCTACCTGAACCACCTGGACCAGGCCAGGCTTCAGCTGAGCCGGACACCCAGGACATTGCCGGCAATGAACCTCAACCAGGACATCGGCAATATCTTCGACTTCCAATACCACGACTTTCATCTCAGCGGCTACGACCCCCATCCCCATATCAGGGCCTCGGTAGCTGTATAAACGAATTTGAACCTAAAAGCACCTGATATGATCTTATCGCTGATAGCAGCTGTAGCAAACAACCAGGTGATTGGCAGGGAGAACCGCCTGCTCTGGCATATGCCCGCCGATCTGAAACACTTCAAGGAACTGACCATGGGCCATGCCCTGATCATGGGCAGAAAGACCTTTGAATCGATCGGAGGGCCATTGCCCGGCAGGGAAACCATTGTGCTGACCACACAACAGGATTACGATGCCAGAGGTTGTCAGCTGGCTCATTCCATCAGGGAGGCCCTGGATAAGGTCAGGGACAGAAAGAATGTTTTTGTGGCCGGCGGTTCGGAGATCTATGCGCAAACCATCGACCTCTACCAGACCCGGCGGATGTACATCACCAGGATCTATGCCAATTTCGAGGGCGATTCCTTTTTCCCTCGCCTCGACACCGGAAAGTGGGAACTTACAGAGATCACAGAGCACCCTGCCGACGAAAAGAACCCCTATCCCTATGCCTTTCTGACCTATAAAAAGAAGGCCCGCCACAGTTAGCGGCAAGCTTACAACTCCCCTTCCAGGTGTGTTTTCATGGGTTGCTGCCTTGCCGCGGGGAAAAGGACATTGTTGAGGATCAGCCGGTATCCCGGCGAATTGGGAAACAGGTCAAGGTCGGTGGGGGGGTCGCCCACGTGGTGGCGGTAATCTTCGGGGTCATGACCTCCCAAAAAGGTAAAAGTGCCGTTTTCCAGCCTGCCGTGAATGTACCTGGCTTCGTCCTTGGCGCGTGTCTGACCCAGTATGGTCACGGTGGGCTTGATCACTTCCTTCCTGAATGCCGTTGTCTGCCCCATGAACCCCTTGATGACGGTTTCGTGGTTTTGGGTAAGCATGGCGGGTACCGGATCCCATTTGGCAGAAAACTCGAACAGGGTGAAAAAATCGGTGCGCTCGTCCCTGCCTGTTTTGGGCACGTCAATATTGGATTTCTCGTAGATGGTCGGATCGGGCACAATGACGAAATTCTCAAAGGCAAAGGTGCGGCTGAAGTCGAGCCTCTCCTGGGCATCGGGGTCGGGGGGTTTGCCGTTGTACACCTCGTGCAGGATGTCAACGCCTTCGGCTGCCAGTGCAATATCCAGGCTTTCGGGGGCCGAGCACATGGCAAACAGGTAACCCCCCCCCAGCACAAAGTCGCGGATGTTCTTTGCCACATCCAGTTTCAGATCGGCCACCTGAACATACCCCAGTCTGCGAGCCGTTTCTTCGGCCAGCCGCACATCTTCCAGGTACCAGTCGGCATTGCGGAAGGCCAGCCAAAACTTGCCAAACTGCCCGGTGAAGTCTTCGTGGTGCAGGTGCAGCCAGTCGTACACCGGCAAAATGCCGGCAATGACCTCCTCATCGTATACCTGGTCGTAGGGAATTTCGGCATAGGTAAGTGCCAGGGTGACCGCATCATCCCATGGCAGACTGTTGGGCGGGGTGTAGATGGCTATCCTGGGCACCTTGTGCAGGCGGATCTCTTCCATGTTGGCATCCGGGGCGGCGATCTCACGCAATATGGCCGCAGCCTGCACGTCGGCGATCACCTGGTGGCTTATCCCCCTGATGATCAGCTCCTGTTCAAAAGCCTCGTGGTGTTCGAACATGAAACTCCCACCCCGGTAATTCAGCAGCCAGCTCACTTCCACATCGTGGGTCAGCACGTAATAGGCCATGCCATAAGCCTTCAGGTGGTTGCGCTGAGCCTGGTCCATCGGAAGGATTATCTGGGCGGCAAAAAGGGAAGCATGCAGAAAAACAAGCAACAAGGCAGCGATCAGTCGGGACATTGGAACAGTGTTTTATTTGATAACGGAATTTTTCTGTTTTCATTGGCCGCTACGACCCATGATCTGTTCTGTTAAAATAGCAAAAACAGGCTTTTTGTTCAACAGACAAGGTGTCCGAAGGCCAGAAGGGGGATCAAAAGGGGACTTCGTCGTCGTCCATGTCGTTGAGCTTCGAAGGGATAGTCAGGGTGTTGGCCTGGCTGTCAAAGCTGTCGGAGGGCCCCATCTGACCGGACATGTCGAATTGGGCAGAGTCGTGATCGGTAAATTTGGCAAAATTGTGAATAAAGCGCAGGTTGATGTCTTTCAGGGCGCCGTTGCGGTGCTTGGCAATGATCAGCTGGGCCAGGCCCTGTGTGGGGTTCCCGTGTTCGTCCTCGGTAATCTGATAGTATTCCGGACGGTAGATAAAGAGCACCATGTCGGCATCCTGTTCAATGGCGCCCGACTCCCTGAGGTCGGAAAGAATGGGGCGTTTGGATCCGCCCCTGGTTTCCACGGCCCGGCTCAGCTGCGAGATGGCAATGATGGGGATGTCCAGTTCCTTGGCCAGGGATTTCATGGAGCGGGAAATATTGCTGATCTCCTGTTCGCGGTTGCCACGGTGATTGTCACTTCCGGCCGACATCAGCTGGAGGTAGTCGACAATCACCAACTGTATGTTGTGCTGGGCCTTCAGGCGGCGGCACTTGGCGCGCAGCTCAAAGATGGACAATGCCGGGGTGTCGTCGATGTAAAGGGGGGCATCGGTGAGGGCCCCGAGGCGGGCATTGAGTTGTTCCCATTCGTAGTCTTCGAGCTGACCCCGCTTGAGCTTATCGGCCGGCAGTTCGGTCTCGCTGGCAATAAGCCTGGTAACCAGCTGAACACCTGACATTTCCAGCGAAAAAATAGCGGTAGGCTTCTTAAAATCCACGGCCATGTTCCTGGCCATGGAGAGCACAAAAGCGGTTTTTCCCATACCCGGCCTGGCAGCCAGCACCACCAGGTCAGAGCGTTGCCATCCGGCCGTTACCCGGTCGAGGTCGGCAAAACCACTGGGCATCCCGCTGATATGCCCATCCTGGTTTTTTGCCCCTTCGATCTGCCTGACGGCATCCCGGATCAGGGAATGCATGTCGGCATAATTTCGCCTCAAATTGGTCTCACTGACGGCAAACAGCTCTTTTTCTGCGTGGTCGAGTATATCGAACACATCCTTTGTGTCGTCGTAGGAGTCCTTGATAATTTCCGAGCTGATGCGGATCAGCTCGCGCTGCAGGAACTTCTGCAACACAATGCGGGCGTGAAACTCTACATTGGCCGCACTGGCCACCCTGTTGGTGAGCATGGAGATGTAATAGGCACCCCCTACCAGTTCGAGCTGCCCCGATTTTTTCAGGGCCTGGGTCACAGTGAGGATATCTACCGGTTGTCCGGAAGAGAACAGCACATGGATGGCCGAAAAAATATGCCGGTGAGATTCCTTGTAGAAGACCTCGGGCTTGAGGATGTCGATGACGTTGGTCAGGGCATTTTGTTCAAGCAGCATGGCACCCAACACAGCTTCCTCGAGATCGGGGGCCTGGGGGGGGATGCGGCCATGGTCGGCGTAATCAAAAGAAGTCAGGGTTCTCCTGTCTTGCCTGCCAGCCGATTGCCGGGTTTTCTGCTCTCTTTGTTCCATTCGTCAAAAATAAGCAATCCCGGCAGTGGCCACAACAAAAATGGCATAAATAATTATCAACAATTCTCCGGCCTTTATAAACCGGTCACCCTGAACTCGGTACGACGGTTCAGGGCACGGCCCTCCTCCGTATCATTGGGGGCCACCGGATGGGTGTCGGCATAACCCCTGTAGGTGATCCTGTTGGGGTCAATGCCATGGGCGGGCAGGAAATCCCCCACGCTCCGGGCCCGTCTTTCCGACAGAGGCTGATTGTATTCAAAACTTCCCACATTGTCAGTATGCCCGCTCACTTCGATCTGCACCCCGGGGTTCTCCTGCATGAACCCCAGGAGTTTTTCCAGTTCGGCCAGGGAGGAAGACTTCAACTGGTGGCTGGCGGTCTCGAAAAATACATTCCTGAGTACCACCGAATGGCCTTCGCGCAGTGGCTGCAGCAGGATGTCGCGGTGGTGGGGCGATACCGTGGTGCGCACATCGGCGTAACTGAAATGCTCAGAGAAAAACAAATACCCATCTTTCGACACATTCAGGGCCAGGTCCCTTCCCGTTGGGATGGGCACCAGGAAGCTTCCGTCTTCGGCATCCGACATGGATGACTGCAGGGGTTCACCGCTTTCCACATCGATCAGTTCAAAGCCGGCTTCCAGCGGCCTGCCCGTTTCGCTATCCGCAACCACCCCTTGCATATAGCTAACCGGTCGTGGCCGGGCCTGGGGGTAGAGCGTGAAGGTATACAGGTCGCTGCCCCCATACCCCCCTTCCATGTCGGAGGCAAACCAGGCGGTTTCGCCGCCGGCCCCAACGATCAGGGCAAACTCATCGCCATGGGTATTGACCGGGTAACCCAGGTTCACGGGTGCGGTCCATTCGCCCTCCTCATTGCGGCGGGTGTAGAAGATGTCCAGCCCTCCCATTCCCGGATGTCCGTCGGAGGCAAAATACAGTGTCTGGCCATCGGGATGGATAAAGGGCGACAATTCCCTTCCGCCGGTATTGATTACCGCACCCATGTTCGTGGGGGTAGACCACTGCCCGTCTTCTTCCAGTGTGGCCACCCAAAGATCCATCGGGCCATGGCTGCCCTCACGGCTGCTGGCAAAATACAGGGTACGCCCATCGGCCGATATCGAAGGCTGGGAGTCCCAGGCCTCCGAATTCAGGGGTTTGCCGGGATTTACCGGTGTGCTCCAGGTGTTGCCCCGGCGGTTCGAATAATAGATATCGCAGCTTCCCACCCCGCCGGGGCGGTTGCAAGCCGTAAAAAACAATTGCCGGCCGTCGGCCGACAGGCTTTGGGCACCTTCGTTCCCGGCAGTGTTCAGTGGCGGGCCCAGGTTTTGTGCAGGGGTCCACTGCCCCTGGAGGAAATGGCTGATATAAAAATCCTCATAATAGCCGCCCCCCCGTATCCCCGGAGCCTCAGCCCTTTGTTTTTTTCGGGTGAATATCAGGGTTTGCTCATCGGCAGTGAGGGCCGGGCTGTATTCCTGGTCTGCAGAATTGATGGCCCGGCCCGGATTTACGGGCTCAAACGGCACGGGGTTGTCGATGGCCTTTATGGCAAATTCACAACGGGCCAGATAGTCCCTGGTATTTTCCACCAGGGGGGAAGTATCCCTTTCCACCTCCAGGAACCTCATCAGCTGCTGCCGGGCTTCGGCATAGTGGCCGGTGCGCAACAGGGCTTTACCGAGGTAATGGAAGGCCGGCAGAAAAAATCCGGGGTCGAGGGCAATTACCTGCCGGAAAGATGGGATGCTTTCCGCATACCCCCCGAGGGAAAAGTGTACCTCTGCCAGCAGCAGATGGGCCTCAATAAAACGGTCATCACGGCCAACAGCCCGTTCGAGCGAGGCTATGGCCGCCTGGTGGTCGTAAAGCCGGTATGCCTCCCAGGCCTGTTCATAGGCCTGCCCGGCCCGGCGGTCGGTAGTGGAGAGTTCCCTGCCCTCCTGAGCCACGGCGGGCATGCCGGGAGCCAGGCTCAGCCAGCACAAAATGATCAGGCCGGGAAAACGGAACCATTCCATAAGCGCGAAAAAAAAGGTAGCGGTTGGCTGCATTCGGTCAGGGGATGTTCATGAATTTATGGGATTGCAACGAAACCATCCATTGCGGATGTTGTTTTACGTAGTCGACAATCAGCGGCATCATCTCCCGGAACCGGCTCCATTCGGGCTGAAGAAACAGCCGGCAATTACTTCCTGTCTGGGCGGCGTTATTCTCTGCCCAGTCGAAATCTTCCCTGTCGTGAACGATCACTTTCAGCTCATCGGCCAAAAAAAGGATACCGGCAAGGGGAGGCTGGTTTTTTTTCGGCGAAATGCAGATCCAGTCGAAACGCCCCCGCAGGGGATAAGCACCGCAACTCTCCAGGTAGATCATCACCCCCTTTGCGGAAAGCTTGCTGCAAAGAAGACCCAGTTCGTACATCAGGGGCTCCCCTCCGGTGATTACCACGGCGTTGGCCGGGAAGGCATGTACGTAGTCAATAATATGGGAAACCGGGGTCAGAGGATGCAGGGATGCATCCCAGGCCTCCTTCACATCGCACCAGTGGCAACCCACATCACATCCCCCGATGCGCACAAATGCTGCAGGCTTTCCGGTATGCCAGCCTTCGCCCTGGATGGAATAAAACATCTCCATCACAGGCAGAAGCAATCCCTTTTCAAGCTTCTGCCGGTTGTCGGGATCAAGGTGGATCAGTTCGCAATCAGTCAAATCAGCCGTATATTTCTTTTTTTGATGCTTTCAGGGTATTCATCAGCAGGGAAACAATGGTCATCGGTCCTACTCCGCCAGGAACAGGGGTTATGTGGGAGGCTTTTTCAGACACTTCATCAAAGCGCACATCGCCAACCAGGCGGAAACCCGACCTGGTATCGGCCGAAGGCACCCTGTGGATCCCCACATCGATCACCACGGCCCCTTCCCTGACCATGTCGGCGGTCACAAACCCGGGCCGGCCAATGGCCACGATCAGGATATCGGCCCGGGAGGTGATTCCGGCCAGGTTTTTTGTCTTGCTGTGGCAGGTGGTCACCGTGGCATTGCCCGGCTCTGCATTCCGTGCCATCAGCAGCCCCATAGGCTTGCCAACGATATTGCTGCGGCCGAGGATGACACAGTTTTTCCCTGTGGTACTGATGCGGCTGCGCATGAAGAGTTCCATGATGCCGTGGGGGGTGGCGCTCACATAGGAGGGCAGCCCGATGGTCATGCGGCCGACATTTACCGGGTGAAACCCATCCACGTCCTTTTCGGGGCGAATATGCTGAATAACCTTTTGGTTGTCAATCTGGTCGGGCAACGGAAGCTGCACGATCAAGCCGTCGACAACCGGATCGTTGTTGATGAATTCAACCGCTTCCAGGATCTCATTTTCAGAAGCCGAGGCAGGAAAACGGTAAACGGAAGAGTCGAAACCCACCTCCTTGCAGGCCTTCGATTTATTGTTCACATAGGTGTCGCTGGCCGGGTCGTCTCCCACCAATATGGCCGCCAGGTGAGGGATTTTGCCTCCCTTGCCGGTGATCCGCCTGACCTCTTCTGCAATCTCTTTCTTTATGGTTGCCGAAATACTTTTCCCGTCGATGATCTGCATAGCTGTATTGTTTTAAATTCTTTGGCCTTTTACTTGCCATTGCAGGAGACCGGCAGCCGCCTCCCCCTGCCGGCAGGCATTAACGTTTCATTGCGCCCATGTTGCGCATCATATTCGTCATTTTGCCCTTGCCCCCGGTGGTCATCATGCGCATCATCTTCCGGGTATCGGCAAACTGGTTGATGAGTTTGTTCACCTCCCGGATATCGGTGCCCGCCCCGCTGGCGATCCGCTTTCTGCGGCTCCCGTTCAAAATGGCGGGATTTTCACGTTCGGCCGGGGTCATCGAATAAATGATGGCTTCAATGCCCTTAAAGGCATCGTCTTCCAGGTCAACGTCCCTGATGGCCTTCCCCATGCCCGGGATCATGCCCATGAGGTCTTTCACATTGCCCATTTTCTTTATCTGCTGCAACTGTGACAGAAAGTCGTTGAAATTGAACTGGTTTTTGGCGATTTTTTTCTGAAGCTGACGCGCCGATTCCTCGTCGTATTGTTCCTGTGCCTTTTCAACCAGCGACACGATATCGCCCATGCCCAGTATCCTGTCGGCCATACGGCGGGGGTGGAATACATCGATGGCATCCACCTTCTCGCCAATACCGACAAATTTTATGGGCTTGTTGACCACCGAGCGCACGGTAAGGGCGGCACCGCCCCGGGTATCCCCGTCCAGTTTGGTCAGCACCACCCCATCGTAATCCAGCCTCTCGTTGAAGGCCCTGGCCGTGTTCACGGCATCCTGCCCCGTCATGGCGTCCACCACAAAAAGGGTTTCCTGTGGGTTCAGGGCCTTTTTCAGAGAGGCGATCTCGTCCATCATCCGCCCATCGATGGCCAAACGGCCGGCAGTATCGACAATGATCACCTGGTGCCCCATGGTCCTGGCATGGGCAAGGGCCCTGCGGGCAATGGCCACGGCATCCGTTGGGTTTTCTTCGGAATACACCTCCACGCCGATCTGATCTCCAAGCACCTTAAGCTGTTCGATGGCGGCAGGGCGGTAAATGTCGCATGCGGCCAGGAGGACCTTCCTGCTTTTCTTTCCCTTGAGGTGGTTGGCCAGTTTGGCCGAGAAAGTAGTCTTGCCACTACCCTGCAAACCGGTTACCAATACAACGGCCGGGCTGCCCTTGAGGTTGATTTCCTCGTGGGTAGCACCCATCAGCCGGGTAAGTTCTTCGTGCACCACCTTGACCATGAGCTGCCCGGGCGAAACCGCGGTCAGCACATTGCGGCCCATGGCCTCTTCCTTTACTTTTTCGGTAAAGGATTTGGCAATCCGGTAATTGACGTCGGCATCGATCAGCGCGCGCCGGATGTCTTTGAGCGACTCGGCCACATTGATCTCCGAAATATGGCCCTGCCCCTTGATCACTTTGAACGCCTTGTCCAACCGGTCACTAAGATTCTCAAACATATTCGCTTAACTGATTTTTTCGTTTTTAATGAATTTTGTACAAAATTACCATTAATTCTGCTATTAATCCACTTTAATCGGGCGGGGCTATGTTGATTTTAGTTAACTTTGCCCTGACCGGAAAAGGGTTTGTTGCCCGCCCCGGACAACAATGAAAATGGAAAACAGACAGCCCATTCCCTGGCAGGTAAGCCGCTACGAAGACCTACGCAACACAGGGCGATCGGTCTATTTCGACGTGGACGACTTTGAGGAGATCATTGATCACTACCTGGCAGATGGGGCCTACCAGGAGGCCTTGCACATTGCTGAACATGCCAGCGGCGTGCATCCTTCCTCCATCCCCATTATGCTCAAAAAAGCCCAGCTGCTCGCTTCTTTCAACAAGGAAGACCATGCCCTGGACCTGCTTACCACGGTCGAGACCCTCGATCCCCACAACAACGACATCTTTCTGACCAAAGGGGCCATCTATTCCCAGCTAAAAAACTACGAAAAGGCCATAGAGGAATACAACAAGGCCGTTTTCGGTGCCGACGAACCCGATTTTGTCTATTGCAACATTGCTTTCGAATACGAAAACCTGGGCAACTTTGACAAGACCCTGGAGTACCTCGACAAGGCCCTGAGCATCAACCCCGACAACGACCTGGCCATTTACGAGGCCGCCTATTGCTTTGACCTGCTTTCCCTTACCGAAGAAGGCATCTCCTTTTTTCAGCGTCTTATCGACAGAAACCCCTATAGCACCGAAGCCTGGTTCAACCTGGGGGTGTCGTACATCAATGCCGGGCATTACGAACGCGCAATGCAAGCCCTGGACTATGCCCTACTGATCGACGGCAAGCACGAACACTCCTGGTTTCACAAAGGCTATGCCCTGAGCCTGATGAACCGCCACAACGAATCCATTGAGGCATATAAACAATCGATGGACAGCGGCGAAGACGATGCCATGAAATGCTATTACATTGGCGAATGCTACGAAAAGATGGAAGAATACGCCATGGCCAGGGAATGGTACCTCAAGGGCACAGAGAGAGACCCAACCCTGGCCGATGCCTGGATCGGTATCGGTGTTTGCGAGATAGAAGAGGGCAATGCCCCCGCTTCGGTAAATTATTTCAAGAAAGGCATCGAGCTCGATCCCGACAACGTGAGCTACCTTTGCCTGCTGGCCAATGCCTATTTCGTGCAGGGCCACTACGAAGACACCTGGCTCACCTACGAAAAGGCACTGAAACTCGATCCTGACGATGAGGAGACCTGGCTGGAATATGCCGAAACCCTTTCCAATGCAGGCAAACATTCCGAAGCCCATCAGCTGCTGCACAGGGGCACGCAATCCATGCCCGGGAACAATACCCTGCTATACAGCATGGCGGCTTTCCTGTTCATGGATGGCAAGGTGCAGCAAGGCACCTTTTTCCTTGAAGAAGCCTGCAACCTTGCCCCCGGCGGGCTGAAGGCCCTTACCCGCCGCTTTCCCGCAATTACCGGCAATGCCCCCTTCATGGAAGCAGCCGACAGGCTTGCCTGACAAAGAACGCTTCAATCATCAGACACCCTGAGAACTGTTTGTGTATGAGACCCGGTATGCTCCCCAAAAGAGAAGTAAAACCAAGAAAAACCGGTGTTACCATGGTCATGGACAAAGGCCTGGGCCTGCGGCAGGCCGAAGACCTTTGCGAAACCACCGGACACCTGATCGATTTCGTAAAACTCGGCTTCGGCACCTCGGTGGTATGCCGGCAGGTGAAAGAAAAGGTCCGGATGTACCAGTCGCAGGGAATTGGAGTATTTGTGGGCGGGACCCTGTTCGAAGCCTTCCTGGTCAGGGAACAGCTGGATGAATACATCAGGTATATCGACGACCTGGGTTGTGACGCCATGGAGATATCCGATGGGTCCATCCTGCTGCCACACGAAGAAAAATGCCGGCTGATCGGGCGTTTTGCCTCAACCTATACCGTGTTGTCGGAGGTGGGCGCAAAAGACGCCACAGTGGAAGCCGATCCGGCCACCTGGGCGCGGTCCATGAGCCTAGAGCTCAGGGCCGGCAGTTCCTTTGTGATCGGCGAAGCCAGGGAAAGCGGCAACGTGGGTTTGTACCGAAAGGACGGGCAGGCCGACGACTCCCTGGTCCGTGGCATTATGGCGGCCGTTGCCCGGGAGAAAGTGATTTGGGAAGCCCCCCTGAAGCATCAACAGTTGTGGTTCGTCCGGCTTCTGGGCACCAATGTGAACCTGGGCAATATCGACCCGGCCGAAGTGGCGGCCCTGGAAACGCTCCGGCTGGGGCTCAGGGGAGATACCTTCTTCGACTTCCTCCCCGAAGCATTCGCCAGCCGGAAACTAAAAGGGTAGCAGGTCAACTGCCACCTGCCGGCGAAACAGCCGGGGGGTACCCAAAAACAGCCAATACCTTATGAGGGAAAGATCAGCGGGAGATTATTTATTGGTGGTGTTGCGAGGCATGGGTATGGGAGCCTTTGATCTGGTCCCCGGCGTGTCGGGCGGCACCATCGCCTTTATCACCGGTATTTACGAAGAGCTGGTCATGAGCATCCGTTCGGTGAATGCCGGACTGCTCAGGGTGTTGCGCGAACAAGGCTTTGCCACAGCATGGGCAAGGGTCAACGGGAATTTCCTGCTTGCCCTTGGCAGCGGCATCCTGATCAGCATCTTTTCCCTGGCCCGGCTGATGTCGTGGGTGCTCGAGCTTTACCCCCTGCAGGTCTGGGCTTTCTTCTTTGGGCTGATTGCAGGGAGTGCCGTATTTATCGGGAAAAAGATCAGGCGCCGGACCCCCCTTGCCCTGCTTTTTTTGATACTTGGCACCGTTCTGGCCTATTATGTGACCATAGCCACACCGGCCTCACCCCCCGAAACCCTTTGGTTCGTTTTCCTGTCGGGCAGCATCGCCCTGTGTGCCATGATACTGCCTGGCATCTCAGGAGCATTCATCCTCATCCTGCTGGGCATGTACGAAACCATGCTTCAGGCGGCAGGACAGCTAAACATCCCGGTAATCGCCGTCTTTGCCCTGGGGGGAGTCGCAGGGCTGATCGCTTTCGCCAACCTGATCGGCTGGCTTTTCCGCACACACCCCAATGCGACCCTGGCCCTGCTTTCGGGCTTCATGATCGGATCGCTGAACAAATTATGGCCCTGGAAAAAAGTGCTGGAAACACGCATCGGCAGGCTTGGCGAGGAAATCCCGGTTGTGGAACAGAACATCACTCCCTGGCGCTGGGCCTCCCTTCACGGCGAAGACCCCAGGGTACTGGCTGTCTTGCTGATGGCAGCGGCCGGCCTGGCCCTCATCTTTGTCCTGAACGCGATGTTCAAGACTCCAGACGGCGCTTCTTATCCCAGACAATAATAAGCAATCCGGTAAAAACCACGCCGAAAAGAATGCCGAGAGCGGGGTTTACCCCTTCGACCGGTTCGCCAAAAGATCGGTAGATGCCAGCGAATAAGGCACTGATCCCGGTTAACAGCATGGAGAAAAACAAAAAGTGGTCGAAAATCCGTTCCAGGCGGCTGGGCCGGGCTTTGGACCCTGGCCTCGCAACCGGACGATAAACCGGACGGTAAGTGGCAGCAGAGGTCCGCCCCGGACGGTAATACACCTTTTTGCCCAGGCTGCCCTGCCGAAGTCGCAGATCGTACATCCTTCGCCTTTGGGGATCCCTGAGCACCTGGTAGGCCTCATTGATCTTCTGAAAATCGCCGCTGGCCCCTTTGCCGGAATTCACATCGGGATGAAGGCGTTTTGCCCGCATCCGGAATGCCTGGCGGATGCTCTCGGGGCTGGCACCGGGCCTCAGGCCAAGTATGGAATAATAGTTGCTCAAGGCAGCCGTGGTTTTGAACCGATAAAGGTAATCAGCAGATACAATATAATCAAGGGCAGGGCGGTAATTTGGCATGTTGCCGGATAGGACCCGCGAAGGGACTGGTCAGGCAGGCAAAATGCCCGTTTGCAAGAGAATCGGTTTCACTGCAAACAAAAAAATGCATCTCCGTTTGTCTGTAATAAAAAAAATGACGTACTTTGCACTCCTTTAAAAAATGTTCATCCGTCGTTCGGACATAAATCACTTCAGCAATGTCACGTATTTGCCAGATAACCGGAAAGAGACCCATTACAGGGCATAAAGTATCCCACTCCAATATCAAGACCAACAGGTGGTTTTATCCCAATATACAGGAGAAAAAATTCTTTATCCCCGAAGAGGATCGCTGGATCACCCTCAAGGTGTCATCAAAAGGGATCCGCACCATTAACAAAATAGGCATCTACGCCTCCCTGAAAGAGGCCCGGCAAAAGGGCTTCATCAAATAGATGCCCGGGCATCAGGAACAGACATGGCTGTTGCGGGTGAACCGCAGCAGCTTTTTTTTTCGGGGCCGCCCGGCGCGGTTTCGTTAAATAAACATAATTGAAAACACAAAACCCGGGCAGACTTTTGCAATTGCATGCATTATTCATACTTTTATTGAAACATTCCCTCATGCCGGCTACCATCAAGCCATATGTCCTCGTCCTTGCCATTTTGGTGCTGGCCTCCGTCGCCTGCCCGCGGCTGCAGGCAGAAGAGCCTCAGCCACGGAGGGTGATACAGTTCTCGGGGCTGGTGCTTACCGGCGACAGCCTGAAACCCCTGCCCTACACTTCCATCTGGGTAATGAATACCCGCCGCGGCACCACCACCGATTTTTACGGTTTTTTCTCCCTGCCGGTGTACGAAGACGATACTCTTCGGTTTAGCTCAGTGGGCTACAGCGATGCCTATTATGCCGTGCCCGACACCCTCAGCCAGTCCAGGTACTCGGCTGTGCAGATGATGACCCGCGACACGATCTACCTGGCCGAAACCGTCATATACCCCTGGCCCACCCGTGAGCAATTCAGGCATGCCTTCATACATACCGAGGTACCCTCCGATGACTACGACAGGGCCATGCGCAACCTGGCCCATGCAGAGATGCGCGAACGTTACCGGAAAATGCCCATGGACGGCAGCATGAATTTCAGGCACTACGTCCAGCAACATTCCGACCGGATGTACTATGCCGGACAGGCCCCGCCCATGAGGCTGTTCGACCCCTTTGCCTGGGCACAGTTCTTTCAGGCATGGCGCGAAGGGCGTTTCCGCCGCAGCGATTAAAGCATACAGGGTACAATATTTTGGCTGCTGAGTTGTTATATTCACAGTTGGTTTGGCATGCAAGCCCGGGCGGGCCATGCTGATGGCTTTCTAACCCAATGTGTTTCAGGTGATCGCGTTACGGACCTTTCTATTCTTCCTCCTTGTGTTGTCCCTGTCGGGCAGCCTGGCCCGGGAGGCCGTGGTGGAAGGGGTGTTGCGGGATCCCGGAGGCCAGCCCCTTGAGTTCGTGAACCTGGCCCTTGAAGAAAGCCCGCTCGGCACATCCACCGACCAGGAAGGGTATTTCAGGCTGGAGGTGCCCTCAGGACAACCCCTCGTGTTGCAGATTACCTACCTGGGGTTCCGTACCGAACGCATCCCCTTGCAGCTGGCGGCGGGCGAAACCCGGTTTCTGGAGATCACTCTGGAACCCCTTCCCACCCACCTGCCCGATGTGGAGGTGCGGGGCAGGCAGATCCTCAGCACCGACATCACCCGCCTCGATCCCCGGCTGAGCACTCAATTGCCGGGGCCGGGCGCCGGGGTCGAAGGACTGATCCGGACCCTGCCCGGAGTGATCTCATCCACCGAACTATCCTCTCAATATGCGGTCAGGGGGGGCAATTACGACGAAAATCTCGTGTATGTGAACGGGATTGAAATCTACAGGCCATTTCTGGTGCGTTCGGGCCAGCAGGAGGGGCTGAGCTTTTTGAACCCCGATCTGGTGTCTTCGATCAGCTTTTCGGCCGGAGGATTTAATGCCATGTACGGCGACAAGATGTCGTCGGTGCTCGACATCACCTACCGGAGTCCGGAATCAACCGCCGGATCGGTTTCCCTGAGCCTGCTCGAGGGGTCCCTCCACCTCGAAGGGATCTCCGGCAACCGGCGTTTTACCTACCTGGCCGGCTTCAGGTACAAATCAAACCAGTACCTGCTGGGCACCCTCGATACACAGGGCGACTACAGCCCCTCCTTTGCCGATCTGCAGGGATTGCTGACCTACCGCTTTGGCGACAACCTGAAGCTGAGCCTGCTGGCCAATTACAACAGCAACCGCTACCTGTTCCGTCCGGAGGTCAGGCGGACACGTTTTGGTACCATCACCGACGTCAGGGAGTTCACCGTGTTTTTCGACGGGCAGGAGGTCAACCACTTCCATACCTCCATGGGGGCCTTGTCGTTGAATTACGATCCCGGCGGTGATTTTTCCATGGTGTTAAGCACCAGTATTTTTCAATCGGACGAGAAAGAGCATTTCGACGTTCTGGGGCAATATTGGCTTCACCGGGTAGAAACCGATTTCGGACAGGATGATTTCGGACAGCCTACGGGAGAGCCATTGGGGGTGGGCAGTTTTCTGAACCATGCCCGCAACTACCTCAATGCCATCGTGTTGAACGCCTCCCTGAAAGGGCAATGGCGCAACGACCGTCACAACATCCTTTGGGGGGTAAGCTTTCAGCACGAAGACATCTTTGACCGCCTCAATGAGTGGAGCCTGATCGATTCGGCGGGCTATGCCCTTCCGCGGCATCCCCTGCACCAGATCCTGTTGCAGGACACCTTGCAGGCCCGCATCGGCCTCATATCGAACAGGCTGAGCGGCTTTGTTCAAAACACCTGGCAGTTTGAGCGGGGTCACGGACGATTTGACCTGACAGCCGGACTGAGAAGCAACTACTGGGACTTCAACCGACAGTGGCTTGTCAGCCCCCGCTCCACCATCATGTACAAACCAGGCTGGGCCAGCCAGTGGGCATTCAGGGCCTCTGCCGGGTTTTACCACCAACCCCCGTTTTACCGCGAACTCAGAGATATGCAGGGGCGGGTCAACGAAGACATCAGGGCACAGCAGTCGATCCACCTGGTGCTTGGTTCGGAGTTCAACTTCACTGCCTGGGAAAGGCCATTCAAGTACACGGCCGAGACCTATTATAAATTCCTCGACCATCTGATACCCTATGAGCTCGACAACGTCCGCATCCGTTACTGGGCCGACAACAGCTCCAGGGGATACGCCACCGGGCTCGACATGAAGCTGCATGGCGAATTTGTGCCCGGCATCGAGTCGTGGGCCAGCCTGTCGGTCATGCAAACCCGCGAAAAGATCGAAGGAGCCTTCGTCATCGATCCCCAGGGCGAAAAGATGCCGGCAGGCTATGTCCCCCGACCTGCCGATCAGCGGTTCAGTTACAGCATGTTCTTCCAGGACTTTCTGCCACGCAATCCCAGCTATCAGGTCCAGCTCGGCTTCTTTTACGGGACAGGGCTTCCCTTTTGGGCTCCCACGGGCGACAGGCAGAAAAATACGGGCCGGATGCCCTCCTATCAGCGGGTAGACATCGGCTTTTCGAAGCAACTCATCGGGGAGGCCAGCGAAATCGGAGCAGACAATCCTTGGCGGCATTTCAGCTCGTTGTGGCTCACCGCGGAGATATTCAACCTCCTGGAGATCAACAACACCATTAGCTACTCGTGGATCAGGGATGTGGAAAACCAATTGTTTGCCATTCCGAACTACCTTACATCAAGGTTGATCAATCTGAAACTCATTGCCCGCTTCTAAGCCCCCTGCCTTTTTGTCATTTTCATGACATTCCGGAAGCTGTGCCTGCGCAAACCCGTGCCATAATTTCGCAAAACCTGACTGGCAGAGGTATTGGCATAATCATTGGGAAGAGATGGGTGAGATATGTCAGAGAGCGAAATAATCATCAAAAAACATACACAAAATGAGTAAAATAATAGGGATTGACCTAGGAACGACCAACTCTTGCGTAGCGGTCATGGAGGGCAACGAACCCGTTGTAATCCCCAACAGCGAAGGACGGCGCACCACCCCTTCCATTGTGGCCTTTACCGAAGGCGGAGAGCGAAAGGTGGGTGATCCGGCCAAACGCCAGGCCAT
The DNA here is from genome assembly GCA_003560165.1 of Bacteroidales bacterium. Lineage (GTDB taxonomy): Bacteria > Bacteroidota > Bacteroidia > Bacteroidales > UBA7960 > PUPG01. Next base: position 43,313 of record PWJC01000044.1, read on the forward strand.
CATCAACCCGGTAAATACCATCTATTCCATCAAACGCTTCATGGGTGAAACCTATGACACCGCGAAAAAGGAAAGGGAACGCGTTACCTATCAGATTGAAAAGGGAGAGAACAATACCCCGAGGGTAAAAATTGACGAGCGAAATTACACCCCCCAGGAAATTTCGGCCATGGTACTTCAGAAAATGAAGAAAACAGCCGAAGACTACCTTGGGCAGGAAGTCAATGAGGCAGTAATTACAGTACCTGCCTATTTCAATGACTCACAGCGCCAGGCAACCAAGGAGGCCGGTGAGATTGCCGGGCTTAAGGTACGCCGCATCATCAACGAGCCGACGGCCGCCTCCCTGGCTTACGGACTGGACAAAAAAGACAAGGACATCCGTATTGCCGTATTCGACCTTGGCGGAGGCACCTTCGACATCTCCATCCTGGAGCTTGGCGAAGGGGTGTTTGAGGTAAAATCGACCAATGGCGACACACACCTGGGCGGCGACGATTTCGACGATGTGGTCATCAACTGGCTTGCCGAAGAGTTCAAAAAAGATGAGGGGATCGACCTCCGAAAAGACCCCATGGCCCTGCAGCGCCTGAAAGAGGCCGCAGAAAAGGCCAAGGTGGAACTCTCGAGCGCCACATCGACCGAGATCAACCTGCCCTACATCATGCCGGTCGATGGCATTCCGAAGCACCTGGTGCGGACACTGTCGCGCAGCCATTTTGAGAAACTTAGCGACAAGTTGATCCAGGCCACCCTGGAACCCTGCAAGATCGCATTGAAAGAAGCAGGGGTGCAGGCCTCAGACATCGACGAGGTCATTCTGGTGGGAGGATCCACACGGATACCGGCCATCCAGGAGGTAGTGGAAAAGTTTTTCGGGAAAAAGCCCTCCAGGGGAGTGAACCCCGACGAGGTGGTGGCCGTTGGAGCTGCTATCCAGGGCGGAGTACTTACCGGAGAGATCAAGGATGTGCTGCTGCTCGATGTTACCCCGCTTTCGCTGGGTATCGAAACCCTGGGCGGAGTGATGACCCGGCTGATCGAAGCCAACACCACCATCCCCACCAAGAAGACGGAAACATTTTCCACGGCAGCCGACAGTCAAACCTCTGTGGAGATCCACATCCTGCAGGGCGAACGCCCCATGGCCAGGGACAACCGGACCATCGGCCGCTTCCATCTCGACGGGATACCGCCGGCACCCAGGGGCATTCCGCAGGTCGAGGTGACCTTTGACATCGATGCCAACGGCATCCTCAATGTGTCGGCCAAAGACAAGGCTTCCGGCAAATCGCAGAATATCCGCATCGAAGCCTCCTCGGGCCTGAGTGAGGAAGAGATCAAAAAAATGAAGGCCGAAGCCGAGGCCAATGCGGAAAGCGACAAGAAGAAGAAAGAGGAGATCGACAAGCTCAACGCGGCCGACAGCCTGATCTTCCAGACCGAAAAACAACTCAAGGAGTTTGGCGAAAAACTTCCGGAAGACAAGAAGGGCCCCATTGAAAAGACCCTGGAAGAACTGAAGGAGGCCCACAAGAACAAAGACCTGGCTGGCATAGATGTTGCGATGGAAACCCTGAATAATACCTGGCAGGCCGCCAGCACCGAAATGTACAAAAACGCCCAGGAAGGCCAGCAGCAAGAAAGTCAGGAGAAGAAACAGGACCAGGGCGAACAGAAAAAAAAGGAGGATGACGATGACGTGACCGACGTGGATTTTGAAGAAGTGAAATAAGTGCCGGACATCGTTTCCCTGAATAAAAAAAAGCTGCTCCCCTTGTGAGAGCAGCTTTTTTTTATGCCGCAGGCCTCAGGACACCTCCCTTGCCACAGCCATGACACTGTCGTAATCGGGATGCGACCCGATTTCTGACACCACCTCCAGGTACCGGATCACGTCGTGGCTGTCGATGACCACAACGGCACGGGCCAGCATACCGAGCTCCTCGACAAGCAATCCGTATTTCACACCAAAGTCCCTGTCTCTGTTGTCCGAAAGCATCAACTGCCTTTCAATCTGTTCCGTGGCACAGAAACGCTTCAGGGCAAAGGGAAGGTCGCAGGAAATGGTAAGCAGCCTGGTATTTTCCAGTTTGGAAATTTCCAGGTTGAACCTGCGGGTCTGCTGGGCACACACATCGGTGTCGACACTGGTGATCGACGAGATGATGCGGACTTTTCCCCGGAAGTCGCTCAGGCTTACCGTATTCAAGGCAGTATCCATGGCAAAGAAATTCTTTGCAGGTTGCCCGGGCCTGATCAGTTTGCCCATGAGTGTAACCGGTTTGCCACCAAAAGTAACCAGTCCGGTATTGCGTTTCATATATTCGTCGCTTTATATTTCTTGGAACCGAAGGAAAAAAAGAAAATAGAAAATAGAAGGTGGCTTTTGGCTTTTGGCTTTTGGCTTTTGGCTTTTGGCTTTTGGCTTTTGGCTTTTGGCTGTTGGCTTTTGGCTGTTGGGTTTTGGCTTTTTAAACTTTTCAACTTTCTTCTTCCTACCTACTACCTACTACCTACTACCTACTAGCTACTACCTACTACCTACTACCTACTACCTACTACCTACTACCTACTATCTTCCGCCAATACACCACGACCTGCCACAAAGTCGGCCGGCAGGTTCTGAAATGGAACAAGCCTGAAAGAGAATTGTTTTGGGACCGGGGCAAAAAAACGCTGCTCCGGGGGGAAAGGAGGCAGGAAACGACCTATTTGCGGTCGAAGAAGGGGTTTTTGGAGGTGGCGCTTACCGGGACCCCATAAACGATACGGTACTCCTGCTCCAAAAAGCCAAGCTGCCGGGCAGCCATGCCCGCGGTGTACATGATGCGGTTGTCGATGCGGGCATCCATGGCCACGCTCACGGCCGAACCGATGGCAATGCCCAGATCGCCGGTGTTGAACACACAGGGGATATCGGGATGACGGTCTTTTTCGCCGCAATTTGGGAAACCGCACAAACCACAGGTTTTCAGGCCAAGCGATTGGATGCGGGTGCCCATCAGCAGCACCGCTTCGGCCGAATTGAGCACATTGCCGGCATCCCGCAAAAAGATGCGGTTGTTTTGCTGTTCCCCGATCTCCTTCATGGTGGCCGCAAGCCGCTGAATGTCGCTGCCGGTGATGATCGACATGGACAGATGATCCACGCCCCTGGCTTTCGGGGCGGTACGCGCAGCCAGGACCATATTCTTTACCACCTGCAGCAGGGCCTGGTGCCGCAGTTCTTGTTCGTTGATGATGGCCATAAGAAAGGGGTGTTCGTACAGGATTCGACCCGGTGAACAATGGCCCGGCCGGAGTTCCGGCCGGGCCACCCTGATTCACGACAGATCGGTGAATTTTGCGATGCTTTCGATAAAGGCGAGGGGAACGGCTTCCTCCTCCAAAGTTGTCTCTCCCCCGGAAACCAGCAACTCAACGTTGTTCCTGTTGCCCTTGATAGTTAAGGGGGGATAGGCATCGCTGCGGTGCAGCAGCATGAGCACATCGGAGTTCTCCGACAGGAAGGCGGGCAACGACTTCAGCGAGGGACGGTCGCCCGCCCGGTAGCCCTGCTCGTGTCCGGCCGTTTGTGAAAACAACACCACGGGGAGCATCAGTTCCATGGCAATGGATTTGATCGATTGCATGATGGAAGCCAGCTGGGTTTGCCGGTCGGCCCCATCCTGCCCCCCGGTGCCGAGCAGTTCGAGATAATCCACAATGATCAGGTCCACCCCCTGGGTTTGCTGAAGCTGCCTGGCCTTTGCCGACAATGCCCCGGCTGTCAGCGAGGGGGTGTCGTCGATAAAGATCCTGGCCTTGGCAATATTGCTCAGCAGCGACAGCATATGGTCGCGTTCGCTGGCCTTGAAGTTCTGGGCCTGAAGCTTGTGCACCGACATCCCGGTTTCGCTTTCGATGATGCGCTTGGTCATTTTGATGTTGGAGCGTTCGGACGAAAATATGGCCACCGCCTCGTTGTTCTTGATGGCCATGTTGTTGGCAAGCGACAATAAAAAAGCGGTTTTCCCCATGCCTGGCTTGACCGCGATCGTGTACAAACGCCCTTTCTGAAATCCGCCCGTGGCTTTGTCCAGTTCACGAAAACCGGATGAAACGCCATCAGGGATTGTTCTTGTTCCGAAGTCCTGGTTGAGGGTTTGGTTTACCAGATCCCGGATTCTTGTAAACGCAAACACCTCTGGCTGCTCTGTGACGTCTAAGGTGTTTGGATCCATAATGTGTATATTTTGTGATTGAATCTGTTGGTTGCTGGGTATTGCTTTTGCAGTTTGCCAATATACGGATTTTTTTCAGAAAACCCGTTGAACTTTTTGCTGCCTCCGGGGTTCAACATGAGGGAATGTTTAGGTTTTTTCCTGATATTCTTCATCAAAAAAACCTTCTTCCCAAAACCCTCACACCATTCACTATGCGATACTCCATCAATGATCTTGAGAAACTTACCGGCATAAAGGCCCACACCCTGAGGATCTGGGAGAAGCGCTACGCGATCATCAGCCCCCGGCGCACCGATACCAACATCAGGTACTACGACAACGAAGACCTGAAGCAGCTGTTAAACATCTCCACCTTGAACCGGCATGGGTTCAAGATCTCACGCATCGCAAAGATGAGCGGTGAAGAGATCAGGGACAAGGTCATGGAGATCTCCGCCTCATCGGCCGACTACGACAGCCAGATCAACAAACTGGTGGTGGCCATGATCGATCTCAACGAAGCGGGTTTTGAACAAACCCTTGGGAATTCCATTCTGAAGATCGGTTTTGAAAAGACCGTCACCCATGTATTGTATCCGCTTTTGGAGAAGATCGGGATATTGTGGCAGATCGGCACCATCAATCCGGCCCAGGAACACTTCCTCACCAACCTGATCAGACAGAAAATGATCATTGCCATCGACGGACAGCAGCAGACCACCTCTGAAAAGGCAAAAACTTTTCTTTTGTTCCTGCCCGAAAACGAACTACACGAACTCGGACTGTTGTTTTACCATTACCTGATTAAAAAGAACGGATTCAAGTCCATTTACCTGGGGCAGTCGGTCCCTTTCAACGACCTGGTGGAAGTGACCCGGATCCGTCATGCAGATTACCTGTTTACCTATTTTGTGGCGGCAATGAACCACAAACAGGCAGCCCGGTACATCGAACAGCTTTCAGCGGCTTTTCCAAAAAAAACAATCTTTGTTACCGGCCTGCAGCTGCAGGACAGCGCTGAGGGCCTGCCAGCCAATGCGGTCCTGGTAAAAAATGCAGAAGAGTTTAAACAGCAGCTGAACATAGGCTGAACCCTCCACACCCCAAACTATTTCTGTCTTCCTTTTTCAGCCATTGGTTAGTGGCTGCTGCTGCTTTGTTAGAAAACCCTGAATATTTCTGTTTTCCGAACAGGTGATTAACATATTTTTAGTTAAGTTAATTTGCATTGATGCATTTTAATGCTTATTTTTATATTGCAAATGGCATCAATAAGCACACAAAACAACATTATTGCTAAACTAAAATTGTTAAAAAATATTAAATGCCTTGTTTTTTTAATTTTTATGTTTAACTTTGAGCAATGCTTGGTTAAACACTTAAACCCATCATCGCCATGACAACCGTAGAATTCAATTATAAGCTGCTGGGGCTTCAGAAAAACCTGAAATATTTTGCCTACACCCTCACCTCGAATTACGAAGACGCCCAGGATCTGGTTCAGGAGACCTATCTGAAGGCTTTGTCGAACAGGGATAAGTTCACGGCCAATACCAACCTGAAGGCCTGGACCTTCACCATCATGAAAAACACCTTTATCAACAACTACCGCCAAAACATCCGCAACAACACCATCCTCGACAAAACCGACGACCTGTATTATCTGAACCTGGGCAAGGAAAGCCATACAGGGCTTCCCGACTCGGAGTATACCGTAAAGGAGATACAGAAGGAGATCAGCCGCATCAACCCCGAGCAACGCACACCTTTCGAGATGTACAACAAGGGATACAAGTACAAGGAAATTGCCGAAACCCTGAACCTTTCGATCGGCACGGTCAAAAGCCGGATCTTTTTCACCCGCAAAAAACTGATGGAGGCCCTGAAAGAAGACTGACAGCCTGTATCAACACCCATTTGCAGATTCCCGCACCCCTTTTCCGCCCCGGCCGTTTCAGGCCGGGGTTTCTGTTGTATGGCAAGGGGTTTTTGTTAAATTTGTATACCGGGTTTCGTTTCCCAATGCCCCGGACCTGAGCTATGCGTGTGTTTAAATTTGGAGGGGCTTCGGTAAAGGACCCCGATTCGGTAAGAAATGTGGCCACCATCATCCGGAACCACCATGGCGCAGGCCCTCTGGTGGTGGTACTCTCTGCGATGGGCAAAACCACAAATGCCCTGGAGGACCTCTGCACACACTTTATGGAAGGCAACAAAGACAGCATGTTGACTTTTTTCGACCAAATCAGGGACATGCATTTCGACATTGCACGGGGCTTGTTCGCCAGCAGCGACCACCCTGTTTTCCGGGTGCTGGAACAGTCGTTCTACCAGCTGTATTACTACATCAGCGAGCCACCCGGCACAAACTACAATTACGAATACGACCGCATCGTATCGACAGGCGAAGTGGTGTCGACCCAGATCCTGAGTGCCTACCTCGACCAAACGGGCCTGCCCAACCGCTTGTTCATGGCCCGGAAGCTGATCATCACCGATGCCAGTTTCCGCGATGCAAGAATCGACTGGATAACCAGCACACAATCGATCCAGGAGCAGCTAACCCCCTTTCTCACACCACACAAAAAAGAGCCGGGCATCCCTTCGCTGGTGATCACCCAGGGATTCCTGGGCGGCACCCCACAGGGGTTTACTACCACCCTTGGCCGGGAAGGCTCCGATTTCAGTGCCGCCATCATTGCCTATGCCCTGAAAGCTGATGAAGTGGTAATATGGAAAGATGTGCCCGGCTTGCTCAACGCCGATCCCAAGCTGATGGACAGCACCGTTCTGCTCAGGAACATCAGTTACCAGGAAGCCATCGAGCTGGCCTACTACGGGGCCACCATCATCCATCCGAAAACCCTGAAGCCCCTGCTGAAGAAAAAGATACCCCTCAGGGTCAAATCCTTTGCCCAGCCCGGATTGCCCGGCTCACTGATCAACGACAACGAGCTTTTCGACAGCCAGAACCCTTCCTTTATCTTTAAGTTCGACCAGGTCCTGGTGTCCATGTTCCCAAAAGACTTCAGCTTTATTGCCGAAGACAACCTGGCGCGGATCTTCGCCGACTTTGCAAAGCACGGGGTGAAGATCAACCTGATGCAGAACTCGGCCATCAGCTTCACGGTATGCTTCGACAAAGACAGGACCAAGACCCCGGCCCTGCTGCGCGACCTGGGCAAACTATTCACGGTCAAGTACAACGACTGCCTGCAACTGGTTACCGTCAGGCATTACCAGAAGGCCGTGGTTGATGAAATGATCGGCAACAGGGAGGTTGTCATGGAACAGAAAAACCGGACAACCATGCAGCTGGTGCTCAGAGACCGTTAGGCCCGGGTAAGCGGCAGGGCCCTGATCTTTTCAAAAAGCACCTCCGAGAGCTTGCGGTAGGACTCATGCGTCCATCCGGCCACATGAGGGGTCATCATCACCCGTGGATGGGCTGCCAGGTACTGAAAAGGGGGTGGGAGCTCCCGCAGTTCCAGTTTTTCGAACGTCAGGTGCTCGTACTCCAGCACATCCAGGGCCGCTCCCGAAAGCCTGCCCGACTCCAGGGCAGTGACCAGATCCCGGGTGTTCACCACCTCCCCCCGGCTGGTGTTGATCAGCACGATGTTTTTACGGAAGCGATTCAGGTAGCCGAGGTCGACCAGCTGACGGGTCTCATTGGTCAGTGGAAGGTGCAGGCTTAAAAAATCGGCCTGGTCAAAAAGTTCCTCCATGGTGGCTTCGCTGACAGCCTGGTTGCCAAAGCCCGTTTTGTACTTGTCATAAGCAAGCAGCCTCATCCTGAAACCGCTCAAACAACGTGCAAGGGCGCTGCCGGTATTCCCGTAGCCCACAATGCCCATGGTTTTGCCCATGAGTTCGGTACCCCGGTTCTTCTCCCTGTTCCAGCAGCCCCTGCTCACTTCGGCATTTGCCTGGCACAATTTGTTGAGCAGGGCCAGCAGCATCCCCACGGCATGCTCCCCAACCGAATCCCGGTTTCCCTCGGGCGAGTTCAAACAGGCAATGCCGCGGCCGGAGGCATAGTCTACATCAATGTTCTCGAGCCCGCTGCCCACTCTTCCGACAAACCGGAGACTGTTGGCCAGGCTCAGCTCTTCAGGGCCCAGCCTGAAGCGGCTTCTGACAATAATACCGGTCAGTCCGGGCAGCAGCCCAAGCAAGTCTTCCCGGTCCAATCCGGGCTTAACGACACATTGGTAGCCGATTTTTTCCAGATTCTCCTTTAAAAAGGGATGGACCTGATCGACAAAGAGAACTACGGGCCTGGCAGTCATGCGGACCTGGGGTTAAGGTGATTCGAGGCTGCGCTCAAATGCCTCCAGCAATTCCCTGCCGGCATTCTGGCAACTACTGCCTACCTCCCCGATGCCAAAGTAGGTATGGTAAACCGGGTTGAGCCGGGAGTTGCCCGAATAGCGTAGTGGGATGGCCAGTGTCTGTCCGGCCAGGAGGGTCGACTCGCGGCCGAACCGCCCCCTGTTGGGAGGGTGGTTGATCACAAACCACGAACAGACCCCGAACCGGACATACAACCGGCCCCATGTATCGCCGCTGCGCACCGTATAGAAGCTGTCGGCGGGCAAAGCCGGCACATCGGCCATTTCCTCTCCGGGCGGGGAAACAACCCCCATCTCCTCCTGCGCAGTGGAGGTGGGGGGCGAAATGCGCCTGGGCGGACGCGGATTGTATATGAACAGATCGTAAACCATATAGGCCACCAACAACAAGGCGGCGATGGTTAAAACATTCCTGATGGCCGAAGATGAAACAGAAGGCAGCTTTGCCCCTTTTTTCTTTTTCGCTGTCATGGGCGGCTGTTGTCCGGGATTTCCGGGTCCAACAGGGCCGGGGCGGTAGCTACCGCTTGCGTAGCTCCTGATGGTGTTGGACACGTCGTTGAAACAGATGATCCCCAGGGCTGCACCGGCATCTTCCGGCAAAGGCCTTCTGCTTTTAATCATTCTGGCCACCTTGGTCTGGGCCGGCATGGAATCGCGCAGCAAGGCCCGGGTCCCTTTCCGGCAAAGTTCAGCGCAAATACCGGCAGTGCCCATCAACACCATGTCGCCATTCAGGGGTTGCAGGGGCCCGGATGGTGAGCCCGGGGTAATCAGGGCCTGATGCCCCATGTGGCCGGGCGCCCGGAGGGGGGAATCGTTGTCGCCCGCCTCTTCAGGAGCTGCCTCTTGCCGGGTCAGGGGGATGACCTTCCTGCCGGTAAACAAAAACAGGCAGGGATCGCCCACCCATGCATAATGCAATTGGTCGTTGATCAGCAGGGCGCAGAGGGCGCTCATCTGTCCCCTGTTTGCCGAAGGTTGTTTCTGATGCATCTGGAACAAATACCCGGAGGTGTAAATCAGTGAATTGGCAGGAGCCCTTCCGGGATTTTCCTCCACCTCGTTTTCCAGGTAATACCGTATCCTTTCCATGGCCACGGCAGTCAGCCGGGCCCTGCCCGGATCGCTGTCTGCATCCGAAACCAGCACAAATGCATAACCGTTGGGGGTATCGAATGCTTCCTGCCGGCAGAGCCTTTCCATCCCATCGGCACCCGGAGCATCACGGCCGGAATATTCAAATGCATTGAACTTTTTGGTGGTCATTCGGCAAGGCTGTATTTTCGGGTTCAGGACAAAATTACGTGTTTTTTCTTGCAAGCCAACATCCCTGCGCGATCATTCACCCAAGGGAGGCCGGGATGGCAGCTGCCTGGTGATCAGCACAAAATCATCCACTCCCAGCTGTTCGGGGCGCTCGCCCGGAAGATGCGAAGGCAGGGACTCCCATGGCAGCTGCATGCCCCTGAGCGAATTCCTCAGGGTTTTCCTTCGTTGATTAAACGCGGTTTTCACCACCGAAAAAAAGAGCTTTTCGTTGCAGCCGAGATGGTAGTTTTCCTTCCTTCTGCAGCGGATAACGGTCGAATCCACACGTGGAGGGGGCACAAATACATGGGGGCCGACATGGAAGAGCAGCTCCACCCGGTAAAAGGCCTGGGTCAGCACGCTGAGGATACCATACACCTTGCTGCCCGGAGGAGAGGCAATGCGAAGGGCCACCTCCTTTTGGAACATCCCCACCATTTCGGGTACCTGATGCCTGTTCTCCAGCAGCTTGAATACGATCTGCGAAGAGATGTTGTAAGGGAAGTTGCCGATCAACGCCAGGGGTTCCTGCCCAAAGAGCGCAGGGAAGTCGCAGCGCAAAAAATCGGCATGAATGATGCGGCTTGCCATCTCAGGGTGTTTCTCCCTTAGGGCAGCGATGGATTCGCGGTCCACGTCCATCCCGTACCACCTGAATCCGTCAATTTCCATCAGCTGCCTCGACAGCATGCCGGTACCCGGCCCCACTTCCAGTACGATGCCATAATTGCCATGACCGGTCAGACTGCCTGCGATCTTGCGGGCAATGCCGGCATCGGCCAGGAAATGCTGCCCGAGCGATTTTTTGGGGGTTACGTGCCTGCCCACTTTATCTCCTGTTGCGTTCTTTAATTGACCATGTCGCCGCGCAGGGCCCTGAAGCGGTTCCTCGCCGTGAGAGCATAAATGCTGCCAGGATAATCGAGCATGAGTTCCTGGTAAAGCGCCATGGCCATGTCGTGGTTCCCGAAGAGCTGATGCTGCAGCCCGGCTCGCAGAAACAGGGCCAGGTCGGCCAGTATGCTGCCGGGGTAGCTTACGGCAAACCTTGCGAGCAAGCTGTCGGCAGCATGGTAATTGCCCAGCTGCTTCATGATCCCGGCCCGGGCAAACAACACATCGTCGCCGATCGGGTGGCCGGGGTATTGCCTTGCGATGGTGTCGAGCAGTGACAGGGCTTCATCAAACCGGTTCATGAACACCCGCTTCTCTGCTCTGGCAAACAGCAGCAAGGGGGCGGTGTTGCCGTCCGGGCCCACATTATCCTGTATCCTGAGCGACAACTGGATGGCGTCGTTGGCGATCAGCCGCGAAGTGCCTGCCTTGAGCACATCGAGTTGAGCCCTGGCCCAGTCGAACTCGCCCATATAGTAATTCAGCCTGGCGTTTTTAAACCTGGCCTCATGGGCCAGGGGGTCGTCTCTGAACATCCTGTCTACCTGGGCATATAAAAGGGTCGCATCCCAGACCTCGCCGGTGAGCACCAGGATGTCGGCCAGGGCCACCCTGCATTCGGCCTTGACCCGTTCGGACACATTGGGGATGTCGAGGGTGGATTCCAGCAATTGGGTGGCTTCGGCAGTCTTTCCCAGATAGAAGGCCTGAAGCTGGGCCAGGTTGCGGATCAGAGGCACCGTCGAGACCCTTGCTCCCAGTGTGGCGATGGCCTCCAGGTACTCCTGTTCAATGGCAGCCAGCTCGTCCATGCTGTATGTGTATTCGTTGATCACCGACAAATAGCGCACATTCAGGTAGCCCACAAGGGCATCCAGGTAATGGGTGCTTTCGCTGCCCATTTCCAGCAGGTAGGAATAGGCCTGGGCAGCCACTTCGTAGTCTTGGTTGGAGGTACTCAGCCGGGCTACTTCCAGCACCATGTCGCCCTCCTGCCGGAGGCGGCGGTCGATGGCCCTGGCCTGCAGAAAGGCCATGCGGAAATCCTGTTGCTGCAACGACAGCCAGAGCAGCATTTCGGCCCAAAGGATATTGCCCGGATGCTGCTGGGTGCGCACCAGCAGAACCCGTCGCAGGGCATCATTGCGCGAAAAGCCCGGATCGTTGGCAATGGCATCCTGAAGCAAGCCTCTTACACGCTGCATTTCGTTGGGATGCTCCACCATGTAATCGAGGTATTCTTCCATCATGGCCCGGTGATTGCCGGTCCTGTCGTAAAGGGCAGCTATGCGCAGATGCAGGGGATGGCTGTCGCCCAGCAGCTCCCGTCCGCGATGGTAGGTTTCCAAGGCCCTGTCGGCAAAGCCCCTGTGCTCGAAAGCCAGGGCCAGGTCAACAACAGCCTCTGCCCCTGCCTCCAGCCTCCCGATCAGCCTGTCGAAGTGGCGGCGCTCCTGACGGGAGTTGCCGGCCCGGTGAAAGACCCATCCGAGGTCAAGCTCGTAGCGTACATCACCGGGATGAACCCGCATCTGTGTTCTCACCAGGCTTTCTGCGCGGGAATATTCTTCAAGGGCAAGCAGGCTTTGGAGGTAATTGTTGTAGATAACGGTCGTGGGCGAATGCCGGAAGAGTTCCTCGTACAGAGCCAGTGCTTTTTCGTATTCGCCCTCACGAAAATACTGTGCAGCCAATTGCTTGTTGGTGGTGTCGGCAATGGCGGGCAACTGCTGCGCCGGCATCAGGAACAGCAGGAGGAAAAAGACCGGGAAAATGACTTTCTGCATGGATTCAGTGAGTCTGGTCAATAGGAAAACGCAGTACGCGGGCATTTGTTTTGCCCGGCCCTTATCCGATGCTGTCGAAGCCGGTATAGGGTCTGAGGGCTTCCGGTATCCGGATGCCGCCGGCCCCCTGGTTGTTTTCAAGCAGGGCGGCCAAAATCCGGGGTAGCGCCAGGGCGCTGCCATTGAGGGTATGGGCCAGGCTGTTTTTCCCTGCAGACGAACGGAAACGCAGCTTCATGCGGGCCGACTGGTATGCTTCGAAGTTGGAAATGGAACTCACCTCCAGCCACCGCTGCTGTGCACTGGCATACACTTCCATGTCGAAGGTCAGCGCCGATGCAAATCCCAAATCGCCTCCGCACAACCGGGTGATACGGAAGGGGAGTTCCAGCTTGCGCAGCAGCCCGCTGACATATTCGACCATTTCATCCAATACCTCATAACTCTTGCCGGGATGCGCGACCTGGACAATCTCGACCTTGTCGAACTGGTGGAGTCGGTTCAGGCCCCGCACGTCCTTTCCGTATGATCCGGCTTCGCGACGGAAACAGACCGAATACGCTGCACATTTCACAGGCAGCTCCTCTTCTTTCAGGATGCTGTCTCTGTACAGATTGGTCAGGGGAACTTCGGCAGTGGGGATCAGGTAGAGGTTGTCGGCGGGCAGGTGGTACATCTGCCCGTCCTTATCGGGCAGCTGGCCGGTGCCGAAGGCAGAGGCTTCATTAACCAGAAGGGGGGGCTGGTATTCGGTATACCCCGCCTTGGTGGCCTCATCGAGAAAAAAGGCGATCAGTGCGCGCTGCAAACGGGCACCCCGGCCCTTGTAGACCGGAAAACCTGCCCCGCTGACCTTGGCACCCAGTTCAAAATCAATAATGTCGTATTTTCTGGCCAGGTCCCAGTGTGGCAGCGCATTGGTGGCGGCAGGAAGGGGTTCGCCCTCTGCCCTGACCAGTTCGTTGTCGGCCTCGGAGTTCCCGGGAGGCACCGAGGGGTGGGGCAGGTTGGGCAATTTGACCATCAGCTCCCTGAATTCGGCAGTGACCGAATCCAGTTGATCCTGTAAAGTTTTGGCACGCTGTTTCAGCAAAGCCGACTCCTGCTTCATCTCTGCAGCTTGCTGCCCTTTGCCCGATTTAAACAGTTCGCCAATCTGACGCGCCAGTTCATTCGCCCTGGCCAGGTTGTCATCCAGTTCCTTCTGGGTTTTCCTGCGCACGGCATCTGCCTCCCTGAGCCGGCCTACCACCTCAGTGGCATCCATATTCCTTACTTTCAGCCGGCGGATTACCTCTTCGCCGTGTTCGCGGATAATTTGAATATCTAACATGTTCTTTGGCCCGGATTGAATCAGTAGGTAGTTATTGAAAGCATAAAGGCGTTAAAATTACGAAGAAATATGCCACAAAAAAAAATCCCGCCGGGGCAGGATTTGATAACGCTGGGTTTTGCGTTGGCAGATAAACTGCCAGGCAAACTAGCCGGTTGTTTCCTCCGGGGCCTTTTCTGTGGGTTGCTCCAGGGTTTCGGGCGATGGCGGGGGGCTAAGGCTTTCCTGCACCTCTGCGGTATCGGGCTCGATATTCACATAGGATTTATTTCCGGCCTTGCGCTTGAAAACCACTTTGCCGTCGGTAAGGGCATACAGGGAATGGTCTTTGCCCATTCCCACATTCAGCCCGGGATAATGCTGGGTTCCACGCTGCCTGACAATGATGTTGCCGGCAATGGCCGTGGAGCCACCAAATATTTTCACTCCCAATCGTTTGCTATGTGATTCGCGTCCGTTGCGTGAACTTCCGGCTCCTTTCTTATGTGCCATGGTGTATTGTTTTTTCGGTTGCCACTGATTTACGCGGTAATTTCTTCGATCTGTATCTGGGTAAGGGGTTGACGGTGGCCATTCATTTTCTGATAGCCCTTCCTTCTTTTCTTTTTAAATACCAGTATTTTGTCGGCCTTCACATGCTCAATCACCCTGGCCTTTACCATTGCCCCTTCCACTACGGGTGTACCCACCCGTATGTTTTCCTCGTCGGCAAAAAGCAACACCCTGTCAAACTCCAGCTCACTACCCGCTTCGTTGTCCAGCAGATTCACAAAAAGCTTCTGGTCTTTCTGAATCTTGAATTGCTGGCCGCCTATTTCAACAATTGCGTACATTTCTGTGTGGGATTAAATGATTTTACTCCTGTATCGGGGTGCAAAGATAATCAAAATAGTTTAAGTAACAAGTTCGGATTGCGAAAAATTGTTGCCACCCCAGGGGCTCACCGGCCGGTATTTATTTTCCGGTTGGCCAGGTACACCCCGGCCAGTATCAACCCGATCCAAAGTATATACAAAGGCAGGAACAGCTCCCCGTCGGTGAGGCCCCACATGATGGACACAATGGGCATCATATAGGTTACCGTGGAGGTGAACAGGGCAGAGGTGCGCCTGATAAGCCAGTTGTGGATGATCATGGCCAGGGCGGTCCCCACTACCGCCAAAATGGTGATATACCCCAGGCTTTTCCATGCATGGGGATTGCCGGTCATGGTCGAGGTAAAATCGGTGGCAGCAAAGAGGTAAACCAGGCTGGGCAGCCCGATAAAGGCAAACGCCACCGAGGTAATGGTCATGGCACCGAAACCGGAAAGGTATTGCTTGATGATGTTCATGTTAGTGGCATAGCAAATGGCTGCCACCACGGCAAAGAGCCCGTACCACATATTGCCCGCCTGCCCGCTTCCGGCCACGGTCAGCAGACCGATGGCGCCGGCCAGGCCGATAAATACCCCCGCTGCATTCACCCAGCGGGTCCGGATCCCGAAAAACACCACCCCGATAAGCAGGGTGAACAGGGGGGTCAGTGAATTCAGCACCCCGGCCATGTAACTGTCGATCACGGTCTGGGCCCTGGCAAACAAAAAGGGCGGAAGGCCGTTGCCGATGATGCCTGAAGCCAGGAAATAGATCAGGAAGCGCGGTGGTACTTTTTTGAGATGCCGGACCACAAAAGGGGAAAGCACCAGAAAGGAGATCGAGATGCGCAGGGCTCCCACCTCCGCACTGCTGAAGGCCACCAAACCCCGCTTGATCAATATGAACGAACTGCCCCATACCAGCACCAGCACCAGGAGTGCCAGCCAGTCGTACCCGGAGGGTTTGTTGTTTCTGCTCATGCCACGATTGCCCTTTCACGGCCGGAAGGCCCGGCCGCGGCAAAGATACAAAACAAGCCTTAAGCATCGCCGTCCAGGCGGGCAATACGCAGCACCTGTTCGAAATGCTCCACAAAATGCGGGGTGATCCCCTCTTTCAGGTGATCGGGCAATTCTTCGAAGTTGTTGCGGTTTTCGGCAGGAAATATCAGCTCATATACCTTTACCCGGCGCGCCGCAATGGTCTTTTCGCGGATGCCGCCCACAGGCAGCACCCTGCCCGTAAGTGTCAATTCTCCTGTCATGGCCAGGCCTTTTTTTGCCGCCCTGCCCCTGGCCAGTGAAACCAGAGCCAGGGCCATGGTAATGCCGGCCGAAGGCCCATCTTTTGGGGTGGCGCCAGCAGGTACATGAAGGTGGATAAAATGCTTGTCGAAAAAATGGTTGGCTGGCTTCTCCTTTCCCATCGCCGACCGCACATACGAATAGGCAATGTCGACCGATTCCTGCATCACATTGCCAAGCTGCCCCGTCTGTTTGAGGCTGCCCGTTTTGGCTGCCACCGAATTGGCCTCGATATAGAGGGTGGCACCGCCAAGGGCCGTCCAGGCCAACCCCAGCACCACCCCCGGAATGGGTTTCTTGTAGAGCTCTTCGGTGGTAAATACGGGCTGTCCCAAAAAATCCTTCAGATTCCTTCGGCTCACGTTCACCCTGGGGCTGCCTTCTTCGGCCTGTATGAGGGTGGCTTTGCGCATGATCTTTTTGATGTTGTTTTCCATGCTCCTAACGCCGGCCTCACGGGCATAACCGTCGGCAATGGAAACCAGGGCCGGGTCGGTGATGTTCACCTCACTGGCTTTCAGGCCGTGCTCCTTTCGCTGCTTGGGGATCAGGTAGCGCTTGGCGATCTGTATCTTCTCTTTCATGATATAGCCCGAAAGCTTGATGATCTCCATGCGGTCGAGTAAAGGCCTGGGGATGGTGTCTGTCTGATTGGCCGTGGTAACAAAGAGGATGTTTGACAGATCGAATCTCACATCGAGGAAGTGGTCTAAAAAATGCATGTTCTGCTCCGGATCAAGCACCTCGAGCAATGCCGAGGCCGGATCGCCCTGAAAGCTGATGCCGATCTTGTCGATCTCATCGAGCATGATCACGGGGTTGGAAACCCCGGTGCGCTTCAGGCTCTGTATCATCTTGCCCGGCATGGCCCCGATATAGGTCCGGCGGTGTCCCTTGATCTCTGCCTCGTCGCGCATCCCCCCCAGTGAAAAGCGGTAGAACTTGCGCTCCAGCGAGTTGGCGATTGATTTACCCACAGAGGTCTTCCCCACCCCCGGAGGGCCCACCAGGCAGATAATGGAACCGGAAACCCTGCGGCGCTTGACAATGGTGCCGATGAACTCCAGGATGCGCTGCTTGACGTCCTTAAGCCCGTAATGATCTGCATCGAGTATGGCCCTGGCCTTTGTCAGGTCGTAGTTGTCGTCCGAAAAAACCCCCCAGGGCAGATCGGCCAGCCAGTTCAGGTAATTGCGCGATACCTGGTATTCGGCCGAAACACTTTCCAGTGTCCTTAATTTTTCCATTTCTTCCTCCACGACCCTGGCAGCCTCTTCGGTCAACCTCCGTTTTTTCAGTTTTTCCCGGATTTTTTCAATTTCTGTCGACTTCTCGTCTTTCTCCAACCCGAGTTCCTTCTTGATCACCTTCAGCTGCTCCCTCAGAAAGAACTCCCGCTGATGGGCAGATACCTTCTCCTCGATCTGTTTCTGGATGTCCTTTTGCAGCTGGCTGAGTTCAATCTCCTGCTTCAGGAGCAGCAAGAGCTTTTCGCTGCGCTGAAACAGGTTGGTGGTTTCCAGTATGTCCTGGAGCTTATCTCCCTCGGCTGTCAAAAAACTGGCCACCAGGTCCATCAACAGCCCGGGCTTTTCCATGCCCACCTGCGACAGGGCCAGGCGCATCTGTTCCTGAAACATGGGGTTAAGCTTGATCAGTTCCTTTACCGAATTGATCACGGCGAGGGTATAGGCCTTTAATTCGTCGGAAGGGGTTTCCTTCTTGTCCGATTCGTAGTTCACCTGCCAGTGCGGGATGCCATGCCTGACCACCTCCCTCACATAGAAGAAACGCGTAAGGGCCTGGCCTATGAACTGAATGCCTTCGTCCGAACGGTTCGTTACCTTGACGATCTTGATCAGTGTCCCCGTTTTGTAAAGCTCCGAATCGAGGAAGCTTTCGGTGTTCTCCTCCCTGATCAGCGAAACCCCGAGAAAACCGTTGTTATTCTTAATGGCATTCTCCACCCGGTTTACGATCTCCTCGTTCATAAACGTGAGAGGAAGGGCAAGGCCGGGGAAAACAGGCCGGTTTTCAAGAGGGATGACCACGATGTTGTCGGGAAAAATGTCGGAAACCAGGACCAGGTTGGCATTGCCCTGGGGGTTTTGCTGTTTGTCAGTCATTCCGAAGGTTTTTTATATATTTGTTTACCACAGGCTTTCTGGTTTCAAATGCCATGCCATACCGGGGCAATCTGCTCTGCATAGAGGCATTGCGTTCTGAAAAACAGCAACCTAAAGCCAGAAACGGGGCGGAGAGCCAGGCCATGATTGCAGGGGGGGACTGCAAAATAATCACCAATTATTACACAGTGTATAAAATAATCCACACTTATGAGCGGTACAAAAAACTACCGGGGCGTATCCATCCAGGCCATCCGCGGCAATATTGCTGATCAGCCCGACATGACAGCCATTGTTAACGCAGCCAACGCCTCCCTCAGCCCGGGCGGTGGAGTGGCCGGCGCCATCCATCGCGCCGCAGGCCCCGGGCTGGAGGAAGAATGCCGTCCCCTGGCCCCGATCCGTCCGGGAGAAGCCGTAATCACCTCTGCACACGATTTGCCGAACAAATACGTGATCCATTGCCTGGGCCCGGTGTACGGTCGCGACAAACCCGAAGACCGCCTCCTGGCCGAATGCTACCGCAATGCCCTGCTACTGGCCGACAAAGAGGGCATCGACTCCATAGCCTTTCCGGCCATTTCGGCCGGTGCTTTCGGCTATCCGCTCAAAAAGGCCCTCCAGGTGGGGCTGCAGACCATCCGCGAGAGCATTCCTTCTTTTCAGAATGTAAAAAAAATACGTATGGTGTTGTTCAGCGAAAGCGACCTGGAAGCCTTTATACAGCTTTTGGACTGAAGCGGCCCACTGGCGGCTTCCAAAACCAAAAACCGGTTCTTTTCATGCCAAAAAACAGCAAACAATCTCCATGGCCGGGGTTCGCGATGGCCATAGCCATTTTACTGACAGTTTCCCTGAGCTATGTGATGAACCGCCCCCCGGCTGTGGTTCCTGTCCAAGCCCCCGAAGAAGTGTTCTCTGCCCAACGGGCTGCCTGGCATCTGGAACAGATCGCCAATGAAAGGAACCCCATCGGCAGCCCGGCAAACGAAAGGGTCCGCCGCTACATCTTCGAACAGCTCGAATTGTTGGGGGCAGCCCCCCAATTGCAGATACAGGAAGTCTTTGATCCCGTCGGGCAGCGGGCCGCCACCCTGGGAAATGTGCTGGCCAGGATCCCTGGCACCGGCGGGGGACAGGCCATCCTGATCATGGGACATTACGATACCGTGGCCGATGCCTACGGGGCTTCCGACAACGGCTCGGCGGTAGTCACCATGCTGGAGCTGATCAGGATGCTGGGCCACCACCCACCTCTCAGCAACGACCTGGTTTTTTTCTTTCCTGACGGGGAGGAGGTAGGGTTGCTGGGGGCCAGGGCCTTTCTGGCCGACCATCCCTGGGCCACCGACGTTGACCTGGTAATCAATCTGGAGGCCAGGGGGACCAAAGGCCAGAGCATATTGTTCGAAACCGGCAGCGGCAACCTGGAAACGATCCGGGCCTACTCCAGGGCTGTTCCCTTCCCCACGGGCAACTCCCTTGCCGTGGAGGTGTACAACCGCATGCCCACATCCACCGACTTCACTGTTTTCAGGGCGGCAGGGTACCAGGGCCTGAACTTTGCCTACATCGACAACGGCTTTGATTACCATACCGGGGGCGATAACATCGAAAACACCGACCTCCGTTCGATACAACACCACGGGGAGCACGTGGCAGCCCTGATCCTTTCGCTGGGCAATGACGGCGCTGACCGGGTGTCGGAACAGGACGCCGTTTACTTCAACACCCTGGGATATGGGTTCGTGTATTACCCTTACGGCCGGGTAGCTGCCACCAGCCTGCTGGTGGCTTTGCTGACCCTGGCTCTTACCGGGCTGGGGATCTTCCGCAAAAAGATCGACCCCCTGAAACTGCTTTGCGCACTGGCGTCTTTTGGCATCCTGCTGTTGCTGTTGTACGCGGGTTCTGGCGCTACAGGCCGGATATTGCAAAATAACTTCCCGGGAGGGGATTTCCGGTTGCTCGAATACAACCACCGGGGCATTCTCCTGGGCCTGGTGTTGCTCTCCTGGGGTTTCAGCACGATCTATTTCCGCCTGCTCACGCGGGGGATCAGGGCCCGGGAGGCTTTTGCCCTGCCTGCCGCGGTGCTGGCCCTGCTGGTTTGGAGCGGGCAGTTTCACTGGCTGATGGTGATGGCTGGCCTGGGCGTCTGGGCCTGGCTCTGGCTGGCCCACCGCAAACCCTCTGCTACCTGGGAGTTGACCTCCGGGGCCATCATGGCCTGGGTGGGGCTGATGATCTTCAGCAGTTTTTCAGTAAAGGGTGCCAGCTTCCTGTTCACATGGCCGCTGCTTTTCAGCCTGCTGCCCATGGGTGTGGCCATGCTGGCCAGAGGGAAAATGGAAGACGGGCTGCCCATGGGCATACTGCTGCTGGTATCTGCCATCCCTCTGCTGTCCTGGTTCGCCATCCTCCTTTATTTGTTCCATGTGGCCATGGGACTGCAGGCCATGGCGATCACCATCACCGCAGCCGGGCTGGCCACCGGGCTGCTGATCCCGCATTCCGGCATCATGACCCGGCAGAGGCCATGGCTGATCCCGGGACTGCTTATGGGAGGGGGGCTGGTCTTTTTTCTGACCGCCACCCTGGTAACCGGCTACGACCAGCGCCACAGGAAAGAAAACAACATCATGTACGTCAGCAGCGACATTACCGGCGAAACCTACTGGATAAGCCTTGACAGCGAGGTCGATGAATGGACAGAACAGTTTCTGGGCACAGAGCCCGACACCATTGACCTGGGTGCCTTTTTCCCCCTGAGCACCCGCAAGGTACTTGCCAGGCAAACTTCTACCCCGGCCATACCGCCTCCTTCGGTCCGGGTGCTTTCCGACAGGGTCGAGCAGGGGCGGCGGGAGCTGAGCCTGGAGGTGGTTCCGCGGAAGGAAGCCTCCCGCTTGGTTTTCTATTTCGACAGTGGCGAAGGGCAAACCGGGCTGCAAATCGGGGATCTGAAAAGGCATGTACTGCGCCCCCGGCCGGGTTCCGGCCGGGCCGTGCTGACCTATTTTGCCCCCCCCGAAGCGGGCATCACCCTGAACATCAGCACCGGTGAGGGGCAACCGGTGGGGTTCTGGTATACAGTGCACGACGATACCGGCGTCCCTGCTTTTGCGGGCCACAAAGAAAGGCCTCCCCATATGATGCGTAAGGGGGATCAATCGGTCATCAGCGGGTATGTCCTTTTTGAACAGTCCCCGACACCAAACGTCCCGCCGAGGTAGGTTCGGTTAAAAATACAGGCAGATGGTGAGCGTTGAGATTTTCCTGGTATTGGGTATTTTGGGCATGGCCCTGCTGTTGTTCTTTACCTCCTGGGTAAGGATGGACATCGTGGCCCTGCTGGTATTGGGCACCCTCGCCTTTACGGGCATTGTCACCCCCCAGCAGGCCCTTTCGGGATTCAGCAACCCGGCCGTGGTCACCGTATGGGCCATGTTCATCCTGAGCGCCGCGCTCTACCAGACCGGGGTTGCCCGCCTTATTGGCCGTCAGGTACTCCGGGTGTCGGGGGGTGGGGAAGGCCGTCTTACCGCCATGATCATGCTCACGGCAGGCCTGATGTCGGCCTTCATGAACAATGTCGGTGTGGTGGCACTGATGTTGCCGGTGGTCATGGACATGGCCAGGTCGAAAAATATCACACCCTCCCGGCTGTTGTTGCCCCTGGCCTACGGGGCCATGCTCGGGGGGCTGACCACCCTGATCGGGACCCCCCCCAACCTGTTGATCAGCTATGCGCTGGAAGAGGGTGGCCACGTCCCTTTCCGGTTGTTCGACTATACCCCCATCGGACTGGCTGCCCTGCTTGCCGGGGTGATTTTCATGACCCTGATCGGCCGGCGCCTGTTGCCCAGGCGGGATGCCATCGGCGAAGCGAAAAAGCAGCGGCAGCACCTGGCTGTCGCATCCTACGATTTGAAGGAGCGCAGCTTTTTGATCAGGGTGAAGCCCACCTCATCGCTGACGGGGAAAACCCTGGCTGAAAGCCGGCTGCGTGCAGGGCTTGGGCTGAATGTACTGGCCATTATCCGTGGCGATGTCACCCTGCTCGACCCCGGCCCCACCACCATCGTCCGGGCCAACGACACCCTGCATGTTCAGGGCAAGGCCGAGGCCATCAAGGCAATGCAGCACTGGAAAGTTGTTTTGCCTTCCCAGGCTGGCATCGACATCAGAGAACTGCTGACCCCCGGCTTGCTGGTGTTTGAGGCCATGCTGGCCCCCCGGTCGTCTCTTACCGGCAAAAGGCTGAGTGATACCGACTTTAGAAAACGCCTGGGCATCAATGTGCTGGCCGTGAACAGGGCGGGGAACATCAAGCGGAGCCTGCTCCACGACCTTGTCCTCACTGAGAACGACGTATTGCTGCTTCAGGCCCCCCCCGACAGGCTGGAGATCCTTGAAAAAGAAGGAAAGATCGCCGGCCTGAAGCCAGCAGGCAAACGGGAGATGATTGAAAAGTACAAGCTGGATGACACGCTGTTCATCATGGAAGTCAGCGAAGACGCCAAACTTTTTGAACGGGCCATCGCAGAAAGCCAGATTGGCAGCGCATTCGGCCTGACAGTCCTGGGGGTTTTTGACGATGACGACAAATTAACGCCTTACTCCCCAGGCACTACCATACAGGCCAGCGACCGGCTGCTGGTAAAGGGAAACATTTACGACCTGCCCCTGCTGCGCGACCTCGACCAAATCGAATTGCTGGAAGAGTCGCCTCCCGGGATGCAGAGCCTGGAGTCGGACCAGGTGCAGATGGCCGAGGTGGTGCTTGCACCCCGCTCCCTGCTGGCCGGCAAGACCTTGCGGGAGATCAACTTCCGGCAAAAATACGGCCTCACTGTGCTGGCCATATGGCAGGAGGGGTATGCCCACAGGACCAACCTGCACAACATGCCGCTGAAGTTCGGGGAAGCATTGCTGTTATACGGCAGGCGGGAAAAGCTTGAGCTGATCGAAAGCGAACCGGATTTCATCCTCCTCACCGAAATGGGCAGGCAGCCACAACGCACCGGCAAGGCCATGACATCGGCCCTGGTGATGGCCGGCATTCTCATCCCGGTACTGCTGGGGGTGATCCCCTTAGCCATTGCCGCAGTGACCGGGGTGGCACTGATGGTCATTACCGGTTGCTTGAAAATGGAGGAAGCCTACCGGGCCATCGAATGGAAGGCTGTATTTCTGATCGCCGGCATGCTGCCCCTGGGTATTGCCATGGAACAAAGCGGTGCTGCCAGCCTGGTGGCCAGCGCTGTGGTAAATACCCTGGGGCATTTTGGTCACTGGGGGGTTATTGCCGGTCTCTACCTGCTCACCAGCCTGCTGACCATTGCCATCCATCCGGCGGCCCTGGTCGTGATCATGTCGCCGGTGGCCCTGGAGTCGGCAGCGGCGTTCGGCATATCACCCCAAACCGTGATGATGGCCGTGGCCATCTCTGCCGCAGCTGTGTTCATGAGCCCCTTGTCGCACGCCGCAAACCTTCTGGTAATGGGCCCGGGAGGCTACCGTTTTACCGACTACATCAAGGTAGGGCTGCCCATGGCGCTGGTGGTCATGGCCGTGGCCATGCTCTTGCTTCCGCGGATATGGCCTCTTTGAGCGGTCCGGCCCTTTGCGTTTTTTTTTGATTGACCCATTGGAATCATTGCATTCAGTAACCCTCTAAAACCCTTTTCCATGAACAGTGTCCGCAAATATCCCCTGGGATTTTTCCCTACGCCCTTACAGGAACTCAAACGCTTTTCGGCACGCTACAGGGGCTGCCGCCTTTTTATCAAACGCGACGACCATACCGGACTGGCCACCGGCGGAAACAAAACCCGCAAGCTGGAATACCTGCTGGGCGATGCGCTGGCCAGGGGAGCCGATACGGTGATCACTGCAGGGGCCCAGCAATCGAACCACTGCAGGCAGACAGCTGCGGGTTGTGCCATGGCCGGGCTTTCCTGCCATCTCCTACTGGGGGGAGAGAAACCTCCCCGACTGGACGGGAACCTTTTGCTTTCGCATATCCTGGGGGCGAATATCCATTATGCAGGCGAAAACCGCAAGGGCGAAGACATGGAAACCCTCATGGAGGAACTGCGTTCGCAGGGCCGCCGCCCCTATGCCATCCCCTACGGTGGCTCCAACCTTACCGGTGCCATGGGGTTTGCAGAGGCAGCAGGCGAACTCGGGCAGCAACTCAGCGAACAGGAGCTGTATATCGACTACATTTTCTTCGCCTCGAGTTCGGGAGGGATGCAGGCGGGCCTGACCCTGGGCTCTGCCCTGCACGGGCTGGGAGCCACCCTGATGCCCATCAGCATCGACAAGGAAGAAAGCGGTGGCGACCGGCTGGAAGAACTGATCTATCGCCTGGTGTGCGAAGGCGACCGCAAGCTCAGGCTAGGGCTCCGGTTGACAGCCGCCGACATCCCCCTGATCAGGGGTTACGACAAATACGGTTACGGGAAGCTCACCCAGCAGGAAAAGGAAGCCATCCTGGCCCTGGCCAGGACGGAAGGGATCCTGCTCGATCCGGTGTATACCGGGCGTGCCTTCTACGGGATGATGGACCACCTGGAAAGGGAACTGCTGCCCCCGGGCGCGCATGTGCTGTTCTGGCATACCGGGGGCATCCCCGCCACATTCTCCTACGCCGCCGCTTTCGCAGAAAACGGCTGACGAAGGCCCATGCGACCAAAACATCCGGTACCCTCCGGGGTGCGGAGCAATTGGGGGAAAGGACGGAAAGTAGAAAATAGAAGGTAGAAAATAGAAAATAGAAAATAGAAAATAGAAA